>NZ_JBHXUW010000062.1:0-47334 GCF_042672475.1 Streptomyces sp. NPDC127177
CTTCGCCGGCCGCTCCCGCCCGTCACCGCCCTCCGCTGCTCAGCGGCCGTCCGTGTCGAGCAGCCAGGTGAGGATCCGGGGGAGGGCGTGCAGCGCGTCGAAATGCGCGGCCGTCGGCTCCACCACGACGGTGGAGCCCGTGATGCGGCTCGCCAGCCAGCGCGTGTGCCCGACCGGTGAGAAGACGTCCTTCTCACCGTGCCACAGCAGCACCGGACCGGTGATGTCGGCCGGGTCGAACCCCCAGGGGCGGCTGAACGCGAGCGCGTCGTCGATCCAGCCGTATGCCGAGGTGCGCAGCCCCTCACGGTAGTTGCGCAACAGCATGGAACGGACTCCGGCGTCGTTGACCACCAGCCGGTCGGAGTCGGTCAGCTCCCGGCGAAGGTCGTCGATGAGCCGGACCGGGTTGTTCCTGATCACCGCCGACCGTGAGATGAACGACTCCGCGAGCCCGTCCGGATCGGCGGCCGCCGTGGTGTACGCCAGCACATTGGACGCGGCCATCCCCTCGAACCAGTCGAGACCGTCGGCGTCCCAGGGGGCCAGCCCCACCAGAGCGGCGGTCCGGGTGACCCGTTCGGGCATCAGCGCGGCGCAGGCCAGGGCGTGGGAGGCACCTCCGGAACGGCCCACGACGGCGAACCGTTCGAGCCCGATATGGTCCGCGATGGCCCGGACGTCCTCCACCGCGTCGGCGACGCAACGGCCCGGCTGCCGGTCGGAGTCGCCGTAGCCCGGCCGGTCGTAGGTGATGAGCTGGGTCTTGCGCTGGTACAGCACCATGCCGCGCGGAGCCGGACCGAGCCGGCTCCCCGGCATTCCGTGCAGAAGGAAGACGGGTCTGCCACGTGGATCCCCCAGTCGCTCAACCACCAGTTGCCGTCCGTCGGTTGCGCGCACCCGACTGCGCACTCCGTGCCTCCTCGTATCCACGCGGGCACGACGTGCCCGACTTTCCCCGCACTGTTTCGATGATGGACCATCAAGGCCCGTATCGGGACAGTGCGTTGAGCGATTACGGGAGCGCTCGAAGGGGGCGCGCGGAGGCGGATCCCGCCGGATGTACCGGCAACCGGACGTGCAAGGGCGAATACCGGACAGGACTAGTCCTCACCCATTGCTGACCCCGCGTCGCACGGGGTGTTCGCGGAAGGGGACGGGAGGGCAACGGTGAGGGTCGACCCCCGATAAGTGAACGAGGTGAGGTCGAAGGGGTGGCGTCGTGTGTGCGTCCTGAAGTCGACCTTGTGTGCTACCTGCTCCGTCGGAATAGTGGGCGCCTCAACCTCCGTGTACGGACGACCCCACATCCTCCGTGCACGGCCCCCACAGGAGGTCGAAGTTGAAGCATCGACGCATATCCAAGCAGCGTGCAGTGCTCGCAGGTTCGGCGGTAGTCGCCCTGGTCGCAGCGGGTGCGACGTTCCAGAGCGCGAACGCCAGTGAGTCGACCCCCCAGGTCACCGCGCGCACGCTGACCGCCGACGCGGCCGGAAAGCTCGCCACCGGCCTCGGCAAGGAACTGGGCAGCGACGCGGCCGGTTCCTACTACGACGCCAAGTCGAAGAGCCTCGTGATGAACGTGGTCGACCAGGCCGCGGTCGAGCAGGTGCAGCAGGCGGGCGGCAAGGCCAGAGTCGTACAGAACTCGCTCGCCGATCTGAAGTCGGCGCAGAAGACCCTGGCCGGCAAGGCCTCGATCCGCGGCACCTCGTGGGCCCTCGACCCGGTCAGCAACAAGGTCGTCGTCACGGCCGACCGCACGGTCAAGGGTGCCGATCTGCAGAAGCTCACCTCGGTGGTCGAGTCGCTGGGTGGCAAGGCGCAGCTCAAGAAGTCCGCCGGTGAGTTCAAGGCGCTCATCGCGGGCGGCGACGCGATCTGGGGCAACGGCGGGCGCTGCTCGCTCGGCTTCAACGTGGTCAAGGGCGGCGAGCCGTACTTCCTGACCGCAGGGCACTGCACCGACGCGATCACCAGCTGGTCGGCGACGCAGGGCGGCTCGGTGATCGGCACCAACGCGGCGTCGGAGTTCCCCGACAACGACTTCGGCCTGGTGAAGTACACCTCGTCCACCGCGCACCCGAGCGAGGTGGACCTGTACAACGGTTCCACCCAGAAGATCACCAAGGCGGGCGCGGCGACCGTCGGTATGACGGTGACGCGCAGCGGTTCCACCACCCAGGTGCACGACGGCGAGGTGACGGGGCTGAACGCCACGGTCAACTACGGCAACGGCGACATCGTCAACGGGCTCATCCAGACGACGGTCTGCGCCGAGCCCGGTGACAGCGGCGGCTCGCTCTTCGCCGGTGACACGGCGATCGGCCTGACCTCGGGCGGCAGCGGCGACTGCTCCGCTGGAGGCGAGACGTTCTTCCAGCCGGTGCCGGAGGCGCTTTCGGCCACCGGGGCTCAGATCGGCTGACGGTTTCGACCGTCTCCGTGCAGTGACGAACGGCCCCCGGCAGTGCTTCATGCCGGGGGCCGTTTCGTGTCGCTCTATCCCCGTGCGAGCGTCACGAACGCCGCCCACCCGGTCCGGCCGACCCGCAGCACCGGCCCGCCGCCCGTGACCTTCGAGTCCCGTACGTACACGGCACCGGCACCGGCGGCCACCTCCACGCAGTCACCGCCGTCCGATCCGCTGTAGCTGCTCTTGAACCAACGCAGCTTCTCGACGTTCCCGGTTTCCTGCTCCACGCTCATGTCTCTCCCACCAGCCGTTCGATGAGCCGCGCAGACGCCTCGACGTTCAGGGCCTGCGATCGCAGCTTGCCATATCGCAATCCGAACGAGCTGACCTCTGCCGGATCACTGACGACGCACCCGACACCCTGCGACTCGAAGTAGCCGAGGTGGCGGAGTTCCTTCGTCTGGACCGTCACGAAGGGCCCGTTCTTCCCTGGATGGAACCCGAGTCCGGCAGGCATGACCTGAATCTCGGCATTACGCAACCTGCCGACCGACAAGAGATGTTGCCACTGGGCGCGCATTACCTCGCTGTCGCCCACCGGATCGCGCAACGCCTCCTCCCCGATGATGAACGACAACTCCGCCAGCGGATTCCGGGTCAGCAGCTTCTGCCTGCTCAGCCGGGCCTCCGTGTGCTGGTCGATGATCTCGTCGCTGAACGGCGGGCAGTGGCCGCCGAACACCGCCCGCGCGTACGCCTCTGTCTGCAACAGGCCCGGCACCAGCAGCGGGTCGTACGAGAAGCGGCTCAGTACCGACGCCTCGATGAGGGCGAAGTTGCGGAAGAACTTGGGGAGCTTGGCCCGGTCCACATCGTCCTGGAGTACCTCCAGCACCCCGTCCGCATCCAGCACCTGGTCCGCCGCGACCGTGAACTCCTCCTTCGCCGGCCGCCGCCCCTGCTCGACCGAGGCGACCTGCTCCAGGGAGTAGCCGATGGCGTCCCCCAGGGCAGGCTGGCTCAACCCGGCCCGTTTCCGCAGGTGCTGGAGGATTTTGCCGTAGGCCACCCACACGCCCGGCAGTTCGCTCTCCTGCTTCGCCTTCGCCGCCCGGCCGTTCCGCGTATCACGCATGCGCCTTCACGTTCCTTCCGCCGCCCGCTCGTGCCCGCCCGCAGCCATCCGTAGCCTCGCTCAACTCCATTACGGCCGGGCAAGGTTCAACGGATGAGCCCTTTCCTGGGATACGGCTCCCGTCCCGTACAGCACCCGTACAAGACCCGTACAACTCGGGGTGGCGCGCTTTCACCGGTCCCGTACCGGCTCACCTCCGTACGGCCGTCGGACCTGGTCAGCGACGTGCGCGGGGTTTCACGATGACGGGGTGAACCAACAGAAGAACGCCCAGGAGGCTCGGTGCCCGGCCCCCGAGTTCAGCCTTCGTCTGAGCGGCACTCCACGGGGCGCCCGTCTGGCCCGCACCCTCGCCGTTCAGCAGCTGACCGAGTGGTGCGGCTGCCCGTACGACTCCGACGCGGCCCGAACCGTCGCTCTGGTCACCGCGGAGCTGGCTGCCAATGCCATCACCCACGGCCGGCTCCCCGGCCGCGACTTCCGGCTGACGCTTCTCCTCCTGCCCCGCGCCCTCCGTATCGAGGTGACGGACACCCGCCCCGAGCGGCTGCCGCCCAGGCCGGCGGTCGGCCCCGCGTCCGCTGACGCGGCATCCGGCCGTGGCCTGCTGCTGGTGGAGGCCTACGCGGACCGTTGGGGGTGCACGGTCCGCGACGCGTACACCAAGGCGGTCTGGGCGGAGGTGGACCTGTCGACAGCATGGTGAGGTTGCTCGGTCCGGCCGGTCAGCCCGGAGCCGGCTCCTCGATGGTGGGGCGGGCCCGGTGCCGCGCGGGTCATTCGCGCGGTGTCTCCTTGCCGACGCGCACCCACGTGCCTTTCGTGGTCGGCGCGCCGTCATCGAGGACCGGCTCAGGGGTGACGGACCCGTAGGAACTGCTCATGCGGAGTCCGTCGGCCGAACCGGGCGGAGGCCCGGGCCGTGGCCCGGGCCTCCGAGTGGCGGTTCCGGTCAGGCGGACTGGGGCAGTCTGCCGGCACCCGCCTTCGCCGGTGCGACGCCGAAGATGTCCACCGCGTGGTAGTACGTCCAGGCCGTGGAGTTGCACGAGGTCAGCTTCGCGCCCGAGTAGGCGGCGCATACGCGCTTCAGGTCCTCGTAGAGGGCGGAGTCGATGCGGGCCTTGTTGGCGGAGAACGTGCCGGCGGCCTTGTAGTTGCGGTAGCCGAAGTCGTGGCGGGCGCAGGCCGTCTGGAAGGGGAAGCCGAACGGGTTGTCGGGCGAGGAGCTGCAGTAGTCCGTCGACCAGTCGAAGCCGTAGGCGGACCATGCGCCCTGGTTGTTGCGGGCGGCGTTCCAGGAGTTGTAGCTGGAGGCGCTCGTCTGGGTCCAGGAGCTGAGGACCTGAGGCTTGTCCGCGGGGGCGGCCGAGGCGGATGTGGCGGGCAGCAGGACGAGGGGGAGCGACAGGGCGGCCGTGGCGAGTGCTGTGGCGGCGAAGCGGCGACGCATGAGTAACCTCCGGGCGTTTTAGGGGAGTTGTTGCGGTCGTGCGTCTCGTGGATCACACGAGATCGACTAAGGATGCCGTCATGCACCTGTCAATGCCTAGCTGTTGCGTCAATTGGACACCAAGGATTGGTGTGGGCGTCGGGGGTTGAAGAGCATTCGAACGAAATGTGGCGCTACGGATCAGTCGGCCCGGACGGACGGCGGGCGGAGATCCTTCTCGGTGGCAACGGCGGAGGCGGACAGGAGCGTCGCAGTGGCGAGGCTGCCCCAGAGTGCGGCCGAGCCGTGGGAGGCGAGGGAGGTGATGGCCGCCGGGGAGACGGCCAGGCCGAAGCCCGTGGAGAGCTGGAAGCGGGCGAGGGCGCGTCCAAGGACATGGGCCGGGGCGAGCGCGGTGACGAGCGCGGTGGCGCTGCCGGCGTAGATGATCTCGCCGATGGTGCAGACCACGGACACCGCGGCGACGGCCGGAGCGACCCAGCCGTGCCCCAGCGCGGTGGCCGCGAGGAAGCCGAGGTAGGACGCGGTGAGTACCACGCCGGCAAGGGCCAGCACGGCCCGCCGGGAGAAGCGGGACATCAGGACGGTGACCGGAACCTGCAGGGTGACCACCAGCACCGTGTTCGCCACGAAGATGGCGCCCGACCACATCGGGGAGGCGTGGGTCTGCGTCAACAGGACGAGAGGCAGAGCGATTTCGGGGACGTTGAGGCAGAAGACGTAGATCACGTTGGCGGCCAGCAGCACGCGCATCCGAGGTGCGGGCCCGTCGGCCCGGTCCTCGGCCGGTGCGGTGGACGGACGCGTGCGCAGGCGGACCGACCGGGCCAGGGCCGCCGCGGCGAGATAGGCGAGCCCGGTGACGGCGGCCAGCGCCTGCAACGCGGTCGCGCCGCCCGCCAGGCACGCGGTGGCGAGGAGGGCGCCCGCGCCCAGGCCGGCGTTGCGCAGGGCGCGGCCTCCCGCGAGGGCGGCGTCGCGTTCGCGGCCGTGGGCGACCGTGGCGACGAGAGCCGCATGGGCGGCCGGCCATGCCTGGTTGCCGATGCCGAGGAAGAGCGCCGCCGTCGCGAACAGCCAGACGTGCCCGGCCGGGGCGATCAGCAGCAGCGCCACGCCCACCACCCGCACCAGCATCGACGCCGCCACGACCGTGCTGCGTGCGCCCCGGTCCAGCCAGCGGCCCACCGCGGGCATGCACACCAGACCCACGACGACGCCGGCCGTCATCGCGATGCCGGTGGCCGCCGCGGACAGCCTCAGCACCGTCACCCCGTAGAGCAGCAGAAAGGGCCGCAGCAGGCCGGTGCCGAGCGCGTCCACGAGCAGGGCGACGGCATAGCGGGGGCCGCCGGAGGCCCGGACGAGGGCGCGCGGCTGGATCTTGGTGGTGGTTGCCATGGCGTCAACGGTGCGTTCGGCCGCCGGACCGGCTGTGCCGGTTGACGGAGACCGTCAACCGACGCGGTCGTCGGCCGTCCTGCCGGTGAGAATGAGGGAATGACGTTGAGGATCGACATCGGCGGCCGGCCGTCCGGGCGGCTGCGGTTCGCCGCCTCCCCCCTGGCCGAGCTGACCGCGATGCTGCACGTGCTGGCCGAACCCGCGCACCACCCCCAGCTCGCCGGCTGGGCCGGGGACGTCTGGGCCGGGCTGCGGCCGGAGCTGGCCGAGCGGCTCAGGGAGGCGGAGTTCCTCTGGCGTTCCTCACGGGCCGACTTCCTGGTTCCCGCTCGCCCCCGGTCGACCCTCACCGACGAACTGGACGATGTGGACCGGATCGACGACGAAACCTATGTGACCGCCGCGCTCATCACCACGTGCGGCAGCAACCGGGTCCACTTCGCCGCGCCGTCACCGCTCGCCGACGCGACGGCGCGCGAGCGCGCCCTGGACCTCGCGCAGGCCCGCGGCGCGCTCCAGGAGGCCTTCGCGGAACGGCTGCTCGCGGACCCGGCAGCCGTGCGGGCGCGGGTACGTCACACCCTCGAACAGTGCGCCGAGGCCTTCTTCGACGCCGCCTGGGCGGACGTCGCCGTGCGGCTCGCCACCGACCTGCGCCTGAAGAACGACCTGCTGAAGCACCAGGGAGTCGGGGCGGCACTCGCGTCGGTCTCCGGCGCCGTCACTCTGGCACCGGACGGCAACGGCATCATCGTGGACAAGCTGCAGGACAGTGCGACGACCGCCAACGGCGCCGGCGTCACCTTCCTCCCCAGCGTCTTCGGCCGCCCGCACCTGGTGGCGGTCTACGCCCCCGGGTGGCAGCCGGTGGTGCAGTACCCCGTCGCGGAGCCGAGTCCGCCGGAGCCGGTATCGCTGGAGACGGTCACGCTCCGGCTGGAGGCGCTCGCGCATCCGGTACGGCTGCGGTTGCTGCGCACCCTGGCCCGCGGACCGCACACCACCGGGGAGCTGGCCCACGCCTGGGCACTCTCGGCCCCGGAGGTTTCCCGCCACCTCGCCGTCCTGCGCCGCGCGGGCCTGCTCACGGCCCGGCGGCAGGGCCGCTACGTCCGGTACACGGTCAATCTGCCCGATCTGACGGCACTGGGGTCGGACCTGCTGGCGGCCGTACTGCGCTGAGCGGCTCCGGTCCGCCGGAACGCGGCCGGCCGCCGCCGTCGCGACAGCGTCCGACCCGGCAGGCCGCCGGGAGCCGCATCGCCGTCAGGCCGGTGTCGAGCCGCGCCCGCCGGCGTCCACCGCGCCCGCGAGCGGGGCGCCCGCCGCCTCCGGCTTCTTCCGCATCGCCATCAGCAGGGTGACGACCGTGCCCACCACCGCCCACGCGGACAGCACCAGCAGTGATCCGGTCACCGCGTTGCCCCTGAAGTACGCGATCGAGCGCGCCGCCCACGTCCCGGCCCCCGGCGGCAGCGCGGGGCCGATCGCGCGCCAGAAGTCCGGCAGCATCGGGAGCGGGAAGGCGCCGCCCGCGCTCGGGTTGCCCGCGATCACCACGAGCAGGACGGCCAGGCCGATGCCGACGATGCCGGTGAGGGCCTGCAGGGCGAGCGTGATCATGCCGACCGCGAAGACGGTCAGCGCGCCCAGACCCGACAGCGCCCAGAAGGATCCGGGGAGCGCGCCGAGGATCGGCCCGATGATCACCGCGCCGCCGATTCCGCCCGCGATCGAGTACAGCGCCATGACCCCGGTCCTGATCACCGCGCGCTGACGGTTGGCGGGGCGGCTGCCGGCGCTGATCGCCAGGATCGAGGCGCAGAGGTAGCCGCCGACGCACCAGCCCACGACCAGGTAGAAGGACGACAGCCCGTCGAAGTCCTGGCCCGAGGCCGGGGCCACGTCCACGGGGTGCACCGTTCGCCGCTGGGAGCGGTCGGCCTCCGTGATGATCTTCGTCAGTGAGGTGGCCAGGACGGTGCCGCCGCCGGAGGCGACCAGGACGGTGTCCTCGGTGCCCCGGGGGTCGACGATCAGGGCGCCGTCGATGTCTCGGTCGAGGATCTGTCTGCGGGCGGCGGCCGCGTCGCTGACCGTGCGGGGGTCCAGCGGGCCGCCGGGAAGATCTTTCAGCTCGGTGAGGAGCCGGGCGGACATCTGCTGGGGCGCGACGACCCCGAAGGGGACGTCCGTCGCCTTCGGCTTGTGCAGTGCCCCGATGTACGACGCGATGAACAGCAGTTGCAGCGCCAGTACGCCGATGACGAGCAGTGCGGCCCGTGGAGTGACGGCTCTCTTCACCTCGTCAGCGAAAGTCATGCCCCCACGGTCCGGGCCGCCCGTCGTCCACGCAGTCGGGGCCGGGCCGAATGGCTGAGGGTGGCATGCATCTCGTGTATCGCACGAATGTTCGAACTTGGTCTATGGTGGAGAGCGAGGGGGTGGTGTTCACGGATCGGTCCAGGAGGTGCGGGTGCCAGGGTTCACGCATCTGCATACCGTTTCCGGGTTCTCCCTGCGGTACGGGGCCTCGCACCCGGAGCGGCTGGCCGAGCGCGCGGCCGAGCGGGGAATGGATGCCCTCGCGCTGACCGACCGCGACACCCTCGCGGGCGCGGTCCGGTTCGCCAAGGCCTGCGGGCGGGCGGACGTACGGCCGCTCTTCGGGGTGGAGCTCGCGGTGGCCCCCGCCGGACCTGCGGGGGGCGGCGGGGGCACGCACCGGCTGCGGACCCCGGCCCGCGGTGGTGCCTTTGTCGATGAATCCGCTCCCCGGGTCACCTTCCTCGCCCGCGACGGCGCACAGGGCTGGGCCGAACTGTGCCGCCTCGTCACCGCCGCCCATGCCGCCGTCCCCGACGGTGGCCGGCCCCTGCTCGACCGGTCCTCGCTGCCCGCCGAAGGGCTCACCGTGCTGCTCGGCCCCGCCTCCGAGGTGAGCCGGGCGCTGGCCGCCGGCCGCCCCGACCGGGCCGCCGTCCTGCTCGCCCCCTGGCGGGAGGTGTACGGCGACGACCTGCGGCTCGAAGCCGTCCACCACGGACGGGACGGCACCGGCCCCGGTTCGCTGCGGCTCGCCGCCCGTACCGTCGGCTTCGCGGCCGAACAGGGGATACGGGCCGTGCTGACCAACGCCGTCCGGTACGCCGACGCGGGGCAGGGCCCGGTCGCCGATGTGCTCGACTCGGCCCGCAGGCTCGTCCCCGTCGACCCGCGCCGTGCCCCGCTCGACAGCGGTGAGCGCTGGCTCAAGGACGCCCGCGCGATGGCGGAGACCGCCGAGCGGATCACCGCCGCCGCCGGACTCGGCCCCGGTGCCGGGGCCCGGCTGCTCGCGGAGACCCGGCACACCGCCGACGCCTGCGCCGTCGACCCCGAGGGCGACATCGGCCTCGGCTCCGTCCACTTCCCCGAACCGCACCTCGTCGGCGCGGGCCGCCGCACCGCCCAGCGGGTGCTGGCCTCCCGCGCCGCCGCGGGCATGGTGCTGCGCGGCTACGACCGCCGCCCCGGCTACTGGGACCGGATGCACCACGAGCTGGACATCATCGCCCACCACGGTTTCGCCTCGTACTTCCTGACCGTCGCTCAAGTCGTGGACGACGTGAGGGACATGAAGGTCCGGGTGGCCGCACGCGGCTCCGGGGCCGGCTCCCTGGTCAACCACCTCCTCGGCATCGCCCACGCCGACCCGGTCGAGCACGGGCTGCTGATGGAGCGCTTCCTGTCCAAGCGCCGCTTCGTGCTGCCCGACATCGACATAGACGTCGAGTCGGCCCGCCGCCTCGACGTCTACCGGGCGATCATCGGCCGCTTCGGCGCCGAACGGGTCGCCACCGTCTCCATGCCCGAGACCTACCGGGTGCGCCACGCCATCCGGGACGTCGGCGCCGCGCTCTCCATGAACCCGGCCGAGACCGACCGGCTCGCCAAGGCCTTCCCGCACATCCGCGCCCGCGACGCCCTCGCGGCCATGGAGGAACTGCCCGAACTGCGCGAGGTGGCGCGGACGAAGGAGAAGTACGGGCGGCTGTGGGAGCTGGTGGAGGCGCTGGACGCACTGCCGCGCGGTACGGCCATGCACCCGTGCGGAGTCCTCCTCTCGGACGCCTCGCTGCTGCGCCGCACCCCCGTCGTGCCCACCAGCGGCGAGGGCTTCCCGATGTCGCAGTTCGACAAGGAGGACGTGGAGGACCTCGGGCTGCTCAAGCTCGATGTGCTGGGCGTACGGATGCAGTCGGCGATGGCGCACGCGGTCACCGAGGTGAAGCGGGCCTCGGGACAGGAGGTGGACCTGGACGCCGTGCCGCCGGGCGATCCGGAGACGTACCGGCTGATCAGGACCGCCGAGACGCTGGGCTGCTTCCAGATCGAGTCGCCGGGGCAGCGCGATCTGATCGGCAGGCTCCAGCCGGCCGGTTTCCACGATCTGGTGGTCGACATATCGCTCTTCCGGCCCGGACCGGTCGCCGCCGACATGGTGCGGCCGTTCATCGAGGCCCGGCACGGCCGCGCACCCGTCCGCTACCCGCACCCCGATCTGGAGGGACCGCTGCGCGAGACGTACGGAGTGGTGGTCTTCCACGAGCAGATCATCGAGATGGTCGACATCATGACCGGCTGCGGCCGGGACGAGGCCGACCGGGTCCGGCGCGGGCTCTCCGACCCCGAGTCGCAGGGCAGGATCAGAATCTGGTTCGCCCGGCACGCCGCGGCGAGGAAGTACGACGCCGAGGTGATCGCCCGCGCCTGGGAGATCATCGAGGCGTTCGGCAGCTACGGGTTCTGCAAGGCGCACGCGGTCGCCTTCGCGGTGCCGACGTACCAGTCGGCCTGGCTGAAGGCGCACCACCCGGCGGCCTTCTACGCCGGACTGCTCACCCACGACCCCGGGATGTACCCGAAGAGGCTGCTGCTCGCGGACGCGCGGCGGCGTGGGGTGCCGGTGCTGCCACTGGACGTGAACCGGTCGGCGGCAGCCCATCGGATCGAACTGGTGTCTGATGACGGGGGAGGGGTCTGGGGACTGCGGCTGGCACTCTCGGACGTCCACGGGATCAGCGCGGCCGAGGTCGCCCGGATCGAGGCCGGAGCGCCCTACAGCTCACTGCTGGACTTCTGGCAGCGGGCCCGCCCGGGCAAGCCGGCCGCCGAACGGCTGGCCCAGGTGGGCGCGTTGGACGCGTTCGGCGCCAACCGCCGTGATCTGCTGCTGCACCTGTCCGAGCTGCACCGCGCCCAGCGGGGCGCGGGCTCCGGCGGCGGGGGCGCCCAGCTCCCGCTCGGCGGCGGACACCGGACCGGCTCCATCGGCCTGCCCGACCTCAACGAGGCGGAACGGCTCAGCGCCGAACTGGGTGTGCTGAGCATGGATGTCTCACGCCATCTGATGAGCGATCACCACGCCTTCCTGGAGGAGCTGGGCGCGGTCTCGGCCAAGCGGCTGCGCGAGGCGCGGCACGGCGAGACCGTGCTGGTCGCGGGCGCCAAGGCGGCCACCCAGACTCCGCCGGTCCGCTCCGGGCGCCGGGTCGTCTTCACCACCCTGGACGACGGCACGGGCCTGGTCGACCTGGCGTTCTTCGACGACAGCCACGCCGACTGCGCGTACACCGTCTTCCACTCCTGGCTGCTCCTGGTGCGCGGGGTGGTGCAGCGGCGCGGGCCGCGGAGCCTGAGCGTGGTGGGGGCCGCCGCCTGGAATCTCGCCGAGCTGGCCGAGCTGCGGCGGACCGGCGGACTCGACGCGGTCGCGGCCCGGCTGGCACAGGAGCCCGAGCCGGAGGAGGACGGTCACGCACCGGACGGGGCGCCGGCCGACGGGGACGACGGCCGCCGTATCCGGATGCCCACCGGTTACGAGATGAACCCCTGGTCCGACCTGCAGCCGCCCGGTGAGGGGGCGCCCACCGGAAGGAAGCTGTGGCACCAGAGCCCGGGGAGCGCGGGATGAGTGAGCAGCCCGGAATCCTCTGTCTGCGGTTCCGCCGGGTCGGCGGCGGCTCCCCGGACGGCGCGGGCTACGCGGGGCTGCTGGCCCTGCTCGGTTCGTTCACCCCGGTCGTGGAGGCGGCGCCGCCCGACGGGGCGCTCGCCGATGTGCGGGGCGCGCTGCGCTACTTCGGACGGGACGCGGCAGGTCTGGCCGCGGTGATCCGGGTCCGCGCGCTGGCCCTGCACGGTGTGGACTGCGCGATCGGGGCCGCCGAGAACCCGATGCTGGCACGGATGGCGGCGCGGCGGGCCGTGCCCGGGACGACCTTCGTGGTGCCCGTCGGAGGGGCCGCCGCCTTCCTCGCGGACCGGCCGGCCGCCGCGCTGGACGGTGTCGGGGCGGCGACGGCCCGCACCCTGTGCGGATACGGCCTCGACTCCGTCGGCCGGATCGCGGCCGCCCCGCTCGGCACCCTGCAGCGGATCACCGGGGTGCGGACCGGGCGCGAACTGTGGGAGCGGGCCCGCGGCATCGACCGTACGACGGTGGTGCCGAACGCCGCCGCCCGGTCGGTCGCCGCCGAACGGACCTTCCCGCGCGACGAGCTGGACCGCGAGCGGCAGCGCCGCGCGCTCATGTCGCTCACCGAGGAGCTGGGGGCCAGGATGCGCGGCGACGGGCAGGTGTGCCGCTCGCTCGCGGTCTCCGTCCGCTATGCCGACCGGACCGGGTACTCGACGCTGACCCGCAGCCGTACGCTCCGCGAGCCCACCGCGCACTCCGCGGAACTCACCGCGCTCGCGTACCGGATCCATGACTCGTTCGGACTGCAACGGGCCCGGGTGCGGGGGATGGCCCTGCGCGCGGAGGGGCTCGGCGAGGCGGGGCGGGCCGCTCATCAGCTGACCTTCGACCCGGTGGACGAACGGGCGCGGCGGATCGAGGCGGTGGCGGACCGGCTGCGGGCCAGATTCGGACCGCAGGCCGTGATGCCGGGGCGACTCGCCGCCTGAACCGCCGGTGGCGGGCTGTCCTGAAGCTACGGTTACCACCGCGTCAATTTTTACCGACGCGTAACTTCCCAGGAAACCTTACTCGTGCGTAAGTTGGCATGAGCACATAGAACACGTCAGAACTTGTGGTCCGGGCCGCAGGGTGCAAAGACATCGCAACTCCCTTGAGCCGCAAGGAGAACACACGATGCTGCCCTGGACCCGTGCGCCGCGGACCCCACGAGCGCGCAGAACCCTCGCCGCACTGTTCCTCGCCGTCGCCGCAGTCGCCACCCCCACGGCCACTGCCGCTGCAGCCACCCCCACTACCGTCGCCGCCACATCGAGTGGCTGGAACGACTACTCCTGCAAACCCTCCGCAGCCCACCCCCGGCCCGTGGTCCTGGTCCACGGAACCTTCGGGAACTCGGTCGACAACTGGCTCGTCCTCGCCCCCTACCTGGTGAACCGGGGCTACTGCGTCTACTCCCTCGACTACGGCCAGCTCCCCGGCGTGCCGGTCTTCAACGGCCTGGGCCCGATCGAGAAGTCGGCCGGGCAGCTCGCCACCTTCGTCGACAAGGTGCTCGCCTCCACCGGGGCACCCAAGGCGGACATCGTCGGCCACTCGCAGGGCGGCATGATGCCGAACTACTACCTGAAGTTCCTCGGCGGCTCGTCGAAGGTGAACGCCCTGATCGGGCTCGCGCCCGACAACCACGGCACCACCCTCCTCGGCCTGACCAAACTCCTGCCGTACTTCCCCGGCGCCGGGGACCTGCTCAACTCCGGCACCCCCGGACTCGCCGACCAGGTGGCCGGATCGCCCTTCGTCACCAAGCTCAACTCCCTGCCCGACACCGTGCCGGGAGTCCACTACACCGTCATCGCGACCAGGTACGACGAGGTCGTGACCCCGTACCGGACCCAGTTCCTGGACGGGCCGGACGTGCGTAACGTCCTGCTCCAGGACCTGTGCCCGGCCGATCTGTCCGAGCACGTGGCGATCGGGACCATCGACCGGGTCGCCTACCACGAGGTGGCGAACGCGCTGGACCCGGCGCACGCCAGCCCGACCACCTGCGCCTCGGCCGTCGAGTAGTCAGGTAGTCAGGCAGTCAGGACCGGACGGCCCCGGGCGTGCCCGGGGCCGTCCGCCCGCTCAGCGGCCGTGCCGCGCGGCGGACGCCGCCCGGCGTCGGACCGAGGCGAACAGCGCGGCCGCGCCCACGGCGAGTGCGGCAGCACCGCCGATCGTCAGGTACGAGGTGCTGCCGCCGCCACCCGTCTCGGCGAGGTTCGCGCCGGCCGCGGCGGGTGCGGCGGAGGCGCTGTCCGGCTCGGGGGCGTTGGCCGCCGCGGCGGGTGTGCCGGCCGCTTCCGGGGCGTCGGCCGCCTCGGTGACCTTCGCGCCCGTAGCGGCGTCGTCGTCACCGTGGCCGCCGTGCTCGACCGACGACTCGGCCTCGCCCTCGGTGATCTCCTGCTCGGACGGGGCGGAGGCGGACGCACCTCCCGCGGCCCCGTCGAACACCACGTCGGAGCAGGCGTAGAACGCCTCCGGTGAGTCGGACCGCTGCCAGACGGTGTAGATCAGCTGCCGCCCCGCGCCCTGCGGCACGGTGCCGTCGAAGACGTACGACCCGTCCACCAGCTCCGGGTCGGTCGCCGTGACGAACGGCTTCTCCGCCAGGTCCGACCACTTCAGCGGCTTCGCCGGGTCGTAGGAGGCCTTGGTCAGATACAGCTCGAACGAACCCTTGTGCGGGGCCGTGGCCCGGAAGCGGAAGGTGTGGCTGCCCGCCGCCAGCTTCGTCGCCGGCCAGTCGGCGCGCGGCAGATCGAGCCCCTTGAACTTGTCGTTGCCCGCACTGCACAGCTTGCCGTCCGGGATCAACTGACGGTGGTTGCCGGCAGCGTTGGCGATATTGACCCCGTTCCAGTCGTACAGCGCCTGGGTGCCGCCCGCCTCGACCGCCGCCACGCAGGCCGCGGACTTCGGGCTCTCGGGCCCTTCGGCGAAACAGGCCGAGACCCGGCTGACCGGGTCCGACAGCGAGCCGTGCGCGGCGGCCGGGGCCGCGGCCAGAACGGTCAGCGCGAGCGGTGCCGCACCGAGCACGGCGATACCGGCGGCCCTGCGACGGGCGGTGGTGATGACGGCCATGGTGGTGGTACTCCTTCGGCGGTCCACGACTGGGTGCGGGGCGCCCCGGAACGTGTGCCGGGGGCCCGGGAACAGCAAGCTAGCCGCTGATCTGCCTCCGCCCCGGCCCGAAAAGGGCCTGGTGGCGATCGTTATGACGGTCTTAAGGAGGGCATCGGAAGCGATTAAGAACGGACGTCGGCATCGGCCGGCCCGTACCGCTGTCGGTGGCGGATGGCACGATCGGTGCATGACGACGATCGACTGGGACTCCGCCGCCGATTCCTTCGACGAGGAGCCCGACCACGGTCTGCTCGACCCCGTGGTCAGGCACGCCTGGGCGGGGCGGCTGGAGAGCTGGCTGCCCCGGGAGCGCTCCGAGGTGCTCGATCTGGGGTGCGGCACCGGCAGCCTGGCGCTGCTCGTCGCCGGGCAGGGGCACCGGGTCACGGGTGTCGACCGGTCGCCGCGCATGGTGGAGCAGGCGCGCGCCAAGCTGGCCGGGACGGGGACCGAGGTGCATGTCGGGGACGCGGCCCGGCCCCCGGTCGGCAGGCAGCAGTTCGACGTGATCCTGGCCCGGCACGTGGTGTGGCTGCTGCCCGACCCCGCCGAGGCCCTGCGGCACTGGTTCGGCCTGCTGCGGCCCGGTGGAAGGCTGGTGCTGATCGAGGGCGTGTGGAACGGGGTCGGGCTGTCGGCCGGGCAACTGACCGCGCTGCTCGCCCCGTTCACCGAACGCGTCCACCACGAGCGGCTCTCCGGCGACCGCGACCTCTGGGGCAGGGAGGTCGACGACGAGCGCTACGCCCTGGTGGCCCGCGCCGAACCGCCGCGCCGGCACACCGAGGTCGTCGATGTCCATCTGATCCTCCGTCGCGGCTCCGAGGTCCTGCTCGCCCGCCGGGCCGGTACGGGGTACGCGGACGGGCTGCTGCACGCCCCGTCGGGGCACGTCGAGGACGGTGAGGACGTCCGCGAGGGCATGATCCGCGAGGCGGCCGAGGAGATCGGGATCGCCCTCGCCCCGGAGGAGTTGCGCGTGGCCCTGGTCATGCAGCACCGCGCGCCCGCCGGCGCCTCCAGGACCGGCTGGTTCTTCGAGGCCCAGTTCGATCCGGACCGGCCGCCGTACAACCGTGAACCGGACAAGTGCTCGGAGCTCGGCTGGTTCCCGCTGGACGCCCTGCCGGACGACATGGTCGCGTACTGCCGCGCCGGACTCGACGGCTACCGGGCCGGTGAGCACTTCCTGATCCACTGGCACGAGGACGGCGACACCGTCGCGTACGAACCGCACGGGCCCCGGCGCGCGGTCCCGCTGCCGGCCGGCGGGGTCCGTACCGGGCGCGTCCACCACATCGAGCTGTGGGTACCCGATCTGGCGGCGGCCACGGCCGGGTGGGGCTGGCTCCTGGGCGAGCTGGGCCATGTCCCGTACCAGCAGTGGGCGCACGGGCGCAGCTGGCGGCGGGGCGACAGCTATGTGGTCGTCGAGCAGTCGCCCGACCTGGCTCCGGGGGCGCACGAGCGGCGCCGTCCCGGCCTCAACCACCTGGCGTTCCACGTGGCGGACCGGGCCGCTCTGGACGCCCTGGTGGCCCGCGCCCCGGACCACGGCTGGCGGCTCCTCTTCGCGGACCGCCATCCGCACGCCGGCGGAGACGAGCACGTGGCCGCGTACCTGGAGGACGCGGCGGGGTACGAGGTGGAGCTGGTGGTGGGCTGAGGGCCCCGTCGGCCGGGGAGGCAGGCCGGAGGGAGGCCGGGGTCAGCCCAGCAGGCCGGCGAAGCCCTCCGGTGTGCGGGCGAGGCGTTCCAGCTCGTCCAGTGCCTCCACGGCGGCACGTGCCGCCGCCGGGTCGCGTCCGGCGAGCCCGCTCTCCCCGAACTCGTCCTCGTCCAGGCGCAGCACGTCGGAGCGGTCCGCCGACACCCACAGATCGAGATCCAGGTCCTCGACGACCAGCTCACCCTCGCGCAGCACCGCCGGCCGGGTCACATCGCAGTACCAGCCCTTGAGTTCGCCCGCGCCGGTGCGGACCTCCTTCACCGCGAACCAGGCGTCGCGCCAGTAGTGCTCGGTGAGCACATCACCCGGTTCGAACCGGACGAAGCCGAAGTCACGGACGCGCGGGGAGGCCCAGGGGGCCCGAACCGTCACCCGGGT
The DNA here is from genome assembly GCF_042672475.1 of Streptomyces sp. NPDC127177. Classification (NCBI taxonomy): domain Bacteria; kingdom Bacillati; phylum Actinomycetota; class Actinomycetes; order Kitasatosporales; family Streptomycetaceae; genus Streptomyces; species Streptomyces sp. NPDC127177. Next base: position 17,658 of record NZ_JBHXUW010000062.1, read on the forward strand.
GCCGTCGTCGGCGACCAGACCGGCCGGGTAGCGGATCTTGGTCTTCCCCGCCTTGACCAGGACGACGGTCAGTGCGGCGTCAGCCGGTCCTGCGGACATGACGTACCTCCGTGGCGCAGATCTCGTAGCCGAACCAGCGGTTGACCGCCAGCATCGGGCCGTTGTCGGCGTCGTTGCCGGTGAAGGCGTCGGTGTACCCGGCGGCGCGCGCCCGGTGCAGCGAGTCGTTCTTGGCGAGCTTCGCGAGCCCACGGTTGCGGTGGGCGCGCCGGGTGCCGGTCATCCCCGACCAGTAGCGGTCCACCCCGTCGGTCTCCGCCGCGCTGAACGCCACCACCTCGCCGTCGGCGACCACCACGGAGGTCAGCGCGTGGTCGAGCCCCGGGCTGCGCCAGGTCTCGCGGAGCCACTCCTCGTAGTCCGTCAGCCGCGCCGGTGTGTCGCTGGGCTCGTCGGCCGTGGTCTCGGCGTCCACCTCGAAGAGCGGGCGCGGATCGTCGGCGAAGTCGGCGGCGGTGCGCAGTTCGACACCGGCCGGGAGTTCCTGGCGCGGCGGCAGCGTGCCGCCGGCCAGATCGAGGTGGAGGAAGTGCGCCGGACGGCTCGGCTCGTAGCCGCGCTTCTCGGCGAACGAGCGGTTGCCGGGGGTGTCCAGAACCCAGGTGTAGACCGAGGTCGCACCGGCCAGGGCCAGATACTCCTCGGCCGTGCGCAGCAGCAGGCCGCCCGCTCCCCGGCCGGTCCGCTCCGGATGGGTGTACGGGTTGCAGAAGGACTGTCCGGGCTCGGGGCTCTCATGGGCCAGGCCCACCTGGGCCGTTCCGATGATCTCGCCGTCCTCCTCCGCGACCAGCAACCGGTACCGCTTGGCCGGATGGGCGGAGACCAGTTCGGCGACGACCCGTTCCGCGGTGGTGACCATGAACGGGAGCGCCGCGCGACGCACCCTGACCCAGTCCTCGGCGTCGGCCGGCCGGAAATCGCGCACGATGACAGTCATGGGCCGGACGCTATCCACGACTCGGCCCCGGGCGCCTCCGAATTTCCGGCGGTGGGGGAGAATCGGGCCGTGACCATGAAGATCTCCGTTGACCCGGATGCCGGCATCGCCCCGTACGAGCAGTTGCGTACGCAGATCTCCGAACTGGCCCGCTCCGGCGCGCTGCCGGTCGGGTACAGACTCCCGACCGTACGCGCCTTCGCCGAGGAGCTGGGCCTCGCCGCCAACACGGTTGCCAAGGCGTACCGGGCGCTGGAGGCGGACGGAGTGATCGAGACGCGGGGCCGCAACGGTACGTTCGTGGCCGCCGCGGGGGACGCCGCCGAGCGCAATGCCGCGTCCGCGGCGCGGGAGTACGCGGAGCGGGTGCGGCGGCTGGGGGTGTCGAGGGCCCGGGCTGGGGAGTTGGCGGAGGACGCGGTACGGGCGGTGTACGAGGGGTGAGGCGGGTGGCGTGCGTGGTGCCGTGGTCCGGCGGGACGCTCCGTCCCCGATCGCCGGACGGGCCGAGGAGATGTCCTCGAAGGCCCGCACGGGTCTGACCGTGCGGGCCTGAAGCCGGTCAGAGGTATCAGAGGTATCAGAGGTACAGGCCCGCGTCCGCGCCCGATTCCTGTCTGGGGACCGATGCGGGGCTCGTGCCGCGGCGCAGTGCGTACAGCTCCGCCAGCGTCGTGCCCTCGTGGGCGGCGTCGCGGCCCAGCCCCTCGTCCGTGCCCAGCCAGGCCACCGACTCCTTGCGGGTCAGCGGGCCCACCTCGATCCGGGCCAGGCAGCGGCCGGGCCTGACGACCGCAGGGTGCAGCCGCTCCAGGTCCTCGTTGGTGGTCACCCCCACGAGCACGTTGCGGCCCTGGCCCAGCAGCCCGTCCGTGAGGTTCAGCAGCCGGGACAGCGCCTGGCCGGCCGTGTGCTTGGCCTCGCCGCGGATCAGCTCGTCGCAGTCCTCCAGGAGCAGCAGCCGCCAGCGGCCCTTCGCCGTGCCGTCGTCCTCGCCGATCGCGATGTCCATCAGATAGCCGACGTCGTTGAAGAGCCGCTCGGGGTCGAGCACGCAGTCGACCTGGCACCAGTCCCGCCAGGACCGCGCCAGGGTGCGCAGCGCCGAGGTCTTGCCGGTGCCCGGCGGGCCGTGCAGCAGGAGGAGCCGGCCCGCGATGTCGTCCGGGGTCACCTTCATCAGCCGGTCCATGGCGTCGGCCACCGGCGCGGTGTAGTTGGGGCGGACCTCGTCCCAGGTGCCGGCGGCGATCTGACGCGTCGTGCGGTACGGGCCGCGGCGCGGCGACACGTACCAGAAGCCCATGGTCACGTTGTCCGGCTGGGGTTCGGGCTCGTCCTGGGCGCCTTCCGTGGCCTGGTCCAGGACCTTCTGGGCCAGTTCGGGGGTGGTGGCGGTGACCGTGACGTCGGCGCCGCGGTGCCAGCGGGAGACGAGCAGCGTCCAGCCCTCGCCCTCGGCGAGCGTGGCGCTGCGGTCGTCGTCACGGGCGGCGCGCAGCACCTTGGCTGCCGGGGGCAGCAGCGTCGCCCCGGTCCTGACCCGGTCCAGGGAGGAGCTGTGCGAGTACGGCTGCTCGCCCGTCGCGAAACGGCCGAGGAACAGCGCGTCGACGACGTCGGACGGGGAGTCGCTGTCGTCGACGTTGAGCCGGATCGGCAGTGCTGACTCGGGGTTGGCAGGCATGGCGCACATGATCCGGCACGGGGGCACCCGGCGCACCCGGGTTTCGTCACCTGCCCACCCCGGGCCGGGGTGCGGAGTGACGCCTCCTCAGGGGACGGGCGCGAAAAGGTCATCCGATGGACTTGGCATGCACACTTCCGGAATCACCGCCGCTGCTGCTACCACGTATGTGGCAGAGATCCTGCTGGTCGGTCCAAGGGAGATTTCATGAAAATGTCCAGACTCGTGGCGTTCTCGTCCTCGCTCCTGCTCGGTGCCGTCATCGCCCTGACAGGGGCGGCCACCGCGAACGCCGCTCCGTCCGTCCAGGCCGTCGACTACGTCGCCCTCGGCGACTCCTACTCCTCGGGTGTCGGCTCGGGCAGCTACATCAGCTCCAGTGGGGACTGTAAGCGCAGTACCCTCGCCTACCCCTCGCTCTGGGCGGCGGCCAACTCGCCCGCCTCGTTCGCCTTCACCGCCTGCTCGGGGGCGCGTACCGGCGACGTGACCGCCGGTCAGCTCGGACCGCTCAACTCCTCGACCGACCTCGTCTCCATCTCCATCGGCGGCAATGACGCCGGGTTCTCGGACGTCATGACGACCTGTGTCCTCCAGTCCGAGGCCACCTGTCTCAACCGGATCGCCACCGCGCGCAGTTATGTCGACTCCACGCTGCCCGGAAAGCTCGACTCGGTGTACGGCGCGATCCGCGCCAAGGCGCCGTCCGCCCATGTCGTCGTCCTCGGCTACCCGCGCTTCTACAAGATCGGCGGCAGCTGTGTCGTCGGCCTGAGCGACACGGTGCGCGCCGCCATCAACGGCGCCTCCGACTATCTGAACGCCGCCACCGCCAAGCGCGCCGCTGACCACGGCTTCACCTTCGGTGATGTCGCGGGGAAGTTCACCGGGCACGAGATCTGCTCCGGAAGTGCCTGGCTGCACAGCCTCAACGTGCTCAACATCGGTGAGTCGTACCACCCCTTCGCCGCCGGGCAGTCCGGTGGCTACCTGCCCGTCCTCAACTCGGCCGCCTGACCGTCGCTGGACACCCGGCCCTTGATGATCTGTCCAACTCGCCCTGGAATCGGGCGGATTCGGAGAAGGGTCGTCAACCTCCGTATGTGTGTGCTCAATCCTGTGACCGGGATACACGAGTGTCGCCGCGGGGGGATAGGGTTAACCTGCCCGGGCCGGGTGCCCTCGTACGGGTGGGGAGTGACATGGAACAGATAACGGTGCGCAGCAGGGCGCGAGTGCCTGCTATTACCTGCGGGAGCGGTGCGACGAGTTCGCGCCTCGACCGCCATCTCGCGGTGCTGGGCGGCCCTGTCGTCCCGCAGCGCGAGTCCGCCGAAGCGACGCTGCTGATGCGCGAGCTGACCTCGCGCGACGCCGCGCACACGCGTCGGAGCAAGAGCGCGCGGGTCTCGCTCTTCGCGCCGCTGCGACGGCTGCGACGCTCTCTCTTCGGCAGCCGCCGCTGACCCGACGGCCCGGTCCAGGTATCGCGCTGCTGCCCGCTCTTCCGTCATCCCCGGAGTCGGCAGTGGCGCGTCGCCATGTCCGCGTGAGGCGCCTGCCGTGGCCGTGCTGGTGGTCTGCTCCGCGGTGACGTGGATGTCTAGGTAATTCGGTCCCGAACTACTTCTAGACTGGCCGCATGCCCGAGAAGCGAGCCGCGCGCCTGAGCCCCGACGAGCGAAGGGCGCAGCTGGTATCGATTGGCGTGGACATGCTCGCCGATCGCTCGCTGGACGAGCTCTCCACCGACGATGTGGCACGCCGCGCCGGGATATCCCGTGGCCTGCTCTTCCACTACTTCGACTCCAAGCGCGACTTCTACCGCTCGGTGGTGCGCCGGCAGTGCGACGACTTCGCCGCGGCCACGGAACCGGACCCCTCGCTGGAGCCCGTCCCCTGGCTGCGGTCGTTCATCGCCGGATTCGCGGTGTACGTCACGGAGCACCGCAAGGTCTATCTGGCGCTGGTCCGGGGCGCGGCCGGGAGCCATCCCGCCGTGGAGGAGATCGTCGAGTCCACCCGCGCCACCCTGGCCCGGCGGGTCGAGGAGGGGCAGCGGCGGCTGGGGATGCCGGATTCACCTCGGCTGCTCGTCGCCGCGCGGGCCTGGATGGCCTTCGCCGAGGAGGCCGTCACCAGCTGGCCGCTCGACGAACCGGATGCTCTCGCGGAGCTCGGCGTCTTCCTGGAGTCGAGCTTCGTCCGTCTGCTGGGCGCGCTCGACCAACCCGCCGCACTGCCCGGCTGAGCGCCCTACGCCCCGTCACTCGCCGCCGCGCGCGTACCGCCGTACCGCCAGCGGCACGGCGGCGGCGAGCAGGACCGCCGACCAGAGCAGCGTCCCGGCCACCGGATGGGCGACCGGCCACGCGGCATCGGCGGCCGGTGCGGCGTCGCCGGTCAGATCGCGGACGGCCGCGGCGACTGCGCTGATCGGATTCCACTCCGCGAGCGTGCGCAGCCAGCCCGGCAGATTGCCGGTCGGGATGTACGCGTTGGAGAGCAGCGGCAGGATGAACGTGGACGCGCCCACCTGGCCGGCCGCCTCCTCGTCCCGGATCAGCAGCCCGAGCCAGCAGCCCACCCATGAGGTGGCGAACCGGAACAGCAGCAGCAGTCCGAAAGCCCCCAGTGCGGCGGCCGGACCGCCCTCGACCCGCCAGCCCACCGCGAGACCCACCAGCATCAGCGGGACCAGCCCGACGGCCGTGGTCAGCAGATCGGCCGCGGTCTGTCCGAACGGCACCGCGGAACGGCTCATCGGCAGTGTGCGGAAGCGCTCCATCACGCCCCGGTGGCAGTCCTGGGCGGACTGGAACATCCCGGTCATGATGCCGTTCGCGGCGGTGGCCGCCAGCAGCCCCGGCACCAGGAAGGCGCGGTACTCCTGGCCGGGCACGGCGAGCGCGCTGCCGAAGACGTACCCGAAGAACAGCAGCATCGTGATCGGCATCGTCTGGGTCAGGATCAGTACGCCGGGTGAGGCCTTGATCCGTTGCAGATGGCGGCCCAGGACGGCCAGTCCGTCCGCGACCGGGGTGTTGGCGCTTCTCGCGGTGCCCGGTGCGGGCCGTCCCGTCGTGAGTGTGCCGCCGCTCATGCCGCCATCTCCTTCACCGGTGGGACGTCTGGGCCGGTGCCGCGGCCGGTCAGTCTGAGGAAGACCTCGTCGAGGGTGGGCGGCCGAAGGCTCGCGTCGATGACCGCCGCGCCCGCGGCGTCCAGTTCGCGCACGATCCGGGGCAGGGTGAGCGTGGGGTCGGAGGCGACGACGCCCACCGTGCGGCGGTCGTGGTCCAGGACCGGTTCGGCGCCCGTCAGCCGGTCCAGGACGGCGGCGGCCGGGGCGAGTGCCGACGGATGGCCGACGACCACCTCGGCGTAGCTGCCGATCTGCGCCTTGAGTTCGGCGGGGGTGCCCCGGTGGGCCGCCCGGCCGCTGTCGACGAGCACGATGTCGTCCGCCAGCTGGTCGGCCTCCTCCAGGTACTGCGTCGTGAGCAGGACGGTCGTGCCGCTGTCCGCCAGCTCCCGTACCGCGGACCAGATCTGGTTGCGGCTGTGCGGGTCGAGGCCGGTGGTCGGCTCGTCCAGGAACAGCACCTGCGGCCGGGCCAGCAGACTGGCAGCGAGGTCCAGCCGGCGCCGCATGCCGCCGGAGTAGGTGCGGGCCGGCCGGTCGGCCGCGTCCGCCAGCTCGAAGCGTTCGAGGAGTTCCTCGGTCCGGCCGCGCACCGCCTCGCCGCGGAACTTGAGCAGTCTGGCGAAGAGCCGCAGATTCTGCCGTCCGGACAGCTCGCCGTCGACCGAGGCGCTCTGCCCGGTGACGCCGATCGCCGCCCGCACCGCAGCGGCCCCGCGCACCACGTCGTGCCCGGCGACCCGCGCGCTGCCGCCGTCGGGCGCGGTCAACGTGGTGAGCACCCGGACGGCGGTGGTCTTGCCGGCTCCGTTGGGACCCAGTACTCCGCAGACGGTGCCTTCGGCCACGGCCAGATCGAGGCCGCGCAGTGCCCGCACCTCGCCATAGCGCTTTTCCAGACCTTCACTAAGTACAGCGTACGTAGTTTTCATATCGCAACCGTACCGCACTACGTACGGCGTACGTAACTACCATGGTGGTCGAGGTGATGATCAATGGTGGGGCGACCCGCTGTACCCGAAGTGATCTGGGCGCGTCCCGAGCGGGCGGGCCGCGGGCCCCGGCCCGCGTTCAGCCGTGCGGACATCGCGGCGGCCGCCGTGCGCATCGCGGACGCCGAGGGCCTGGACGCGGTGTCGATGCGGAAGGTGGCGGCCGAGCTGGGCTGCGGCACGATGTCGCTGTACAACTACGTGCCCCGCAAGGAGGACCTGCACGAGCTGATGCTCGACGCGGTCAGCGGCGGCTACGAGTACCCGGATCCCTCCGGTGACTGGCGCGCCGACCTCATCGTCCTCGCGCACCAGGCCCGGGAGATGATGCACCGCCACACCTGGGTGCCCCGGCTGATGTCGCCCGTGTACGGATTCAGCCCGAACGCCCTGCGCTACCTGGAGTACACGCTGAGCCTGCTGGACGGGATCGACGCCCGGTTCGGCGAGAAGATGGAACTCATCGCCATGGTCAACGGCGTGGTCACCACCTACGTTTCCAACGAGATCGCCACGGCGGAGCGCAGCCGCTCGCTGCCCTGGACCGAGGAGCAGGAGCAGGCCGCCCGCACCGGCTATCTGATCAGCCAGATCGCCACCGGGAAGTATCCGCGGATGGCGGCGGGTTTCGCCGAGGACCCCGGTCCGATCGACCTGGACGGGGTCTTCGACCGGGCCCTCACCCGGGTGCTGGACTCCTTCGACCGCGGCTGACGGACGGCTGTCCCGTCACAGCAGCGCGAACTGGCCGTCCGGGCCCTCCTCCTGGTGGTCGAGCACGGAGGCCGGCCGCCGGACCGCCGCCGCCACCGGCAGCACGCCCGCCGCACGCAGCTCATCCGTGCCGATCCAGGGGCCGTGGGCCAGTTCGTCCTGCCGGGGCCGCAGTTCGGCGAGCAGGGCGAGCAGTGTGATCAGTTCCAGCAGCTCGGACGTCCACTCCTGCGGCCAGGCCCGCGGCCTTACGGCATCGAGTCCCTCCGCCCCGTCCGCCGCCGTACGCCGCTCGAACCACAGCTCCAGAATCCGTACGTCCCCCACCCGGAACTCCCACGCCCCTTCGGGCACCGGGGAGATGCGGCCCGTGCCGAGGGTCAGCACCTGTTCCCCGGGGTCGTACGTCAGGGCCGGCGGAACGGGCGGCACCGCGGCCCGCACGTAGGGGCGGCGCCCGCCGGGCAGCCGCGGCCGCTCCCCGCCGCGGGCCCCGCGCAGCTGGAGCCGCAGCAGCTCCTGCCCGAGCTCCACCCCCGCCGCCCAGTGGGCCGGCTCGGCGGGCAGCGGCACCACACAGCCGGCCGGTGAGTGACGGGCCGCCGCGAGTATCCACGCGAGTACGGACTCCGCGGAGACCCCGTCCCCGTGCCGGTCGCGCAGCAGGGCGAGCAGCCCGGGTGCCAGATTGGGTTCGAGGCCGCCGGGACGCCGGTAGAGGGGGCGGATCCGGCCGGGGCGGCCCGCGGGGGAGTGGCCGTCGGGCAGCAGCGCGGTCACGGACAGGGCGGGGCCGGTGTCCTGGGGAACGCGGCCGTGCTCGACGGCGAAGATCTGGTGCCCGTCGGCGACCCGCCACAGTTCGGGCCTGGCGGCGTCGATCAGCCGGTGGTCGGGAAGCAGCCACTGCTCGTCGAACGGACCGTGCAGGATCCGTACCGGCTCGGGGCAGGGGCCCGGGTCACGCGCGAACCGGCCGGTCCCGGCGGTCTGTCCGGGCAGCGCTGCCACCGGAGTCCGCGGAGTGCGCGAACGGGTGGGGCCGAACAGCCGCTCACGCTCGGCGTCCCCGGCCCGTACGAGGCGCTCCCAGCGGGCCCTGAGCGACGCCGCGTCCGGCGCCGTCACCCAGGGGCGTCCGGTCCGCAACGGCCGTACGGACCAGGGCATCAGGTCGTCGAGGAGCGGGCCGTCCGGGCTCGCGCCGGAGCCGGCCGCCGGGTCTGCCACCGTGTCGTCCTCCCCGTCGCCACGTCTGCCGCCTTCCTTGGCATCGTAACGGCGCCGCGGGAACCGGCGTCAGGGCGCCTTCGCACACGGGCCGCGACGGGCGGCACCGACGTGGTGTCAGTGCGCCTCCACCGTGACCGAGAAGGAGAACCGGTCGCCCCGGTAGTGGATCTGCGCCACATCGACCACCCGGCCGCTCTCCTCGTACGTCACGCCCGTGTAGTACAGGATCGGGCTGAGCAGCGGGACCCGCAGCAGTCCGGCGGTGACCGGGTCGGCGAGCCGGGCCTCGACCGTGTCGGTGATCCTCGCGATCCGGACGCCGACGCGGTCGCGCAGCACCTTGGTCATCGGCCAGCGCTCCAGGTCGGCCGGATCGAGCCCGGCCGCGACCTCCGGATGGATCCAGTTCCGGGCCCAGTTGGTGGGCTCGCCGCTGTCCTCCTCGGACCGCAGCCGCCGGTAGCCGACGACCTCCGCGCAGCCGGGGAAGAACTCCGCGACATCGCCGGGGACGGGGGCCGGGCCGTGATCGAGGAGTGTGGTCCGCTCGCCCGACTGCTGGGCGACGATCGCGTCGATCGAGCCCATCAGCCGGACCGGCGAAACCCGGCGGGCGCGCGGCTCGATGAACGTGCCGCGCCGTCGGTGCCGGCTGATCAGCCCCTCCGTCTCCAGCTCCTTGAGCGCCTGGCGCATGGTCAGCACGCTGACGCCGTAGTGCGCGGCGAGCTGTTCCTCGGTCGGCAGCCGCAGGGTGGCGTCCGGGGTGCGGCCGAGTATCGAGGCCCGCAACGACTGCGAGACCTGGTACCACAGGGGCAGCTTGCGGTTCAGGACCAGTGAGTCGGGCGCGAAGGCGGCCCCCTGGGGCGCGGGGGGCTTCGGAGGGGGCTGCGGCACCTGGTCACCTGCATTCGTCGTCACTGGCACGGGGGTCCCGCCGCTACGGCCTGAAGTTGCGGCTCAGACCCTGCCACACGTCGTCGTAGCCGCGCTGGAGGTGTCCGGCGCCCGCCGCCTGACCAGTGGCGGTCACGGGCCAGCGGGTCTCGAACATGAAGGCCAGACCGTCGTCGATCCTCTGCGGCTTCAGCTCCGCCGCGCTCGCCCGGTCGAAGGTCTCCCGGTCCGGGCCGTGTGCCGACATCATGTTGTGCAGCGAGCCGCCGCCGGGCACGAAGCCCCCCTTGCCGGCCGTCTTCGCGTCGTACGCGCCCTCGATCAGGCCCATGTACTCGCTCATCACGTTGCGATGGAAGTACGGCGGCCGGAAGGTGTCCTCGCCGACCAGCCAGCGCGGCGCGAACACCACGAAGTCGACCCCGGCCAGACCGGGGGTGTCCGACGGCGAGGTCAGCACCGTGAAGATCGACGGGTCCGGGTGGTCGTAGCTGATCGAGCCCATGACGTTGAAGCGGTGCAGGTCGTAGACGTACGGGGTGTGGTTGCCGTGCCAGGCGACCACATCGAGCGGGGAGTGGTCGTACGTCGCCGACCAGAGGTTGCCGCAGAACTTGTTGACCACCTCGACCGGGCGCTCGACGTCCTCGAACGCGGCCACCGGGGCGAGGAAGTCCCGCGCGTTGGCCAGGCCGTTGGCACCGATCGGGCCCAGCTCGGGGAGGACGAAGGGCTGTCCGTAGTTCTCGCAGACGTACCCGCGGGCGGTCGTGTCGAGCAGCTCGACCCGGAAGCGGACACCGCGCGGGATCAGCGCGACATGGCCCGGCTCGGCGCGCAGCAGGCCCAGTTCGGTCCGGATCAGCAGTCCGCCGTGCTCGGGGACGATCAGCAGCTCGCCGTCGCTGTCGCTGAACACCCGGTCCTTCATGGCGGAGTCGGCGTGGTAGAGGTGCACGGCCATGCCGGTGCGCTGCCCGGCGTCACCGTTGCCGCCCAGCGTCCACAGGCCGGACAGGAAGTCCGTACCGGGGGCCGGCTCCGGGAGCGGATCCCAGCGCAGCCGGTTGGGATCGGGCACGGATTCGGTGAACGGCGCTGTGCGGACGGCCCCGTTGTCGATCCGGACGAAGGGCGGGTGGGCGGCGGAGGGGCGGATCCGGTAGAGCCACGAGCGGCGGTTGTGGGCGCGCGGTTCGGTGAAGGCGGAGCCGCTCAACTGCTCCGCGTAGAGCCCCAGGGGCGCGCGCTGCGGCGAGTTGCGGCCGTGCGGCAGCGCCCCGGGCACCGCCTCCGAGCTGTGTTCATTTCCGAAACCGGCGGAATGCTCCAGCCCCTCCGCCGTCTTCCTCGCCTGCTCGATGCCGCTCATGTGCGCTCCAGGTGCCGAAGGAATCCTATGGGTAACCGTAGGAATCAAAGGAGGGCGAGTCAACGGCATTCGTGGTGCATGGGGGGTTGTATAAGTTGAACAATGCTCTACTCTCCGCCGGTAGGACGTCGACGCGGTCACGGCGCCGGGCAGGAACATCGCGATCCTGCCCGGCCGCTACGAGGAGGGGCCTCGCTGCCGGCCCCGGCGGGGGAGTGGGCACGGCCGTCGGTGTCGTCGCCGCCCACGACCGCTCCGCACGGCTCTTCCCGCCCGGACGTGCGACGGCCGGCCGGCTCCCGCTGCCGGTCCTGATGGTCGCGTACACCATCGGCGGGCTGTCCCTGCTCATCGCCCGAGACCCGCGCGCACCTTTATGCCGGGCGGAGGAGGCCCACGGCATCATGGAGTCCGTGCCCCATGCGAACACGAACCTCCGTCGCGCCCCCGTGCAGCAGCGCAGCGCCGAGCGCCTCGCCCGGATACTCGACGCCTGTGCCGAACTCCTCGACGAGACCGGCTACGAGCAGCTCTCGACCAGGGCCGTGGCCGTGCGCGCCGAGGTCCCCATCGGCTCCGTCTACCGGTTCTTCTCCAACAAGCGCGCCCTGGCCGATGCCCTGGCCCGCCGCAACCTGGACAGTTACGCCGAGCGCATCACCGCCCGGCTGGCCACCATCCCGGCCACCGACTGGCGCCGCGCCATCGACGCCGTGCTCGACGAGTACCTGGCGATGAAGCGCTCGGTCCCGGGCTTCGCGCTCGTCGACTTCGGCGCACCGGCCCCCGACGAGGACCCGGCCGACGACGCCAACCACCGGGTCGCGAGCCGGCTCACCGACCTCCTCGCCGGGCACCTGGGCCGCGCATCCGACGCGGACCTGCTGCGCACGATCCTGGTCTGCGTGGAGGCCACCGACGCCCTGCTCAAGCTCGCCTTCCGCACCGACCCGTCCGGCGACCGGGCGATCGTCGCCGAGACCCGGGTGCTGCTGCGGTCCTACCTCGCCCGAGTGCTGGACTGAGGCGACCGCGCACACCGTGAGTGGAGGGGCGGCAGCGTGAGCGGACGGGCAGCAAGGTGAGTGGACGGGCAGCAAGGTGAGTGGACGGGCAGCAAGGTGAGTGGACGGGCGGCAACCTCCTCGCCGCAACACCTCCCCGGCATGCGTACCGGTCGGTATGCTCGGCCGTGCTTGCCCGCGCGCCCGCGTACCCGCGCCATCGATGCCGCCGCCCCGGGGAGGGCCCATGTCGCACGACCCCAGCAGTACCCGCACCGCCCTGCGCGTCTGCCCCCTCTGCGAAGCCACCTGCGGGCTCAGCCTCACCATCGAGGGGACCGCGGTCACCGGGGCCCGCGGGGACCGCGACGACGTGTTCAGCCATGGCTTCATCTGTCCCAAGGGCGCGTCCATCGGCGGACTCGACGCCGACCCGGACCGGCTGCGCACCCCGCTCGTCCGCAAGGACGGAGTCCTGACGGAGACGAGCTGGAGCGAGGCGTTCGACACGATCGCGCGTGCCCTGCCCGCCGTCACGCAGGAGCACGGCCCGCACTCCGTCGGTGTCGTGCTCGGCAATCCCAATGTGCACACCATGGCCGGCGCCCTCTATCCGTCCGCCCTGCTCGCCGCTCTGCGGACCCGCGCCCTGTTCACCGCGAGCACCCTGGACCAGATGCCCAAGCACGTGTCCAGCGGGCTCCTCTTCGGTGACCCGAACACGATCGCCGTGCCCGACCTGGACCGCACCGGTCATCTGCTGCTGCTCGGCGCCAACCCGCTCGAATCCAACGGCAGTCTCTGCACCGCACCCGACTTCCCCGGAAAACTCAAGGCGCTGCGCCGCCGCGGCGGCAGCCTCACCGTCGTCGACCCGCGCCGCACCCGTACCGCGCGCCTCGCCGACCGGCACGTCGCCATCCGCCCGGGAACCGACGCGCTCCTGCTCGCCGCCCTCACCCACGTACTGTTCGAGGAGAAGCTGACCGACCCCGGAGCGCTCGCGGACCACGTGCAGGGCATCGAGGAAGTCGCCGACGCCGTACGGGACTTCTCGCCGGAAGCGGTGGCCGGAGCCTGCGACGTGGAGGCCGGCACCATCCGCGCGATCGCCCGTGAGCTCGCGGCCGCCCCCACCGCCGCCGTCTACGGCCGTATCGGCAGCTGCACCGTCGAACACGGCACCCTCGCCAGCTGGCTCGTCGACGTCCTCAACATCCTCACCGGCAACCTCGACCGCCCCGGTGGCGCCCTCTTCCCGCTCTCCGCCACCGCCCGCGCGCCGCGGCCCGCGGCGCCCGGCAAGGGTTTCGCCCTCGGGCGCTGGGCGAGCCGGGTCTCCGGACACCCCGAGGCCAAGGGTGAACTGCCCATCTCCGCACTGGCCGAGGAGATCGTGACACCGGGCGAGGGGCGGATCCGCGCACTGATCGTCCTGGCCGCCAACCCCGTGCTGTCGGCACCCGACGGCGACCGGCTCGACCGGGCCCTGTCCGACGGGCTGGACTTCATGGTGAGCGTCGACCCGTACCTCAACGAGACCTCGCGCCACGCCGATGTGGTGCTTCCCCCTCCGCCGCCCTCACAGAGCGCCCACTTCGACTTCGCGTTCAACGCCCTCGCCGTCCGCAACCAGGTCCGCTACACCCGGCCCGCAGTGCCCCTGGACGCGGACCGGATGGACGAGAGCGAGATCCTCGCCCGGCTCGTCCTCGCCGCCTCCGGAGCGCACGGGACGGAGCCGGGCGCGGTGGACGCCATGGTCATCGAGCGGGCCCTGGGCAAGGCGGTCGCCGACCCGCACTCATCCGTGCACGGCCGGGACCCCGCCGGGATCGCCGCCGCGCTCACCGGCCGCACCGGACCGGAACGCCGGCTCGACCTCATGCTGCGCCTCGGCCCGTACGGCGACGGCTTCGGCGCCGACCCCGAGGGCCTCACCCTGGAACGGCTGCTCGCGCATCCGCACGGCATCGACCTCGGCCCGCTCACCCCGCGCGTCCCGCAGGTCCTCACCACCCCCAGCGGGCGCATCGAGCTGTTCCCCGCACCCATAGCCGCCGACCTGCCCAGGCTGCGCCGCGCCCTCGCCGGGCGCAGGGACCCCGAGGCGCTCGTCCTCATCGGCCGCCGCCATCTGCGGTCCAACAACAGCTGGATGCACAACGTGGCGGCGCTCAGCGGCGGTTCCAACGTCTGCACCCTTCAGATGCACCCCGATGACGCGGCCCGTCTCGGGCTGGCGGACGGCGCCACCGCTACGGTGACGGCGGACGGCGGTGAGCTGAGCGCCCCCGTCGAGATCACCGACGGCGTGCGGACCGGAGTGGTGAGCCTTCCGCACGGCTGGGGGCACAGCCGTCCCGGCACCCGGATGTCGGTCGCCGCGGCGCAGCCCGGCGTCAACGTCAATCAACTGCTCGACGGCACCCGGCTCGACCCGCTCTCCGGCACCGCCGTACTCAACGGGATCCCCGTCACCGTGGCACCCACGTCTTGACCTGGGGTTTTGCTCGTATTGCTCGCATGTCAACGCCTTGTTAACGCCTCATGGCGCGCCCTAACGTCGTCCGAACCGCCGGCTCCGGTGGCAGTTCAAGGGTGAACGTTAGGTATCCACATGCTGACAATCCTCGGCTTTGCCATGATCACGACCTTCCTGGCCCTGATCATGATGAAGAAGATGTCGCCGATCGCGGCGCTCGTCCTGATCCCCGCACTGTTCTGCGTGGCCGTGGGGCAGGGTGCGAAGCTCGGCGACTACGTCATCGACGGCGTCGGCAACCTCGCCCCGACCGCCGCCATGCTGATGTTCGCGATCGTCTACTTCGGCGTGATGATCGACGTCGGGCTCTTCGATCCGGTCGTCCGGGGCATCCTGCGCTTCTGCAGGGCGGACCCGATGCGGATCGTCGTCGGGACGGCGGTTCTCGCCGCGATCGTCTCGCTGGACGGTGACGGCTCCACCACCTTCATGATCACCGTCTCGGCGCTGTACCCGCTCTACAAGCGGCTGGGGATGAGCCTGGTCGTGATGACCGGCGTCGCCGCCACGGCCAACGGGGTCATGAACACGCTGCCCTGGGGCGGCCCCACCGCCCGTGCCGCGACCGCCCTGAAGCTGGACGCGAGCGACATCTTCGTCCCGATGATCCCCGCGCTCGCCGTCGGGCTGCTCGCCGTGCTCCTGCTGGCCGTCGTCCTGGGCCGGCGCGAGCGCAGGCGACTGGGCACCCTCACCCTCGACGAGGCACTGGTGGCCGACCCGGAGACGGTCCTCGTCGCCGCGGGCGGTGGCGACGACCGCGTCCGCAAGGCCTCAGGCGGAGCCGGTACCGGCGACGGCGCGGCCCCCGGCGACGGCGCGGCCCCCGGCGACGGCGCGGCCCCCGGCGCCGGAGCGGCCGACGACGGTGGCTTCAAGGGCCTCGACCCGCACCGTGCCACCCTGCGGCCGAGGCTCTACTGGTTCAACGCCGCGCTCACCGTCGTCCTGCTCGCCGCGATGATCATGGAGCTGATGCCGATCCCGGTGCTCTTCCTCCTCGGCGCGGCCCTCGCCCTCACCGTCAACTTCCCCCACATGCCGGACCAGCGGGCCAGGATCGCCGCCCACGCCGACAACGTCCTCAACGTCTCCGGCATGGTCTTCGCCGCCGCGGTCTTCACGGGTGTGCTGTCCGGCACCGGCATGGTCGACCACATGGCCGCCTGGCTGGTCGGCGCGATCCCCGACGCCATGGGGCCGCACATGGCTCTCGTCACCGGCGTTCTGAGCATCCCGCTCACCTACTTCATGTCCAACGACGGCTTCTACTTCGGCGTCGTGCCGGTACTCGCCGAGGCGGGTGCGGCGCACGGGGTCTCCCCGCTGGAGATCGCCCGTGCCTCGCTGGCCGGCCAGCCCCTGCACATGTCGTCCCCGCTGGTGCCCGCCGTCTACGTGCTGGTCGGCATGGCCGGGGTCGAGTTCGGCGACCACACCCGGTTCACCGTCAAGTGGGCGGCGATCACCTCCGTGGTGGTGCTCGGCGCCGCACTCCTCTTCGGGATCATCTGACCCGGGCCGGCCGTCACGGAGCTGGCCGTCACGGGGCCGGTCGTCACGGGGCCGGTCGTCACCGGGCCGGCGTCACCGGGCCCGCCCGCCCGGTCGCCCGGTCCTGCCCGAACCGGAATCCCACCTGGCACTTCCGGCCCGGGAGACCTCGGTACCGCTCAACCTTTGCGCGAGTCATTCCCTCACCCCGCGTAGTGGGTTAATTTCAGGCCACTGCCGCTCCCCACCGCTCCACCATCATCCTCCCGGGCGGAACCACATGACTCGCGCCATCACTCTGAACAATGTCAGCAAGGCGTACGGGCGGTCCTCGCGTGCCGTCGACCGTCTCTCGCTCTCCATCGACCCCGGCGAGTTCGTCGTCCTGCTGGGCCCATCGGGATGCGGCAAGTCGACCGTGCTCCGCATGATCGCCGGACTCGAGGACGTCACCGATGGCGAGGTGCTGCTCGACGGCGAGCCGGCCAACCACCTCACCCCCCGCGAACGCGAAATGGCCATGGTCTTCCAGAACTTCGCGCTCTACCCGACCATGACCAACCGTGCCAACATCGGCTTCCCGCTGAAGCTGGAGAACCGCCGGCTCGACCACAGCGAGCGCATCGAGAACACCGCCCGGATGCTCGGGATCGAGAGCGTCCTGGACCGCTTCCCCGGCCAGCTCTCCGGCGGCGAGCGCCAACGGGTGGCGATGGGCCGGGCCATCTCCCGCCAGCCCTCCGCGTTCCTTATGGACGAGCCGCTCTCGAACCTCGACGCGAAGCTCCGCAACCATCTGCGCGCCGAGATATCCCAGCTGACCAAGGAACTCGGTGTCACCACGGTCTATGTGACACACGATCAGGCCGAGGCGATGTCGCTGGGGCACCGCGTCGCCGTGATGCGGGGAGGGGTCCTCCAGCAGGTCAGCCCGCCGCGCGAGGTGTACGCCCTGCCGGAGAACGTGTTCGTCGCCGCGTTCATCGGCACCCCGCGGATCAATCTGCTGCAGGCCGTCGTCCACGCGCCGCTGGAGGGGCGGATGTCGATCGATCTCGGCCGCCAGCGCCTCCCACTGCCCGAACCCCTCAGCCCCGACCACCAGTTGCTGCGCATCCAGCAGGGCCGCCGCATCATCGTGGGACTGCGCTCGGAGGCGGTCCGGATCGCCCCGCCGAGCCAGGCCCGCCCCGGAGAGGTCGCGCTCAGCGGCATCGTGGAGCACGTCGAGTACCAGGGGCACGAGGCGCTGGTCCATCTCAACACCGGCTCGCAGCCCGCCGTGGTGCCGGATCTGGAATCGCCCCGGCCGGAGCGCGGCACCCCGCGAAGGCGCCGCAGCGCAGAGGGCGGGGTCGGTGTGCTGGAACGGCTCAAGGAGCGTGCAACCGCCCACATCAGCGGCCCCGGCGTCGCCCTGGACGAACCGTCGTCCGAGGCCGCCTTCGCGCCGGGCACGCGCAGCCCCGACCGCCCCGCGGTCATGGCCAGCGACCTCGTGGTGCGCACCGGGCCCGACATGCGGCTGCGCACCGGGGGTCAGGTCCCGCTCCTGGTGGATCTGGCCCACCTCTACGTCTTCGACCACCAGGGCCGCCGGATCTGCCCGCTGCCGAAGGACGTACCGGGCCTGGACATGTAGGGGACGGGCGGCCGCCCCGGGGCCCGGCCGGCGGATGCCGTCGCCGGGCCCCGGGGCGATTCGGCACCTGGCCGCCCGGGCGGATGCGGGGGGAGTGGTCCGCCTCGGCCGGGCGATCTCCGTGACCGGCGTGACCGGCGTCTCTGGCGTCTGAAAACTAACAGCGCTAGTTTGGGGCGCGGACGACCACGTCCTTCACCGCGTCCGGGAGGAACAGCCATGAAGGCCCATGACGGCATGTACATCGGCGGCGCATGGCGGCCCGCCGCGGGAACGGACACGATCGCGGTCGTGAACCCGGCCGATGAGCAGGTCATCGCCCACGTCCCCGCCGGAACGTCGGCCGACGTCGACGAGGCGGTACGGGCCGCGCGGGCCGCGTTCCCCGGCTGGGCCGCGACCCCGCCCGCCGAGCGCGCCGCCCTCATCGGCGCGCTGCGCGATGTCCTGGCAGCGCGCAACGACGAGATCGCCGAGACGGTGACGGCGGAACTCGGTTCACCGCTGCCCATGTCGCAGGCCGTGCACGCGGGCGTCCCGGTACTGGTGGCCGGCTCGTACGCCGAACTCGCCGCGACGTACGCCTTCGAGGAGCGGCACGGCAACTCCACCGTGCTGCTGGAGCCCGTCGGCGTGGTCGGTGCGATCACCCCGTGGAACTACCCGCTGCACCAGATCGTCGCCAAGGTCGCTCCCGCGCTCGCCGCGGGCTGCACCGTCGTGCTCAAGCCGGCCGAGGACACCCCGCTCACCGCACAGCTCTTCGCCGAGGCCACCGAGGAGGCCGGGCTGCCCGCCGGGGTCTTCAACCTCGTCACCGGTCTCGGCCCGGTCGCCGGACAGGCCCTCGCCGCGCACGAGGACGTGGACCTGGTCTCCTTCACGGGCTCCACCGCCGTCGGCCGGCGGATCGGTGCCACCGCGGGCGGCGCCGTCAAGCGTGTCGCCCTGGAGCTCGGCGGCAAGTCCGCCAACGTCATCCTGCCCGGCGCCGATCTGGCCAAGGCGGTCAACGTCGGCATCGCCAACGTGATGTCCAACTCCGGCCAGACGTGCAGCGCCTGGACCCGGATGCTGGTGGATGCCGAGCGGTACGAGGAGGCCGTCGCGCTCGCCACCGCGGCCGTCGCGAAGTACGTGCCTGGGGAGCGGGTCGGCCCGCTCGTCAACGCCAAGCAGCAGGCCCGGGTGCGCGGTTACATCGAGAAGGGCGTCGAGGAGGGCGCCCGCGTCGTCGTCGGCGGCCCCGAAGCGCCGCTCGCCACGGGGTACTACGTCAGCCCCACGGTGTTCGCCGACGTCACCCCGGAGATGACCATCGCCCAGGAGGAGATCTTCGGCCCGGTCGTCTCGATCCTGAAGTACGAGGACGAGGAAGACGCCCTCCGGATCGCCAACGGCACCGTGTACGGGCTGGCCGGCGCCGTCTGGGCGGCCGACGACGCGGAGGCCGTCGCCTTCGCCCGCCGGATGGACACCGGGCAGGTCGACATCAACGGCGGCCGCTTCAACCCGCTGGCCCCCTTCGGCGGCTACAAGCAGTCCGGCATCGGCCGCGAACTCGGTACACACGGTCTCGCCGAGTATCTGCAGACCAAGTCCCTCCAGTTCTGAGCCGGTTCCCCCGAACCCGCTGCCGGCATCCCGGCTCCCGTCAACCGTTTCCCCTCTGCAAGGAGTCAGTCCGTGGTCCGCGCCGCCGTACTGTCCGCCGTCGGAGCTCCGCTGGAGATCACCGACATCGCGCTCCCGGAGCCCGGCCCGGGCCAGGTTCGCGTCCGTCTCGCAGCGGCCGGGGTCTGTCACTCCGACCTCTCGCTGTCCAACGGCACGATGCGGGTCCCCGTGCCCGCCGTCCTCGGTCACGAGGGCGCGGGCACCGTCGTCTCCGTGGGGCATGACGTCGGACATGTCGCCCCCGGTGACGCGGTGGTGCTCAACTGGGCGCCGTCCTGCGGGAACTGCCACCACTGCGGGATCGGCGAGGTCTGGCTCTGCGCCAACGCCCTGGCCGGGGCGTCGAACATCCACGCCCGCACGGCCGACGGCACCGAACTGCACCCCGGGCTGAACGTCGCCGCGTTCGCGCAGGAGACCGTCGTCGCCGCGAACTGCGTACTGCCCGCCCCGGACGGCATCCCGCTCACCGACGCGGCCCTGCTCGGCTGCGCCGTGCTGACCGGCTACGGCGCGGTGCACCACAGCGCACGGGTCCGTGACGGCGAGTCCGTCGTCGTGTTCGGCGTCGGCGGCGTCGGCCTCGCGGTGCTCCAGTCCGCCCGGATCGCGGGCGCCTCGAAGATCATCGCGGTGGACGTCTCCCCGGAGAAGGAGGAGCTGGCCCGGCGGGCGGGCGCCACCGACTACGTCATCGCCTCCGCCACCACACCCCGCGAGATCCGCGGGCTCACCGCGGGCCAGGGCGCGGACGTCGCGGTCGAGTGCGTCGGCCGCGCCACCACCGTCCGGGCCGCCTGGGAGTCCACCCGCAGGGGCGGCCGCACCACCGTCGTCGGTATCGGCGGCAAGGACCAGGAGGTGACCTTCAACGCCCTGGAGATCTTCCACTGGGGCCGGTCCCTGACGGGTTGCGTGTACGGGAACAGCGATCCGGCGCGCGATCTGCCGGTACTGGCCGAGCACATCCTGGCGGGTCGTTTCGACCTCTCGATGATGGTCACCGAGCGGATCGCGCTGGACGGCATCCCGGCGGCCTTCGACAACATGCTCGCAGGCAAGGGCGGCCGGGCCCTGGTGGTCTTCTAGCCGGGCCCCGGCGGTCTTCTAGGGGGCGTCCGGCGCTGCTCCGGCCACCGGCAGGTCCGCCGCTCGGCCCTCCGGCCCATGAGAGGGCTCCGCCACGGGCCGGACCGGGCTGTCCCGCGGCGGAGCGGTCCGCGTACGCAGCCGGGAGACCGCCACCCCGGCCAGGCAGAGCAGCCCGCCGCCGACGGTGAGCGGCGCGGGCACCTCGTCCAGCAGCAGCCACGACATCAGCACCACCAGGGCGGGCACCGCGTAGGTGGTGGCGCCCATCCGGCCGGCGGTGGTGCGGGCGAGCGCGTAGGCCCAGGTGGTGAAGGCCAGTGCGGTCGGGAAGAGGCCCAGGTAGACCATGTTCAGCGTCGCGGACACGGGCGCGCCGGCCGCCTCGGAGACCAGCGCCCCGGAGAACGGCAGACACGCCACCGCGCCGACCAGGCAGCCGAACGTGGTGATCTGCAGGGCCGAGCCGTGCCGCAGCGCGGGCTTCTGCCCGACCACTCCGCCCGCGTACGCCGCGGCCGCCAGCAGGCAGAGCAGCACACCCAGGACGGAGGAGCCCCCCTTCCCCGACATGGACAGGCCCACGACCACGGCGCCCGCGAAGGAGACGGCCATGCCCAGCAGCAGCCTGCGCGGCAGCCCCTCGCCGAGCAGCCGGGCGCCGAGCAGCGCGATCAGGAGGGGTCCGATGTTCACCACCATGGCGGCCGTCCCCGCGTCCACCTGCTGCTCGCCCCAGTTGAGCACCACCATGTACAGGCCGAACCAGAGAAGTCCGGAGGTGATGATGCCCGGCCAGGCCGCGCGCGACGGCATTCCCTCGCGCCGTACGAGCAGGAGGGCGCCCAGCGCCAGGGAACCGGTCAGCAGCCGCCCGAGGGCCAGCGCGCCGGGGGAGTAGGCCTCGCCCGCGCTGCGGATGGAGACAAAGGCGGAGGCCCACAGCACCACGGTGGTGCAGGCCGCGGCGGTGGCCGGCCAGTCGCGGGGCGCCGCGTCGGTGCCGCCCGGGGCGGATGTCGTCGTCATGGGGCCGACGCTATGCGGTGGACGCTTCGGCACCCAACGAATTGTCACGGGCCGCCGCGGACCGTCAGGCGCTCTCCGGGGCAGCCGAGGTGCGGGCCGGCCGGCCCGTCCGCACCGGTGGCAGTTGCTCGTACTGCATGACGAGCCCGTCGACCAGGGCCCGCAGCCCGGTCTCGAAGGCGCCCTCGTCGACCTGCTGGCGCCGGTCGGCCAGCAGATGGGCCTGGCCGAGGTGCGGGTAGTCGGCGGGGTCGTACGCCGTCTCGTCGTCCACGAAGCCCCGGGCGAAGGAGCCGAGTGCCGAGCCGGTGATGAAGTAGCGCATCAGCGCGCCGATGTACGTGGCCTGGGCGGGCGGCCAGCCCGCGCGGACCATGGCGCCGAAGACGGCGTCCGCGACCCGCAGCCCGGCCGGGCGGCGGCCTGGGCCCTGGGCGAGCACCGGGACGATGTGCGGGTGCTCGGTGAGCGCCGCACGGTAGGAGACGGCCCAGTCGTGCAGGGCGGCGCGCCAGTCGCGGTCGTCGGACTCCTCGAACATCGACAGGTCGACCTGCGCGGAGACGGCGTCGGCGACCGCGTCGAGGATCTCGTCCTTGTTGCGGAAGTGGTTGTAGAGCGACGGCCCGCTGACCCCGAGCTCGGCCGCCAGCCGCCGGGTCGAGACGGCATCGAGCCCCTCGGCGTCCACGAGGGCGCTCGCCGTCGCGACGATGCGGTCTCTGCTGAGGAGGGGCTTGCGCGGGCGGGCCATGCGGCACATAGTAGGGCCCAGCCATTAAACTAGCAGTGCTAATTAAAACCGGAGGGCCGAACGATGAACCTGGAGCTCAGCGAGGAGCAGGAGGCCGTCCGGCAGCTCGCCAAGGACTTCGTCGCCCGTGACATCGCGCCGCACGTCGTCGAGTGGGACCGGTCGGAGAACGTCGACAAGTCGATCGTGAAGAAGCTGGGTTCCCTCGGCTTCCTCGGGCTGACCGTGTCGGAGGAGTACGGCGGCTCGGGCGGCGACCACCTCGCGTACTGCCTGGTGACCGAGGAGCTCGGCCGCGGTGACTCCTCGGTGCGAGGCATCGTCTCCGTCTCCCTCGGGCTGGTCGCCAAGACCATCGCCGCCTGGGGCGACGAGGAGCAGAAGCGGCAGTGGCTGCCCCGGCTCACCGCCGGTGACGCGGTCGGCTGCTTCGGCCTCACCGAACCCGGCACCGGTTCCGACGCCGGGAACCTCACGACGAAGGCCGTCCGGGACGGTGGTGACTACGTCATCAACGGCTCCAAGATGTTCATCACCAACGGCACCTGGGCCGATGTGGTGCTGCTCTTCGCCCGTACCAACGACACCCCTGGCCCCAAGGGCATCTCCGCCTTCCTGGTCCCCACCGACACTCCCGGCCTGACCCGCCGCACCATCCACGGCAAGCTCGGCCTGCGCGGCCAGGCGACCGCCGAGGTGGTCCTGGAGGACGTCCGGGTCCCCGCGACCACCCTCATGGGCCCCGAGGGCAAGGGCTTCTCGATCGCCATGTCCGCCCTCGCCAAGGGGCGGATGTCGGTGGCGGCCGGCTGTGTCGGCATCGCGCAGGCGGCCCTGGACGCAGCCGTCGGGTACGCGGGTGAGCGCGAGCAGTTCGGCAGGCCCATCGCGGGCTACCAGCTCGTCCAGGAGCTCATCAGCGACATCTCCGTGGACGTCGACGCCGCCCGGCTGCTGACCTGGCGGGTGGCGGACCTGATCGACCGCGGCCAGGAGTTCGCCACCGCCGCCTCCAAGGCCAAGCTCTTCGCCTCCGAGGCCGCCGTGCGAGCCGCCAACAACGCCCTCCAGGTGTTCGGCGGCTACGGCTACATCGATGAGTACCCGGTCGGCAAGCTGCTCCGCGACGCCCGGGTGATGACGCTGTACGAGGGCACCAGCCAGATCCAGAAACTGATCATCGGCCGGGCGCTCACGGGCGTCTCCGCCTTCTGAGGCCGCCGCCCGCCCGGACGGGCGTCTGAGTACGTGGCTGAGTACGCGGACGGATGTGGTGTGCGCCACGCCGCCCGATGCTGAGCGACATGAGTGAGACGACATCGGTCAAGCAGCAGAGCACCGCCGCCTTCTACGGCCAGGCCGTCGCGTCCTTCGGGGTGGCGATGGGCGCGGTGGCCCTCGGGATCTACTTCCTCGACGCTGACGCCTGGGTGCGGGGATTCCTCGCCATCGGCGTCCTGTATCTGGTCACGTCCTGCTTCACCCTGGCCAAGGTCATCAGGGACCGGCAGGAGGCGGGACAGCTGGTCAGCCGGGTCGACCAGGCCAGGCTGGAGAAGATCCTCGCCGAGCACGACCCCTTCCAGAAGCTCTGACGATCTCAGCCGGCGAGATCCGGGACAAGGGCCCTAAGCGCTTGCTCAGGATCGGGGTATGGTGTTCGTCCTGCTGACCGAGAGGGGCGACTGACGATGAGCACGGCGGAGGAGACCGACGGCGAGAGCGCGCCGTGGGGCGAAGTGACGCCTGAGGCCGCCCGGCGGCTCCTCGTCGCCGCCGTCGACGCCTTCGCCGAGCGCGGGTACCACGCGACCACCACCCGTGACATCGCGGGCCGCGCCGGAATGAGCCCCGCCGCCCTCTACATCCACTACAAGACGAAGGAAGAGCTGCTCCACCGGATCAGCAGGATCGGTCACGACCGCGCCCTGTTCGTCCTGGAGGCGGCCGCCGACAGCGACGGCACGGCAGCCGAGCGGCTCGCCGACGCCGTACGCTCCTTCGTCCGCTGGCACGCCGAGCGGCACACCACCGCCCGCGTGGTCCAGTACGAACTCGACGCCCTCGGCGAGGAACACCGCGCCGAGATCGTCGAACTGCGCCGCAGGAGCGACGCGGTGGTGCGCCGGATCATCGGTGAGGGCGTGGCGGCAGGGGAGTTCGACGTCCCCGACGTGCCAGGCACCACGCTCGCCGTGCTCTCGCTCTGCATCGACGTGGCGCGGTGGTTCAACACCCGGGGCAGCCGGACGCCGGACGAGGTCGGCGAACTGTACGCCGGCCTCGTGCTCCGCATGGTCGCGGCGAAACGCTGATCCCACCGCCCCGGGCCCGTCGGCCGCGGGACGGCCGGTCCGGACCTCAGAAGTAGTACCGCGACACCGACTCGGCCACGCAGGCCGGCTTGTCGGCGCCCTCGCGCTCGATCGTGACGACGGCGGTGACCTGCACGCCGCCACCCGCCTCCTCGACGCTCTGCAGGACGGCCGTCGCCCGCAGCCGCGATCCCACGGGAACCGTGGAGGGGAAGCGGACCTTGTTGGTCCCGTAGTTGATGCCCATCTTCATGCCCTCGACCCGCAGGACCTGGGGCACGAGCGCCGGGAGCAGCGAGAGCGTGAGGTAGCCGTGCGCGATCGTCGTGCCGAACGGCCCGGCGGCGGCGCGCTCCGGGTCCACGTGGATCCACTGGTGGTCGCCGGTGGCGTCGGCGAAGAGGTCGATCCTCTTCTGCTCGATCTCCAGCCAGTCGCTGTGTCCCAGCTGCTCGCCCACTCCGTCGCGCAGCTCCTGCGCGGACGTGAAGATCCTCGGCTCTGCCATGTCCCTGGTCCCTGCCTTCCCGCTCTCGACCAACCAATACCGGCGCTGTCTAAGCGCTTGCTCAGCATGGTTCGCGGGTGCGTTCCTGTCAACGACGGACCGGCCGGGAACGGGCCACGTAGGGTTCGAGGGGTGCCCCAGATCCCGCAGACACTCCATGAACTCTCGGTCGGCCAGCTCTCCGCGCGCAGCGGCGCCGCGGTCTCGGCCCTGCACTTCTACGAGGCCAAGGGCCTGATCAGCAGCCGCCGCACCAGTGGCAACCAGCGCCGTTACGACAGGGACGCGCTGCGCCGGGTGGCCTTCGTCCGCGCGGCGCAGCGGGTCGGCATCCCCCTCGCCACCATCCGGGACGCGCTGGCCGAGCTACCGGAGGAGCGCACCCCGAACCGCGACGACTGGGCGCGGCTCTCCGAGGCGTGGCGCTCCGAACTGGACGAGCGGATCGAACAACTGGCGCGGCTGCGGGACCATCTCA
Source organism: Streptomyces sp. NPDC127177 (assembly GCF_042672475.1). NCBI lineage: Bacteria > Bacillati > Actinomycetota > Actinomycetes > Kitasatosporales > Streptomycetaceae > Streptomyces > Streptomyces sp. NPDC127177. Next base: position 43,236 of record NZ_JBHXUW010000062.1, read on the forward strand.
CCGACTGCATCGGCTGCGGCTGTCTGTCGCTGGAGAACTGCGTGCTGTCCAACCCGAACGACATCTCCGGTGAGCGGATCAGCGGTTCGCGTCTGATGCCGGAGCGCCGCAAGCCGGAACGCGGGGGCGCGGGGGCAGGGGGCGGCGGTGCGGCGCGCAGGGGCGCGCAGGACAGGGGTGCGCGACGTGAGTGCGCGCAGGACGAGGACGCCGAACATCCCTCGGGCGGCTGCTGAGGCGGCAGGTCCCGGTATGTCGCCCGTCCGGCAGCCGCGCGTCGTCGGACGCCGGGCGGGCCGCTCCGTTCCTCAGGCCACCGATGCCAGATCGCTGATCCGGGTCCGCCGGGCCTTGGCCAGCGCCGCCTCGGTGAGTACCGGCTGCGGCACCACGATCCCGCACCCCGTGCAGACCGGACCGGCCCACGGTTCGCTGTGCAGATCCTGCCGCCACGCGATCCGGGCCTGTGCGCACACCGGACACGCGGTGCCGGGCCCCGACTCCAGGGCGGAGATCAGCCGGGCCAGCACCTCCGCGAGCGGCGCCGCCGGGTGGACGGCCGGGTCGTCGCACCGGGCGACCCCGTTCCCGCCCCAGGTGCGCCGGTGCCAGTCGTCGAACGCGCCCGGCCTGCGCAGTCCGTCGTGCTTCTCCCGCCGGCGGCGCTCGGCGAACCCCGCCTCGTAACCCAGCCAGACCGCCCGGGCCGTCTCCAGCTCCTCCAGCGCGTGCATCAGCCGCACCGGATCGGGGGCCCGGTCCTCGGGTCCGATTCCGTGCCGGGCGCACAGGTGGTCCCATGTCGCCCGGTGCCCGTAAGGGGCGAAGCGCTCCAGGCACTTGCGCAGCGAATACCGCCGCAGCGCCAGATCGCTCCGCGGATCGCGGACCTGTCTCGCAAGACTCCGGAAACCGGCCATTGCGCTGCCACCTCCGTCGCTCGTACTCCGTCGCCCGAAATTCGGCGTCAATGAATGGACGTACAACTGCCCGGATCGGTGCCATCCAAAGGTCCGGTCGTCCATCTGGTGAGATGACCGTTCGTCACGTGACGGGATGTGGTGATTCGGAAAAGGTGACCGATGTTCACCTTACCGACGGTTCATACCGCCGGTAACCTCCGGCGCATCGGCCTCTCCGAGGAGCATGCATGCCCCCACGCACCGGCACTTCCGCCCGCACCGGCAAGTCCCGAGCCGCCACGATCGCGGCCGTCCTCGCACTCGGTGCCTCCCTGCTCGCCACCGCGCCCCACGCGGGCGCCGCCGAGCCGGATCCCGTACCCGTCGCCGACTACTGCCAGGGGCAGTGCGACGACATCCTGCCGCCCGGCGAGAACGGCAACGCCACCCTCGTGGACATCCTGGGCAACAAGGCGTTCGGTACGCACCCCGCGCACAGCGACGACCAGCTCGACCGCTACAACGGGCTGGTCGACGGGCATACCGGCCTCACCGACCAGAAGCTGACCGACTTCTTCAACGACGCCTCCTTCGGCGTCGCGAAGGACCAGGTCGAATCGGTCACCTCGCCCCGCGACGACGTCACCATCACCCGCGACAAGGTGTCCGGCGTCCCGCACATCAAGGGCACCACCCGGTACGGCACCGAGTTCGGCGCCGGGTTCGCGGCCGGACAGGACCGGCTCTGGCTGATGGACCTCTTCCGCCACATCGGACGCGGGGAACTGACCTCGTTCGCCGGCGGCGCACTGGCCAACCAGGGCCTGGAGCAGGAGTTCTGGCCGCAGGCCCCGTACACCGAGGCCGATCTGCAGGCCCAGGTCGAGTACATCAGGACCCATGAGGGCGCCCGCGGCGAACAGGCCATGGCCGACGCCCAGGCCTATGTGGACGGCATCAACTCCTATCGGGACAAGTCGAAGAAGGGCCGATACTTCCCCGGCGAGTACGTCCTCACCGGCAAGATCGACGCCATCACCAACATCGGCGAGATCCAGCCGTTCCAGCTGACCGACCTGATCTCGATCGCCTCCGTCGTCGGCGGCCAGTTCGGCGGGGGCGGTGGCGGCGAGGTGCAGGCGGCGCTCTCGCTGCTGTCCGCCCAGCAGAAGTACGGCGTCGCCGAAGGCACGAAGGTCTGGGAGTCGTTCCGGCAGCGCAACGATCCCGAGGCCGTGCTGACCGTCCACGACGGCACCTCGTTCCCGTACGCGAACAAGCCCGACAACGCCGTCGGAACGGCCCTTCCCGATCCCGGGTCCGTCACCCCCGAACCGCTGATCCACGACCGCACCGGCTCCGCCGGCACCAACGAGAAGGCCCCGGTCAGGGCCCCGGCCGAACTCAAGAAGGCCCAGGGCATCTACGACGACGGAGTCATCCCGGAGGGCTCGCTCCCGGGCTCCGGCTCCGGCGCGCAGAAGCGCGGCATGTCCAACGCCCTGCTGGTCGCCGGGAAGAGCACCGCGAGCGGAAACCCGATCGCCGTGTTCGGTCCGCAGACCGGCTACTTCGCCCCGCAGCTGATGATGCTCCAGGAGCTCCAGGGCCCCGGCATCAGCGCTCGCGGTGTCTCCTTCGCCGGTGTCGGCATGTACATCCAGATGGGCCGCGGCCAGGACTACGCCTGGAGCGCCACCTCGGCCGGCCAGGACATCACCGACACCTACACCGTCGAACTCTGCGAGCCCGACGGCTCCGCCCCCACCAAGGACTCCACGCACTACCTCTACCGCGGCGAGTGCACTGCCATGGAGAAGCTGGAGCGCTCCAACTCCTGGAAGCCGACGGTCGCCGACTCCACGGCCAAGGGCTCCTACCGGATGCAGGTGTGGCGCACCGGCTACGGCATCGTCACCGACCGCGCCACGGTGGACGGCAAGCCCGTCGCGTACACCACGCTGCGCAGCACCTACCGGCACGAGGCCGACTCGATCATCGGCTTCCAGATGCTCAACGACCCGGCGTACGTCACCGACGCCACCTCCTTCCAGCAGGCGGCGAGCAACATCGACTACGCCTTCAACTGGTTCTACGCCGACTCGCGCACCACCGCCTACTACAACAGCGGCATGAACCCGGTGCGCGCTCCCGGCGTCGATCCGGCGCTGCCCGTCAAGGCCGAGAAGGCGTACGAGTGGAAGGGCTACGACCCGGCGGCCAACACCGCCGAACACACCCCCTTCGCCGAGCACCCGCACTCCAGCGGCCAGGACTACTACGTGTCCTGGAACAACAAGCAGGCCGAGGGCTACGCCTCCGCGGGCTTCGGTCTCAGCGCCGTGCACCGGGCCGACCTGCTCGACGAGCGGGTGTCGAAGCTGGTGGAGGAGGGCGGCGTGACCCGCGCCTCCCTCACCCGCGCGATGGAGGACGCCGCTCTCACCGACCTGCGCGGTGAGCAGCTGCTGCCAGAGCTGCTGAAGGTGATCCGCTCCGAGCCCGTCACCGACCCGGAGCTGAACGCGGTGGTCCAGCAGCTGGACTCCTGGCGGGCGGCGGGAGCCCAGCGCAAGGAGAGCAGCCCGGGTTCGCACGCGTACACCTACGCCGACGCGGTACGGATCATGGACGCGTGGTGGCCCGGGCTGATCGAGGCGGAGTTCAAGCCCGGGCTCGGCGACGACCTGTACGGGGCACTGACAACCAACCTCGCCACCGACGAGTCCCCGGCGGCCAGCCACGGGCCGAGCGGCGCGCACAGCGGTTCGGCCTTCCAGTACGGCTGGTGGGGCTTCGCCGACAAGGACCTGCGCCAGGTGCTCGGACAGCCGGTCAAGGGTCCGCTGGCCAAGTCCTACTGCGGCAACGGTGATCTGAGCAGCTGCCGCGCGGCGCTGCTGTCCTCGCTGAAGCAGGCGGCGGCGGCACCGGCGGCCGAGGTCTACCCGGCGGACGACAACTGCAAGGCCGGCGAGCAGTGGTGCACCGACTCGATCATCCACCGGGCACTGGGCGGGATCGCGCAGAAGGCGATCCACTGGCAGAACCGACCGACGTACCAGCAGGTGGTCGAGTTCCCCGGCCACCGCTGAACCGGCTCGCCCGGGCGGTGGCGGGGGAGGCGGGGGGTCCGTTCTTCTCGGCCTCCGCGTCGGAGTTCATCGAGATGATCGTGGGTGTGGGCGCCTCACGGG
>NZ_JBHXUW010000063.1:0-46992 GCF_042672475.1 Streptomyces sp. NPDC127177
TGGCCCGCAATCTGGGGGGGTTTTCTTATTACAAACCGGGCCCCCGCAAATTTCACCCACTGCCGCGGCCTACCCCAACGACCAGGGGGGCCCCCCCCCCACGGTGTGGGGCCCCCCCGGCCCTTCGTGCGTTGCTCCGCGGTGTTACTTCTTGATCACCAGGGTGTTCGCGGCCTTGTCGTGCCAGCCACGCAGCTGTCCGGTGTTGTCGAAGAACGGCGAGATCACGATCAGGATGTAGCCCAGGAAGCAGGTGATGTAGCCGAGGCCGATGGGGAAGCCCCAGCGGACCAGCGCCGGGCCGAAGGTCGGCTTCTGACCGGTCCGGGAGTTGACGATCCGCATGCCGAGGATCATCTTGCCGGGCGTGGAACCCATCGTGCTGACGAAGATGACGTCGTAGAAGATGAACGTCAGCGCCGAGACGAGCAGCGAGGCGAAGAGGGACCCCAGGGCCACTCCGGCGGACGCGCCGTTGTCGTCGTTCGTGCTGGTACCGGCGAACGCGGCGCCGAAGATGATCAGGTTGAGCACGATCACCACGATGTACGCGAAGATCATGTCGAGCAGTCGTGCGCCGAAGCGCGCACCGTAGGTTCCGACCTCCACCGTTCCCAGGCCGGGCACGTTCGCGTAGCCCTCGGGCGCGGGGCCTCCCGGCTGGCCCGGGTAGGGCGGAACCCCGCCGTAGGGAACCTGGCCCGGCTGCTGCGGGTAGCCGTAGCCCTGCGGCGGAACGCCCTGCGGGGCCTGCTGCGGGTAGCCGTAACCGGGCTGGCCCTGGGGCGGCTGCCCGTGCGGCGGCTGACCGGGCTGCTGGCCGTAGGGGTTGTTCGGATTCGGGTCGCCGAAGCTCATCTGGGGTGTTCCTCCAACGGGACGTACGGGGACGAATGCGGCCGCGCGGAGGAAGAAAACATCAGCGGTCCGCCCCCCGGGTACTTCTGCGGCACTGCGGCCTTCATCGTTATAAGCGGGAAGTAAGTTTGTCCACCCGCTGCGTAAGACGTTGTCCAAGTGCAACCTTGTGTCCACGGCCGGTGCCCGCAATTGGTCCGGGGTGGGGTCATCCGCGAGAATGCCCGCATGACTGCCCAGATTCTCGATGGCAAGGCCACCGCAGCCGCGATCAAGTCCGATCTCACCGTCCGCGTGGCGGCTCTCAAGGCCCGGGGTGTCACCCCCGGCCTGGGAACCCTGCTGGTGGGGGACGACCCGGGCAGCAGGTGGTACGTGAACGGCAAGCACCGTGACTGCGCGCAGGTCGGCATCGGCTCCATCCAGCGCGAACTCCCCGACACCGCGACCCAGGAGGAGATCGAGGACGTCGTACGGGAGCTCAACGCCGACCCCGAGTGCACGGGTTACATCGTGCAGCTGCCCCTCCCCAAGGGGATCGACACCAACCGCGTCCTGGAGCTGATGGATCCGGCCAAGGACGCAGACGGTCTGCACCCGATGAACCTCGGCCGGCTCGTGCTCAACGAGACGGGCCCGCTGCCCTGCACCCCGCAGGGTGTCGTGCAGCTGCTCCGCCACCACGGTGTGGAGATCAACGGGGCGGATGTCGTGGTCGTCGGACGCGGTGTCACCATCGGCCGCTCGATCCCGCTGCTGCTGACCCGTAAGTCCGAGAACGCCACGGTCACCCAGTGTCACACCGGTACCCGTGACCTCTCCGCCCACCTCCGGCAGGCCGACATCATCGTCGCCGCCGCCGGTGTGCCGCACATCGTCAAGCCCGAGGACGTGAAGCCGGGCGCGGCCGTGCTCGACGTCGGTGTCAGCCGGGACGAGAACGGCAAGATCGTCGGAGACGTCCACCCGGGCGTGGCCGAGGTGGCCGCCTGGATCTCGCCCAACCCGGGTGGTGTCGGCCCGATGACCCGCGCCCAGTTGCTCGTCAACGTGGTCGAGGCGGCCGAGCGCGACTCCGCTCCGTCCGCAGGCTGATCAGAACCGGAAGGAACCCCATGGGTGCTGGTACGAGTCCGGCCGACCGGGCTGCCGCCGCCGCTGCGGACGGTCCGGCCGCCGAACAGGCCGACGGCGCGGCCGGGCCCCCGGCCGACGGTGGTGCCGACGCCTCGGCCGGCCGTGCTGCGGACGCCCCCGACGGACCGGACGGCAATGAGTCGGCGACCGGACCGGAGGACGGGGCACCGGCCGGTTCGGATGACGGTGCGTCTGCGGAGTCGGGCGAGGGCGCGTCTGTGAAGTCGGGTGAGGGTGCGTCGGGCGAGGGTGCGTCGGACGAGGGTGCGTCTGCGGAGTCGGGTGACGGCGCGCCGGATGACGGTGCGTCCGGCGACCGCGTGTCCGCGGAGTCGGATGACGGTCCGGATGCCCGCCGCACCGGCAGCCATCCGGCACCCGGTTCCGCCCCGGCGCCCGCGGCTGGGCGGTCGCGGACGGAGCTCACCCGGGACACCGCGCGCCCCGAGGGCGGCGGCCGGGCGGCCGGCGGGGACGCTCCCGCGCCCGCCCGTCAGTGGCCGTTGCTCGCGGTGCTCTGCACGGCCGGGATCGGCCTGCTGATCGTGGCCTCCGACCCCTTCGAGGAGGCCTTCAGGATCGGCACGATACTGATCGGCGTGGCCCTCGTGGGAGGTGCGGTGCTCCGCGTCGTGGTCCCCTCGGTGGGCATGCTCGCGGTGCGTTCCCGCTTCACCGACCTGGTGACGTACGGACTGCTGGGCGTCCTCATCATCATGCTCTCGCTGATGGCGCAGCCCAAGCCGTGGCTGGACATCCCGTTCCTGGAGAACGCGGTCCACTTCACCATCCGCTGACCCGCGCGGCCGCTCGGCCGCGGACGGTGCCCGTCCCCTCCCCCGAGGAGGGACGGACACCGGGGACAGGGCACGCCGGAGCGAAAAGCTCCGGAATACGGCGACTTGAGCGGCCTTGCCCTGTCCTGGTTCCAGCCTTGTGGTCGGCGCACGTCTGTTCAAGGGATGACTGTGGCCTGTGGCACGGAAGTGACCATTCCGCCACGGTGTGATCGTCAGGCAACGGTGGCAGACTGGCCGGGCAGACGGCCGACAGCAGACAGGGCGAGGCGGACCCGGACAGGGCGAGGCGCGGGCGCGCGAGGGTGCGGGCCGCTCGCCCGAGTGCAACCGTGCGCTCCCTCGCCAGGAACTGGCAGTCTGCGTTCGCGCATCTACCTGAGTAGTCCGGAACGGAAGACCACCGCTTCCGGACAGGGGGCAGGGCGGCGTGCGATGTCCCGGGCGTACGGGGCAGCGGAAGCCGATACGGAGTGACGTGGGAACGGGAAATAGGGGGAAGTAATGCCTCGCTGGAAGGCACTGCCGGAGGATCTCGACCCACAGGTACGGGAGTTCGCGGGACAGCTCCGCAGACTCGTCGACCGCAGCGGCCTGAGTATCGCCGCGGTGGCCGACCGCACGGGATACAGCAAGACCTCGTGGGAGCGGTATCTGAACGGGCGGCTGCTCGCCCCCAGGGGTGCGATCGTCGCGCTCGCCGAGGCGACGGGCACCAATCAGGTGCACCTCAACACCATGTGGGAGCTGGCGGAACGGGCCTGGAGCCGTGCCGAGATGCGCCACGACATGACGATGGAAGCCATCCGGATAACCCAGGCGCGGGCGGCGCTCGGTGAGACCGGGCAGCCCGCGCGCGGACACGGCAGGAGCCGTCCACCGGGCGGTGTCGGCACGGCCGACGGCGGGGCGCACGTGGCGCCGGGCGAGAGTGACGGGGACCGCTCGGCGTCCGTACCGTTCCAGCGCGGCAGCGTCCCGCGGGTGCCGCAGCAGCCCTGGACCCGGCCGGAACCGGCGACGGGCAGGGACCCGCGCCTGCCCGTGGAGGCCCACCGCGGTTATCCCGGCGTTCCGGGCTCGCCGCCCGCGGCGGACGCCCATGAAGACTTTCCCGGTGCTCCCGGTGCTCCCGGTGCTCCCGGTGCTCCCTATGGCCCCGGGCAGCCGTCGGCGCGGCGTGACAGCGGCCGGGGCCCGGCCGGTGGCCGCCGCAAACCGTTCGTGATCGCCGCGGCCGCGGTGGGCGTCCTGCTGGTGGTGACCGGCGTGGTGCTGTTGACCGGGCCGGGCGACAACCCGGACGCCGACAAGGCAGCCGCCCCCTCCCCGTCGCCGACGACCAGTGCGCCGAAGCTGCCGGCCGGCGTCGGCTGCAACGGCGCCGACTGCTCCGGACAGGACCCGGAGGAGATGGGCTGCGGCGGCGACTACGTTCGTACGGTCTCCAGCGCCACCGTCGGCGGCAGCCTCGTCGAGGTGCGCTACAGCAGGACCTGCGCCTCGGCGTGGGCCCGGATCAGCAAGGCGGGCGCGGGCGACACCATACGGATCAGCGCGGGCGGTGCGGGGCAGGACGGCACGGTGTCCGGATCCGCGGACACGTACACCCCGATGGTCGCCGTCAAGCGGATCGCCGACGTCAAGGCGTGCGCCACGCTCTCGACCGGGGCGCAGGGGTGCACCGCCGAAGCATCAGGCTGAGCGCGCCGTCGAGGTGAGCGCGCGCCGCCGGTGCGAGCGGGGTGAGCGGTGAGTGACCGGTTGTGTGCGGTGCCACAGGGGGCCGGGCGGCCACGGGGTTCCGGGTCGGATAGCCTGACCGACGGATATCTCTTCACATCAAGATTCAGGGATGTCCCGCACCAGGGGCCAGGAGCCCCCACCGCCAGCTGTCTAACGGAGATCGCCATGACCCGCACTCCCGTGAATGTCACCGTGACCGGCGCAGCCGGCCAGATCGGCTACGCGCTGCTCTTCCGCATCGCCTCCGGCCACCTGCTCGGCCCGGACGTGCCGGTCAACCTGCGTCTCCTGGAGATCCCGCAGGGGCTGAAGGCCGCCGAGGGCACCGCGATGGAGCTCGACGACTGCGCCTTCCCGCTGCTGCGCAACATCGAGATCACCGACGACGCGAACGTCGGCTTCGCCGGCGCCAACGTCGCCCTGCTCGTCGGCGCCCGCCCGCGCACCAAGGGCATGGAGCGCGGCGACCTGCTCTCCGCCAACGGCGGCATCTTCAAGCCGCAGGGCAAGGCGATCAACGACAACGCCGCGGACGACATCAAGGTCCTCGTCGTCGGCAACCCGGCCAACACCAACGCGCTCATCGCGCAGGCCGCCGCCCCGGACGTACCGGCCGAGCGCTTCACCGCGATGACCCGCCTCGACCACAACCGCGCGATCTCGCAGCTGGCCGCCAAGACCGGTGCCGCCGTCTCCGACATCAAGAAGCTGACGATCTGGGGCAACCACTCGGCCACCCAGTACCCGGACATCTTCCACGCGGAGGTCGCCGGCAAGAACGCCGCCGAGCTCGTCAACGACGAGGCATGGCTGGCCGACAACTTCATCCCGACCGTCGCCAAGCGCGGCGCCGCGATCATCGAGGCCCGTGGCGCCTCCTCGGCCGCCTCCGCCGCGAACGCCGCCATCGACCACGTGCACACCTGGGTCAACGGCACCGCCGCGGGCGACTGGACCTCGATGGGTATTCCGTCGGACGGCTCCTACGGCGTCCCCGAGGGCATCATCTCGTCCTTCCCGGTCACCACCGAGAACGGCACGTACAAGATCGTCCAGGGCCTGGACATCAACGAGTTCTCCCGTGCGCGCATCGACGCGTCGGTGAAGGAGCTCACCGAGGAGCGCGACGCGGTCCGCGAGCTCGGCCTCATCTGATCCACCCACCCGTTCACGGGTACGCCTACGCCCCCGGCAGCAGTCGCTGCCGGGGGCGTTCGCGTTTCCGCCGTGGACCGGGGGAGGGCGGTCAGTCCGCCCGCAGGTCGTCGGCGATCTGGCGGAGGGCCGCCATGGCCCGGTGCTGGAGCCCGGGACCGAAGGTGATCCGGGTGGCTCCCAGCTCGCCGAGCCGGCGCGGGCCGGGGCCGTCCGGCCGGGCAAGCGCGTTGAGGGGTACGGGCACGGCGGCGGCCAGGCGGGGGAGCGCCTCGGGCGGGGCGAGGATCGGGTAGACGCAGTCCGCGCCCGCCGCCGCGTACAGCAGCGCGCGGCGTACGGTCTCCGCCTCCTGGTCCGTGCCGTCCGGGACGCCGCGCACATAGGTGTCGACGCGGGCGTTGACGAAGAGCCGGTCCCCGGCGACGGCCCGTACCTCCGCCAGCCGGTCCGCCTGCCACCGCGCATCCATCAGGACCCCGTCCACCGAGTCCTCCAGGTTGCAGCCGACGGCCCCGGTGGCCAGCAGCCGCTCCACCAGCTCCTTCGGTGCCAGCCCGTACCCCGCCTCGATGTCGGCCGACACGGGTACGGGAACGGCTCGGGCGATCCTGGCGACCGCCGCGAACATCTCGGCGGCGGGCGTCGCCCCGTCCGCGTGCCCCAGCGCCGCGGCGACCCCCGCGCTCGGGGTGGCGAGGGCCGGGAATCCGGCGTCGGCGAGGACACGGGCGCTCGCGGCGTCCCAAGGGCCGGGGAGGACCAGGGGATCACCGGGGGTGCGGCCGTGGTGCAGCGCGCGGAGGTCGGACGCGGTCATCTCAGTGGCTCCTGGGTGGCGGGAGGGCGGGATGCGGGCGGTGCGGGGACGGCGAACGGGCGCGGGCCGATCAGCCCCGGTGCTCGCCGGGGGTGTAGTGGCCCGGGACCATGCGGGTGGTCACGGCGAACCGGTTCCAGGCGTTGATCGTGATGATCGCGGCGATGAGGCGGGTGAGTTCGGCCTCGTCGAAGTGCTTGGCGGCCTTCGCGTACACCTCGTCCGGCACGAAACCGTCGGTCAGGACGGTCACCGCCTCGGTCAGCTCGATCGCCGCGATCTCCTTCGGCGTGTAGAAGTGCTGCGACTCCTCCCAGGCGCTGAGCTGCACGATCCGCTGGATGGACTCACCCGCCGCGAGCGCGTCCTTGGTGTGCATGTCGAGGCAGAACGCGCAGTGGTTGAGCTGTGAGGACCTGATCTTCACCAGCTCGGCCACGACCGGGTCGAGGCCCTTGCGGGACGAGGCCTCCAGCTGGGCCATGGCCTTGTAGACATCGGGGGCGTGCTCGCTCCACTGGATGCGGGGCGTGTGCTCGGTCGTGTACTCGGACGTTGCGTGGCTGTGCTGGTTCGTGGTCATGCATACGACGCTACGCGCGTGATGGCGCAGCGGTATGGTCCATTTTCATGACGGATCCCTGGGCCACTTTCGGTGCTGACCTGCACATCGACCCGACCGGCACCGCCGGGCTGCGGGCCGGGCTGATGGACGCCCTGCGCGAGGCGGCCCGGACGGGGCGGCTGGCCCCGGGAACCCGGCTGCCGTCGTCCCGCACACTCGCGGCCGACCTCGGCGTCGCCCGCAACACCGTCGCCGACGCCTACGCGGAACTGGTCGCCGAGGGCTGGCTCACCGCCCGTCAGGGCTCCGGCACCCGGGTGGCGCAACGGGCCGAACCGCGCCGGGGGGCCACCAGGGCGCCACGCTCCCGGCCGCCCCGCAGCAGACCGGCGTACAGCCTGATGCCCGGCTCGCCCGACCTGGCGACGTTCCCGCGCGCGGAATGGCTCAAGGCGGCCCGGCGCGCCCTCACCAAGGCGCCCAACGACGCCTTCGGCTACGGCGATCCACGCGGACGCATCGAGCTGCGCACGGTGCTCGCCGAATATCTGGCCCGGGCCCGCGGGGTGTACGCCGACCCCGAACGCATCGTGCTCTGTGCCGGCTTCGTCCACGGCCTGATGCTGATGGGGAAGGTGCTTCGGGAGCGGCGGGTACGGGAGGTGGCCGTCGAGTCCTACGGACTGGACGTGCACACGAGGCTGCTCGCCGAGGCCGGTCTGCGCATCCCCTGTCTGCCGCTCGACGAACTCGGCTCCCGGACCGGCGAACTGCCCGGGATGCGGGGCGCGGGCGCGGTGCTGCTGACACCCGCGCACCAGTTCCCGACCGGGGTGCCGCTCCACCCCGACCGGCGGGCCGCCGCGGTCGACTGGGCGCGGAGCACCGGCGGTCTGATACTGGAGGACGACTACGACGGGGAGTTCCGCTACGACCGCCAGCCGGTCGGTGCGCTCCAGGGGCTGGACCCCGAACACGTCGTGTATCTGGGCACGGCCAGCAAGTCCCTGGCGCCGGGGCTGCGGCTGGGCTGGATGGTGGTCCCGCGGGAGATGGTGGCCGAGGTGACCGCGGCCAAGGGGGTGAGCGACTGGGCGTCCAGCGCACTGGACCAGCTGACCCTCGCCGAGTTCATCGCATCCGGCGCGTACGACCGGCATGTGCGCTCCATGCGGCTGCGCTACCGCAACCGCCGCGACGAGCTCGTCGAGGCCCTGGCGGAACGAGCCCCGTCCATCCGGGTCAGCGGTATCGCCGCCGGGCTGCACGCGGTGCTCGAACTCCCGGAGGGCGGCGAGGCGGCGGTGACCCGCGCCGCGGCCTGGCAGGGGCTAGCGGTCGAGGGGCTCTCCTTCTTCCGCCACCCGGAGGCCGAGGTGACCCGGGAGGCCCTGGTCATCGGCTACGGAACCCCGACGGACAGCGCTTGGGCGGGCACGCTCGACGCACTGTGCCGAGTCCTGTCCTGAACCAGCCGGGCGTCCCATCCGGGGCCGTGGGCCTCAGCGTCCGCCCGGCGGCCCCACCGCGTGCGTGCCCGGGACCTCAGCGCGTGCGTGCCCGGGACCTCAGCGCGTGCGTGCCCGGGACCTCAGCGCGCGCCCGGGACCGCCGGTTCGGGGGTCTGAGCCGGGGCCTCGCCGAACCGGGCCAGGGCCAGCGCGCCCGCCACGGCCACCGCGAATCCGGTGATCGCCAGCCAGCCGAGCCCCTCGCGGGTGCGGTCCCCGAGCCAGACGACGCCCACCAGCGCGGGCCCGATCGTCTCGCCCAGGACCATCCCGGCGGTGGCCGTCGTCACCGAGCCGCGTTGCAGCGCCGATGTGAGGAGCAGGAAGGCCGAACCGCCACCCACCAGCAGCGCGTACACGGCAGGGTTGGCCACCAGCGCGGACGGTGACACATCGTCGATCAGCCGGACGGCGACCTCCACCACCCCGAATCCGCATCCCGCACCGAGCCCCAGCACCAGGGCACGCGCCCGCTCGGGCAGCCGACCGGCCACCGTGCCGATCAGCAGGATGGCGAGGGCGATCCCGAGCATCGACCAGCGCAGCGCGTCCGATCCGGCCCGATGACCCTCCCCGCCGGAGGCCAGCCCCAGCATGCCGAGCCCGGCGCAGACGACGGCGACGGCCGTCCACTCGGTGGCGCTCAGCCGCACCTGGAGGAGGCGGGCGGCGACGACGGCCGTCACGGCGAGGCTCGCCGCCAGCGCCGCCCCGACCGCGTAGATGGGCAGGGAGCGCAGGGCGATGATCTGCAGGACGAAGCCGAGGCCGTCGAGTCCGAGCCCGGCGACGTAACGCCACTGCCGCACGGCCCGCAGCAGCAGCGCCGGATCGACCCCCGCACCGGCCCCCGGCTCGGCCGCGGCCCGCGCGGCGACGGCCTGAAGAACGGAGGCCGTACCGAAGCAGACCGCGGAACCGAGCGCACAGATCATCCCCAAGAGCACACCGCGGACTCTACTGGGGTGCGCCCCGGCGGGTGTCAGCCGCGCAGCACCTCACGGAGCTGTTCCAGGCCCCAGTCCAGGTCCTCCTTGCTGATCACCAGCGGTGGGGCGATGCGGATCGTCGAACCATGGGTGTCCTTCACCAGCACCCGGCGATCCATCAGCCTCTCGGAGATCTCCCGGCCCGTGCCGTGTCCGGGCTCGATGTCGACGCCCGCCCACAGCCCGCGCCCCCGCACCCTCTCCACCGCACCGCCACCGACCAGCAGCCCCAGCTCCTGATGGAGATGGTCGCCCAACTCCGTCGCCCTCTGCTGGAACTCGCCGGTCCGCAGCATCGCGATGACCTCCAGCGCTACCGCGCAGGCCAGCGGATTCCCGCCGAACGTCGAACCGTGCTCACCGGGCCGGTACACCCCCAGCACGGCGGCCGACGACACCACCGCCGACACCGGCACCACCCCGCCGCCCAGGGCCTTGCCGAGGACGTACATGTCCGGCACGACACCCTCGTGCTCACAGGCGAAGGTCTTCCCGGTCCGGCCCAGGCCCGACTGGATCTCGTCCGCGATGAACAGCACGTTCAGCTCGCTGGTCAGCTCCCTGACCCCGGCGAGGTAGCCGGGCGGCGGCACCAGGACCCCCGCCTCGCCCTGGATCGGCTCCAGCAGCACCGCCACGGTGTTCTCGGTCATCGCCGCACGCAGCGCGGTCAGATCCCCGTACGGCACGATCTCGAACCCCGGTGTGTACGGGCCGAAGTCCGCGCGGGCCTCCTGGTCCGTGGAGAAGCTGATGACGGTCGTCGTCCGGCCGTGGAAGTTGTTGGCGGCGACAATGATCTTCGCCATTCCGTCCGGGACGCCCTTGACCCGGTAGCCCCACTTCCGGGCGGTCTTCACCGCCGTCTCCACTGCCTCCGCCCCGGTGTTCATGGGCAGCACCATCTCCATGCCGCACAACTCGGCGAGCTGCGTACAGAACTCGGCGAACCTGTCGTGGTGGAAAGCCCGCGAGGTGAGTGTCACCCGCTCCAGCTGAGACCTGGCCGCGTCGATCAGACGCCGGTTGCCGTGGCCGAAGTTGAGTGCCGAGTAGCCGGCGAGCATGTCGAGGTATCGCCGTCCCTCGACATCGGTCATCCAGGCGCCGTCAGCCGAGGCGACGACGACGGGCAGCGGATGGTAGTTGTGCGCGCTGTGCGCCTCGGCGGAGGCGATGGCGGTTTCCGTGGTCGACACGGGATCTCCGTTCGTCGTGCGGCGTGGGCATGGGTGGTGCCCACTTTGTATCGTCGGTCGGATCTCGCACGAGGAAACCTCGGTTCCCGGCGCGCCCCGCGTTTTTCCCTGTGGCTTCCCCGCGCCCGACCGCCGTTTCGGAGGTCGAGAAGACCCCACGGCCGCCCGGACCGGTCAGACTCTCCGGCTCTCCGTACCGCGTGTCCACGACGGCGAGCGCCGTCGTCGTCCCCGTCCCGGGAGGGGTGACGAGGACCTCCTCGCCCTGCCGTCTCCGGCGCCGCTGTCGGTGCCGCCGCCGCTGCTCCGCCGGCCCGGCCGCCGCCGGATCCGCCGTGTCCCGGGTCCTCACACCTTTCCCGCACCGGCTGCCCGAGATCGGTTCCGCACCTGAGACAATGACTTCCATGGCCTCTGAACGTCCCCGTGTGCTTTCCGGAATCCAGCCCACCGCAGGCTCGTTCCACCTCGGCAACTACCTCGGCGCGGTCCGCCAGTGGGTGGCCCTGCAGGACTCCCACGACGCCTTCTACATGGTCGTCGACCTGCACGCGATCACCGTCCCGCAGGACCCGGCGGAACTGCGCGCCAACACCCGGCTCGCCGTCGCCCAGCTGCTCGCGGCCGGACTCGACCCGGAACGCTGCACGCTCTTCGTCCAGAGCCATGTCCCCGAGCACGCCCAGCTCGGCTGGGTCATGAACTGCCTGGCCGGATTCGGTGAGGCGTCCCGGATGACGCAGTTCAAGGACAAGTCCGCCAAGCAGGGAGCCGACCGCACCACCGTCGGGCTCTTCACCTACCCGATGCTGATGGTCGCCGACATCCTGCTCTACCAGGCCGACCAGGTCCCGGTGGGCGAGGACCAGCGCCAGCACCTGGAGCTGACCCGGAACCTCGCCGAGCGGTTCAACGGCACCTACGGCGACACCTTCACCGTGCCGGACCCGTACATCCTCAAGGAGACGGCCAAGATCTACGACCTCCAGGACCCGTCGGCGAAGATGAGCAAGTCGGCGGCCACCCCGAAGGGCCTGATCAACCTCCTCGACGAGCCGAAGACCACCGCCAAGAAGGTGAAGAGCGCGGTCACCGACACGGACACGGTGATCCGCTTCGACCGGGCGGAGAAGCCGGGCGTCAGCAATCTGCTGACCATCTACTCCACCCTCACGGGCACCTCAGTCCCGGATCTGGAGCAGAAGTACGAGGGCAAGGGTTACGGTGCGTTGAAGACCGATCTCGCCGAGGTGATGGTCGAGTTCGTCACACCGTTCCGGACCCGCACCCAGGAATATCTCGACGACACCGAGACGCTGGACTCCATCCTGGCCAAGGGCGCGGAGAAGGCGCGGGCCGTGGCCGCCGAGACCCTGGCTCGCACCTATGACCGAATGGGCCTTCTGCCCGCGAAGCACTGAGTCCAAGGACCCTGGCGGTACACCCCGCACAGGCGGCACACTGGCGGCGTGAAGCTTGTGTCCTGCAGTGGCTGAAAACAGACCATCGAAGATTGAGGAGAACGACGTGGGGACCGTAACGCTCGGCGTTTCGATCGCGGTCCCGGAGCCCTACGGCAGCCTGCTCCAGCAGCGGCGCGCGAGCTTCGGGGACCCTGCCGCACATGGCATTCCCACCCACGTCACCCTCCTGCCGCCGACCGAGGCGGAGGCGGCCACCCTGCCCGCGATCGAGGCGCATCTCGCCGGGATCGCGACCGGCGGCCGCCCCTTCCCGATGCGGCTCTCCGGCACGGGCACCTTCCGTCCGCTCTCACCGGTCGTCTTCGTCCAGGTCGTCGAGGGCGCCTCGGCCTGCTCCTGGCTGCAGAAGCGGATCCGGGACGCCTCCGGCCCGCTGGTGCGTGAGCTCCAGTTCCCGTACCACCCGCACGTCACCGTGGCGCACGGCATCAGCGAAGAGGCGATGGACCGGGCGTACGCCGAGCTCGGCGACTACGAGGCGTCCTGGACCTGCGGTTCCTTCGCGTTGTACGAGCAGGGCCCGGACAGCGTCTGGCGCAAGATCAACGAGTTCCCGTTCGGCGCGGGCGGCGGAGCCCCCGCCCTGCCCGCGCAGAGCGGCAGCTCCGTGGACGCGCCCTCGTTCCACCCCTGAGGCCCTGAGGCCCTGAGGAACCGGCCCGGCCCCGGGCGCGGCCCCGTTCCTCAGACCGGCAGGCGCCTGAACAGCGGCCGCGGTACGTGCCGCAGCGCCGACATCACCGCCCGCAGCGCCCCCGGCACCCACACCGTCTCCGAACGCCGCCGCAGACCCGTCACGATCGCGGCCGCGACCGCGTCGGGCGTGGTCACGAGCGGTGTCCGGGTGAACGGGATCGTCGCGAGCGGTGCCCCGGCCGACGTGTCCGCCCGTCCATCCGTCCCGGCACCGGCCCCCGCCGCACCCGCCGGCCGGACGAGACCGGGGCGGACGACCATCACATGCACACCCGTACCGTGCAGCGCGTCCCCGAGCCCTTGGGCGAACGCGTCGAGGCCGGCCTTGCTCGACCCGTAGATGAAGTCCGCGCGCCGGGCGCGCTCTCCGGCCACCGATGACAGCACCACCAGCGAGCCGTGCCCCTGCGCCTGGAGTGCGCCCGCGCACACCAGCCCGGCCGAGACGGCCCCCGTGTAGTTGGTCTGTGCGACCCGGACCGCCGAGAGGGGCTCCTCCTCGTCGCGCTCCTGGTCGCCGGGGATGCCGAAAGCGAGGAGAACCATGTCGATGTCGCCCTCGGTGAAGATCTTGCCGAGGGTGGTCTCGTGGGAGTCGGTGTCCAGGGCGTCGAAGTCGACGGTACGGACGTAGGCCCCGCGCCTGCGCAGCTCGGACGCGGCCGACTCCAGCGCGGGGGAGGGCCGGCCGGCCAGGCAGACCGTACGGGTACGGCAGGCGATCAGGCGGCGTGCGGTGGCGAGCCCGATCTCCGATGTGCCGCCGAGGATGAGCAAGGACTGCGGGGCACCGAAGGCATCCTTCACGGAAACGCTCCTTACAGAAGGCGGAAGTCAGGGGGAGGAAGACGAGCAACAACCGAGGCGGCGGTCAGATCGACAGCCGGCGCGAGAGGTCCGAACGGAACGCCCCGTTCGGGTCCAGCTCGGCCCGCAGCGCCCGGAACTCGCCCAGCCGCGGGTACATCGCTGCCAGCGCTTCCGGACGCAGCCGGGAGTCGTTCGTCAGCGCGACCCGGCCACCGGCGGCCGCCACCTCCTCGTCCAGGCCGTCGAGGAATCGGGCCAGACCGGGCAGGGCGGCCGGCAGGTCCAGGGACAGCGTCCAGCCGGGCACCGGGAACGACAGCCAGCCGGGATCGCCCACGCCGAGCCGTCCGAGCGAGGCGAGGAACGAAGGGCAGCGCCGCTGCGAGATCTGCCGGACGATCCGGTGCAGCGTCTCCTCCTGGCCGTGGCCGACGGCGAACTCGTAGTGCACGAAGCCGCCGCGGCCACGGATCCGGTTCCAGTGCGGTACGGCGTCCAGCGGGTGGAAGAAGGCGGGGATCTGCTGGAGCTCACCGGTGCGGGACCGGGGCGCCCGGCGGTACCGGAGCTCGGCCAGGGCGGTCGCGGAGGCTCGGCCGAACAGCCCGCCCGGGAGGAGTTCCGGAACGAGGGAGCGGGGGGCGGGCAGCGGAGCAGCGCGCAAGGAGAGTGGTCTGCGCCGGGCGTGCGCCGGGAGCGCATCCAGGGGTGCGTGCTCCCCCCGGGTCAGCACGGCCCGGCCCGTCGCCCTGCCGCGTGCGGTCAGATCGACCCAGGCGGACGCGTAGCGGTGGCGACTGCCCGTGGTGAGCCGGGCCATCAGGTCGTCGAGGTCGGCGGCCCGTTCCGTGTCGACCGACATCAGCGACGTCGCGACGGGGTGCATCCGGAGCGTGACCGCGAGGATCACCCCGGTCAGGCCCATGCCGCCCGCCGTCGCGTCGAAGAGCGGGGAGCCGGGACGGACCGTACGGACCTCGCCGTCGGCGGTGAGCAGTTCGAACTCCGTGACGTGGCGGGAGAAGGTCCCCGCCACGCGGTGGTTGTGGCCGTGCACGTCGGAGCCGATCGCGCCGCCCACCGTGATGTACCGGCTGCCGGGCGTCACCGGCACGAACCAGCCGAGCGGGAGCAGCACCTCCAGCAGCCGGTGCAGGCTCACACCCGCGTCGCACACCACGACACCGGCCCCGGCGTCGAAGGCACGGATCCGGTCCAGCGCAGACATGTCGAGGACGGAACCCCCGGCGTTCTGTGCCGCGTCGCCGTGCGCCCGGCCCAGTCCGCGGGCGATCGATCCGCGGGGCCCGCCGCCGCGCACGGTCGCCGCCGCCTCCTCGTGACTACGGGGGCGGAAGCGCAGCGCGGTCGTCGGGGCGGTACGGCCCCAGCCGGTCAGGGACACGGTGTCGACAGACATGAGGGTGACCGTATCGCCCGAGAAAACACCTTTGAGGGATTTGTTACAGCACTCACCGAAATGGGTGATTGAAAGGGTGTCATCTCCTACGCGGTGCACCGGACACCGGTTTTCGGTGGCAGGGAGGGTAGTCGTACGTCATGGACTGGCTGAAAAAACTCCCTGTCATCGGGCCGCTCGTCTCCCGGCTGATGGAGACGCACGCCTGGCGCAGTTACGAAACGCTGGTACGGGTCCACTGGGCGAGGCTCGCCGCGGCGATCACGTTCCTCAGCTTCCTGGCGCTCTTCCCGCTGATCGCGGTCGCCGCCGCGATCGGTGCGGCGCTGCTCTCCGACAAGCAGCTGGACAAGATCGAGGACAAGGTCGCCGAGCAGGTGCCCGGCATCTCCGACCAGCTGGGCATCGACAACCTGGTGGCACACGCGGGCACGGTCGGGCTGGTGGCCGGTGCGCTGCTGCTCTTCACCGGTATCGGCTGGGTCGGTTCGATGCGGGACTGTCTGCGGGCGGTCTGGGAGATGGACGACCTGGACGAGGGCAATCCGGTCATCCGCAAGCTCAAGGACGCCGGGGTGCTGTTCGGCCTGGGCGGGGCGGCCCTGGTGACCCTGGCGATCTCCTCGGTCGGCTCGGTCGCCGTCGGCTGGGTGGCGGACCTGCTCAACATTCCGGAGAACGGCGCGGGCGGCGTGCTGCTGCGGATCGCCGCCCTGCTGGTCGGGGTGGCCGCCGACTTCCTGCTGCTGCTCTACCTGCTGACCCTGCTGCCCGGCGTGGAGCCGCCGCGGCGCCGGCTGGTGGTGGCCTCACTCGTCGGCGCGGTCGGCTTCGAGCTGCTCAAGCTGCTGCTCGGCAGCTATATGAGGGGCGTCGCGTCGAAGAGCATGTACGGCGCGTTCGGAGTGCCGATCGCCCTGCTGCTGTGGATCAACTTCACCGCGAAGCTGCTGCTGTTCTGCGCCGCGTGGACGGCGACGAGGAGTAAGGACGCCGAGGAGCCCCGGCCCGTCGACGCATCCCGGTCCGCCGACGAATCCCGGTCCGTCGAGGACGGCACGGCCGGAGACGGCCGGGCCCGGGGCGCGGGGGCCCCGGGCGGCCGGGTCAGCGGCGAGGAAGGCGGCGCACCAGGTCCGGCAGCGGCCAGCGCCGGTTGACCAGGAAGGCGGCCCCGGCAAGCAGTACCAGCACCCCGCCGGCGATGCCGAGTGCGATCCCGACTCCGCCGGAGCCGCTCGCGGCGGCGGCCTTCGTGGTCCGCGCCGCCCCCTGCTTGTCCTTGCCCGCGGTCGGTCCGTCGGCCTCGGCGCCCTTGCCCGTGCCGTCGCCGGTCTCGGCGGACTTCGGGGGGACCAGCTCGCCCACCGGCGTCACCTTGCCGGCGGCGCTGAAGCCCCAGTCGAGCAGGCTCGCCGCTTCGTCGTACACGGCGTTCGACTCGTCGGACGACGGGTTCATGACGGTGACGAGCAGCACCTTGCCGTTGCGCTCGGCGACACTGGTGAGGGTGTTGCCCGCGTGCGTCGTATAGCCGTTCTTGACGCCCGCGATGCCCTTGTACGGGGTCACGCCGCTGGCCCCGGTGAGCAGCCGGTCGGTGTTCTGGATGCCGAAGCTCTCGCGCTTCTTGCCCTTCTCCTTCTTGCCCGGGAACTCGGCCGTGGCGGTCGAGCAGTACTCGCGGAAGTCCGCGTTCTGCAGCCCGCTGCGGGCGAACAGCGTGAGGTCGTAGGCGCTGGAGACCTGTTCGGGGGCGTCATAGCCGTCGGGCGACACGACATGGGTGTCCAGGGCCTGGAGCTCCTCGGCGTGCGACTGCATGTCGCGGACGGTCTTGGGGACACCGCCGTACATCGAGGCCAGCACGTGCACCGCGTCGTTGCCCGAGCGCAGGAAGACCCCGAGCCACAGGTCGTGGACCGTGTAGGTGAGGTCCTCCTTGACGCCGACCAGGCTGCTGCCCTCGCCCATGCCGGCGAGGTCCTCGTCCTTCACCGTGTACTCGCGGGTCTTCGGCTGGACGGCCGGCGCCGGCAGCACGGTGTCCGCGAAGAGCATCTTCAGCGTGGAGGCGGGGGGCAGCCGCCAGTGCGGGTTGTGGGAGGCGAGCACCTCACCGCTCTCGGCGTCCGAGACCATCCAGGACCTGCCCGTCAGGCCCTTGGGCAGGACCGGGGCGCCGGGGCCGAGATTGACCTGGGTGCCGGACCGGCCCAGCTGTTCGCCACCGACCTGCGACATGCCGGAGGGTGGCTTCGGCACACCGTCCGAGGTGTCCTTGGGGACCGCCGAGGCCGGGCTGACGGCAAAAGTGGACAGCAAAGCGGCAGAGGTGACCGCCAGTGCGGTCTTCTTGAGAGCTGACACGGTCGAAAACGTACATGCAGTTGATGTGAAAATAGGCACCGACGGTATGACCCGCCGTGCGTACCGCCAGGACAGCCCACCCCGGGCGAGGCGAGGCGGGCGAGGCGGAGATACTGGGTCCATGAAGCTCAGCCGCCCCGTCTCCTGGTTCCTGCTCGCATTCGGGGTGTGGAGCTGGTTCATCTGGATCACTTTCGTCAAGAACCTGTGGAAGGACGGCAGCGGTCTCGCCTTCGACGACGCCGGAGACCCTACTGCGTACTTCTGGGTGCATCTGCTGCTCGCCATCACGTCCTTTCTTCTGGGGACGGCGGTTGGCGTGATCGGGTTCCGTGGCGTCAGGGCATTGCGCGGCCGGGCCTCGTAACGACGCGGCACCTCGTACGGACCGGATACGGACAAAAAGGGCAGGGCGGTACACGTGGCGGTCATGGGATTCGCTCTGCTGGGACTCGTGGTGCTCGCACTGCTCGTCGCCGTGCACCGCTATGTGTGGCGCCGCCTCGTCGGTGACACGACGGCGGCGGGCAGCCCGCTGCGCCGGGCGGGCACGGTCGCGGCGTACGTCCTGCCGCTGCTGAGCGTCGGCGCCCTGGTCTCGGGCCGTACGGGCGTGCCCTTCTGGCTCCAGCGGGTGCTGGCCTGGCCGGGCTATCTCTGGCTCGCCGCGCTGCTGTATCTGACGCTGGCCCTGCTGGCCGGCGAGGCGCTACGGCCACTGCTGCGCAGGCTGCTCGCGCGCCGGGCGGCGGCGTCGGGGCCCGAAGAGGCACCCGAGGTGGCGCAGGCGCAGACGCCCGAGGCGGAACCGGCCGGAACCGTCGCCGGCGGCCCGGCGCGGGCAACGCAGCCCGGCCCGGCCGGAACCGTCACCGCCGAGGCCTCCGGACCGGGCACCGGGACGGCCCTCGCGCCCGCCGCTCCGCCCGCCGTCGAGGGGCCGTCGCGCCGGCTCTTCGTCGCCCGTGCCGTCGGCGGAGCCGCCGCCGTCGCCGGGCTCGGCACGGTCGGCTACGGCACCTACGGGGTGCTGCGCGGACCGAGGGTCAAGCACGTCACCATCCCGCTCGCCCGGCTGCCGCGCTCCGCGCACGGCTTCCGGATCGCCGTCGTCAGCGATATCCACCTCGGGCCGATCCTGGGACGGTCACACACCCAGCGCGTCGTCGACACGGTCAACCGGACCCAGCCCGATCTGATCGCCGTCGTCGGCGACTTGGTCGACGGATCGGTCGCCGATCTCGGCCCGGCCGCCGAGCCGCTCGCGCGACTGCGCTCCAGGCACGGCTCCTTCTTTGTCACCGGCAACCACGAGTACTACTCCGGTGCGGCCCAATGGGTGGATCATGTAAGGGAATTGGGTCTGCACCCGCTGGAGAATGCCCGAGTGGAGATCGACGGCTTCGATCTGGCCGGGGTGAATGACATCGGTGGTGAGGCCGAAGGGCAGGGTCCCGACTTCGGCCGCGCCCTCGGTGACCGGGACCGGTCGCGCGCCGCCGTCCTCATGGCCCATCAGCCCGTACTCATCGACGAGGCCGTCGCGCACGGCGTGGACCTGCAGCTCTCCGGCCACACGCACGGCGGCCAGCTCTGGCCGGGCAACTACATCGCGGAGCTCTCCAACCCCACGGTCGCCGGGCTCGAACGCTACGGCGACACCCAGCTCTACGTCACCCGGGGCGCGGGTGCCTGGGGCCCGCCCGTGCGGGTCGGCGCCCCCTCGGACGTCACCGTCGTCGAACTCGCCTCCAAGCAGGCCTGAGTACTGGCCCGTAGATCCCGTAGCCGGGCGAATTCGGTGACCGGTGACCAACCCTCTGTATTCGGCTATCCCGCCCAAGGTTTCAAGTAGCGAACAAAAGGCTATGAGCCTCTGATTTCCTCTTCCAGATGTGAAAATCGTGTGATTGGGTGAGCTTGAACGTGCGGTGATCTGCGTATCTGAGCGCGACACCGAGGTGGGGCTGTTAAGGGAGAGCACGGCAATGCGGTCGATCCGACTACGGATTCTCGCGATTCTCGCGGTTTTGGTCATCGCAGGCGTCGGCGCCTGGCAGCTGATCCCCTCGGACGGGGAGAAGAAGGATCCGGTCCTGGTCGGCACGACCGACGAGGTGACCTCGCTCGACCCGGCGGGCGCCTACGACGCCGGCTCCTGGGCCATGTACAGCAACGTCTACCAGTCCCTCATGACGTTCAAGTCCGGGGCGATCGTGCCCGAGCCGGACGCGGCCGAGAGCTGCGGCTTCATCGGCGGGAAGCTCCAGACGTACCAGTGCAAGCTCCGTGACGACCTGACGTTCTCCAACGGACGGAAGGTCACCGCCGAGGACGTCAAGTACTCCTTCGAGCGCATGCTCCGGATCAAGACGGACGTCGGTCCTTCGGTGCTTTTCCCCAGCCTCAAGAACGTGGTCACCGAGGGCCGGACGATCACCTTCAACCTCTCCTCGCGCGATGCGACCTTCCCGCAGAAGCTCGCCACCGGGGCCGGCTCGATCGTCGACCACGAGGCCTACTCGGAGAACAAGCTGCGGGACGACGGCCAGGTCAGCGGCTCCGGTCCGTACGTGCTCAAGTCCTACGAGCCGGGCGTCAGCGCCGAACTGGTGCCGAACACCAAGTACAAGGGCGCGCTGAAGAAGACCGGCGGTCCGGTCACCGTGCGCTACTACAAGGAGTCGAGCGAACTCCTGGCCGCCTGGAAGTCGGGCCAGGTCGATGTCACGCACCGTCAGCTCCCGCCGTCCACGCTCGCGGAGCTGAACCCCGGTGACTCCGACCAGCGCATCACCGAGGCGGACAGCGCCGAGATCCGCAACCTCGTCTTCAACGTCCGTAACGGATCCCCGCTCCACGACAAGCGGGTCCGGCAGGCCATCGCGGCGATCATCGACCGCGCGCCGCTGGTGACCGATGTCTACAAGGGCACCGTCGAACCGCTCTACTCGCTGATCCCGCAGGGCTACATCGGGCACAGCACCCCGTTCTTCGACGCGTACCCGGCGCCCGACCCCAAGCGCGCCAAGGAGTTGATGCAGGAGGCGGGCGTGCAGCTGCCGCTGCACATCACCTTCGCCTACCGCGCCGACGACGCCTACACCAAGGAGACGGCGGAGATCCGGCGTCAGCTGGAGGCGGACGGGCTGTTCAAGGTCACGGTGAAGGCCGTGGAGTGGAAGGCGTTCCAGAAGGGTTACGCCGCCGGTGACTACGACGCGTACACCGTCGGCTGGCTTCCCGACTACCCGGACCCCGACACCTTCAGCCAGCCGCTCGTCGGCCGCGACACCAGCCTCCACAACGGCTACAGCAGCAAGAAGATGGACCGGTTGATCAGCTCCACGCTGGAGTTCAGCGACCGCAGCCGCACCTCGGCCGACTTCAAGGAACTCCAGAAGCTCGTCGGCGACGACGTGCCGCTCGTACCCCTGTGGCAGAAGAAGGACTACGTCGTCGCCAAGCCCGACGTCGCCGGTTCGCAGTACCTCTCGGACGGCACCGGCATCTGGCGCCTGTGGGAACTCGGCTGGATCTGACCGACCCGCACAACCGCACCGAGCGGCCGCCCCCGCACCGGGGGGCGGCCGCTCGGTCGTTCGCGCCGTCAGCGGGCCGCGGTCAGCGGGGTCCGCCCGCGGCCCGGCCCGCCGCTCCGGGCAGGAACTCCTCCAGCACCTCGTGGACCTGGCGCACCAGTGGCCGCAGTATCCGGAACCGGGACAGGGCGATCGCCCGCGCGATGATCGGCGCGGTGCGCTCGACGAGACGGCGGCTGCGTTCGGCGTCGTCCGTCCGGTCGTAGACCCAGTAGAGGACCAGCCCCATCTGGTTCAGCCACATCAGCTGCGGCAGCAGCTCGGCCAGCTCGGGGTCGACCTTGGTGCCGGAGCCCGCCAGGCAGCGCTCGTGTACGGAGATCGCCGCCTCGCGCGCGGCGAAGGAGTCCTTGGAGAACGGGCTGAGCGGGCTCTCCGGGTCGGCGGCGTTCTTGAAGAACTGGGCCGCGAAGCGGTGGTACGGCTCCGCCACGTCCAGCCAGCTGAGCAGGACCCCGCGGATGCGTACCGCGAGGTCCTTGTCGCCGGCCAGAACCGGCCGGACCGCCGCCTCGTGCTCGGCGGCGATCCGGTCGTAGAAGCCCTGGACGAGGTGCTCCTTGGACGAGAAGTAGTAGTACGCGTTCCCTACGGAGACCCCGGCCTCCTGGGCGATGGCCCGCATCGTCGTCTTGTCGTAGCCGCGTTCCTGGAAGAGCCGGAGCGCGGTCTCGAGGATGAGTGTGCGGGTCTGCTCGCTCTTGGGAGCCTTGACTTCCTTCACGTCCTTCTCTTCCTTCACCACGGTCCCGAGGGTATCCGGGATACCTGGAGGGCGGGCTCCGGGCCCTCTGCCGCGCAGGAGCCGTTCCCGTCCGCCCGGCAGGGCGCGGCGGTCAGGGAGCGGTACTTCGCGGCGGCGAGGACGGTCGCCCTGGCGAACGGCCGGCCGGCCGGGGTGCTCAGCCAGTGGGCCTTCGGCCGGTGCTCGGCCAGTGCCCAGAGGCAGACGATCCACGCGGAGGTCGAGCGGTAGATCTGCCCGCCGTCACCGATCACCGTGATCTCCTCCAGCGTCTGCGCGTGGTCGAGACCCGGGAAGCGGCGCTGTGCCTCCGCGGAGGCTGCCGGGACGAGGTCGAGCGGGACCAGCTGACGCTGCCTCATCAGCCACTGCCGCAGATGGACGCAGAGCGAGCACTGTGCGTCGTAGAGCACGGTGAGCCGCTCGACGGCCGGCTGCCGCCCATCGGTCCGGGACCGCACGGCCGGCCCTCACGCCTTGGTGGCGGGCGCGGTCCACGGCCCGGTGCCCGGCGGCATCCAGCCCTGCGGCGGCACGGGCGGGGTCTGCTCACGCTCCATCAGGCCCCGGCGGCGGATCTTGTTGAGCACATAGACGTTGCCCAGGTGCATGATGCCGAGGACGAGCAGTACGACGCCGACCTTGACCGAGAGCGCGTCGAAGAGCCCGCGGGCGTCGGCGACCTCGTCGGAGTTCTTCAGATAGAGCGTCACGAACCCGAGGTTGACCAGGTAGAAGCCGACCACCAGCAGGTGGTTGACGGCGTCGGCGAGCTTCTCGTTCCCGTGCAGCACGTCGGCGAGGAACACCTTGCCGTTGCGGCTGAGCGTGCGGGCCACCCAGACCGTGAGTGCCACGCTGATGAGCAGGTAGATGACGTACGCGACAACAGTGAGGTCCATGCCCCACCCTCCCTTGAACGCGTTCAAATGCTGTTGTCATGGACTGTAGACCTGCATTTGAACATGTTCAAGCCGGTGCTTCGGTGGTGCGCGTCACCTTGTCGGAGGGCGCCCGGAGACGCCGTACGCCCGGTACCGCGGCGGTGGCCAGGCAGGCCGCGCCGACGGCCACCCCGGCCGCCGCGAGCGGGACTTCGGCGCCCCAGGCCGAGGCCGCCGGCGGGGCGAGGGCGTAACCGAGCGGCATCGCGCCGAGGGAGAGCAGCCAGTCGTACGAGGTCACCCGGGCCAGCGCGTGTGCGGGCACGGCGGACTGGACCGCGGTCTCCCAGACGGGGTTGAGGTAGCCGAGTCCGGCCTGCGAGATCCCGTACGCGCAGATGGTCGCCGCGACCGGCGCGTGCGCGGCCAGCAGGCAGAGCGGCAGCGCATACAGGGCGAGGCCCATGTTGGCGATCAGGACCGGGCGCCGCGGCCGGGCCCGGCCCGCCAGCAGGGAGCCGAGCAGGAGTCCGACCGCACCGGTCTGGAGAAAGGCGATCCAGGTGCCCCTGCCTCCGGGTTCGTGCAGGAAGAGGGCCGGTCCCACCGTCATCAGGACGGCTGCCGCGCCGTTCCAGACGGCGTGGGCGATCAGGCTCGTCCAGTACCAGTCGCGGCCCCGGACCTCGCCCCAGCCCTCCCTGAGGTCGCTGAGCACGGAGCTGCGCGCCACGCTGACGTGCCGCACGTCGATCGCGGACAGCAGTGCCGCGCTCACCGCGAAGCTGGCGCCGTCCAGCACGAACGCCCAGCCGGGTCCGGCGGTGAGGACCAGCGCCCCGGCGACGGCGGGGCCGCCGATCCGGGTCGCGCTGTTGACCACCGCCATCAGGGAGTTGGCGCGCAGCAGTCCGGACTCCGCCACCGTGCCGCGGATCAGCGGGGAGACGGTCGGCATGGCGAAGGCCCCGGCGGCACCGCCGAGCGCCTCGGCCACGGCGATCTGCCACAGGGCCGGCGAACCGGAGAGCAGTTCGGCGCCGACGAAGAGCTGGCTGGCACACCGCACGAGGTCGGTGGTGAGTGCGACCGTACGGGCGTTGAAGCGGTCTCCGGCCACGCCGCCGAGCGGCAGCAGCAGCAGTTTGGGCACCATCGCGCAGGCGAGGACGAGGGCGAGCGCGCCGGTCGAGCCCGTGGCCAGGTAGACGGCGAGGGTGAGGGCCGCCGGGATCGCGGCGTCGCCGAGCATCGAGAGGCTGCGGCCTATGAAGAGCAGACGGAAGGAACGGGTGCGTAAGGGATGGGACATGGCGCAGAATATATTTCGCTTCCGAACTATTCGTCAACGAAATATTGTGCTCTGAAGGGAAGTCGGGGTCCGGCGTAGGCTTGGGCCATGGAGCCACGGGACTGGACCGACGGACATGTGGAGCGGTGGATGCCGGTCCTTCCGGAACTCGACCCGGACGTCGAGGGCGCGGTGACCCGGATGAAGAAGCTCTCCGTCCATCTGCGACGGGTGCGTGAGCAGTCGCTGGTCGATTTCGACCTGGACCGCCAGGAGTTCGACACCCTGCACAAGCTGGCCGGCCGCGGGGGCAAGGCGGCCCCGTCCGATCTGGCCGCCGATCTCGATCTGGCGCCCGCCTCCGTCACCGGCCGACTGGACGCGCTGGAGCGCCGCGGGTTCGTCCGGCGCACTCCCTCGACCACCGACCGGCGGCGCGTGGACGTGGAGTTGACCGACGCGGGGCGCTCGACCTGGATCGGCGCGATGGATTTCCTCGGCAATGAGGAGGACCGGCTGCTCGGCGTCCTCGACAAGGACGAACGCAGGCTGCTCAACGCCATGCTGCGGCGTGTCATGGTGGTCGCCGAGGACCGGGGCGGCGCGGCCTGGGACTGACGGCGGTCCGGGAAGCCCCCGAAGCCCGCCCCTCCCGGCCGTCCGGAAACCCCTGAGCGGCCCCGCCGCACGTCGAGTTCAGCCGCGTTCCTCCCGGACCTCCTCGGAGTCCTTGCGGTCCCCGGACGGCTGCGCTCCTTCGGCCGCGTGCCGCAGCAGCTCGGCGCGGAGTTCGTCCGGTCCGAGGGCCAGCAGTTCGCCGAGCGCCTCGTCCCATCCCTCGGCGGCCCGCTCCACCCCGGTCCGGAAGCCCCGCCGCAGCGGCCCGCCGGCCAGCAGCAGGACGACCGCGGCGACCGGCCGCAGCAGCCACCTGCCGCGCAGCGTCACGGCGACCTCCACCCGCCACCAGCCGTCATCGGCCCGCCGCGGCCGCAGGTACAGCCGGGCCTCGCCCAGCCGGTGCTTCACCCGTGCGGTCGCCGGGGCGCGCGCCACCGGAGGGGCCCCGGGCGCGAGGTCCGCCGCCGTCCACCACGCGCCGAGATCGATCCGTGCCTTCCCCGATCCGCTGTACATCGCGCCCGAGCCCTGTATCCGCCCCTCGGCCTCCAGCAGCCGCGGCCGGTCCGGGCAGGCCAGACGCGCCGTCAGCCGGGCGTTCACGTCCGGCGAGCCCAGCAGCTGTTCCACGGCGATCGCGCCGCCGCGCCGCCACTCGCGTATACGCAGCGACACCTTGTCCGTGGCGCCGGCCTCCGCGAGCTCGTACCGCGCACCGGCCCGCAGATGACGTCCGCCGGTCAGCCGGACGTCCGCCACCGGCTGCCCGTCCGGCATGACGATCACCTCACCGCGGGCCCGGGTGGACTCGGCGACGTCGCAGAACAGGGTGGTGAGCTCGGCCAGCCGACCCGGTTCCAGGGCACGGACGGTGACGGCGTGCCGGAGAACGGCCATGGCCGGGCCTCCCTCGGTGTCGGGCCCCGGGACCACACCGAGGGCGTACCCGACCGTACCGCCGGGGCGCCCCCGCAGAGCCGAGAGGCCCCGCCTCCCGCACTGTTCGTGCGGAAGACGGGGCCTCTCGGTGTAACGGGTGTGACAGGCGGATCAGAAGCGACGCGTGATCAGCGCGCGCTTGACCTCCTGGATCGCCTTGGTGACCTCGATGCCACGCGGGCAGGCGTCCGTGCAGTTGAAGGTGGTGCGGCAACGCCACACCCCGTCACGGTCGTTGAGGATCTCCAGGCGCTGCTCGCCGCCCTCGTCGCGCGAGTCGAAGATGAAGCGGTGCGCGTTGACGATCGCCGCCGGGCCGAAGTACTGCCCGTCGTTCCAGAACACCGGGCACGAGGACGTGCACGCGGCGCACAGGATGCACTTGGTGGTGTCGTCGAAGCGCTCGCGGTCCTCGGCGGACTGCAGACGCTCGCGGGTCGGCTCGTTCCCCTTGGTGATGAGGAAGGGCATGACGTCGCGGTAGGCCTGGAAGAACGGGTCCATGTCGACCACGAGGTCCTTGAGGACCGTGAGGCCCTTGATGGCCTCGACCGTGATCGGCTTCTCCGGGGACAGGTCCTTGATCAGCGTCTTGCAGGCGAGCCTGTTCTTGCCGTTGATCCGCATCGCGTCGGAGCCGCAGATGCCGTGGGCGCAGGAGCGGCGGAAGGTCAGCGTTCCGTCGGTCTCCCACTTGATCTTGTGAAGGGCGTCGAGGACACGCTCCTTCGGGTCGATCTCGATCTGGAAGTCCTGCCACTGGGACTCCTCGGAGACCTCCGGGTTGAACCGGCGGATCCGGAAAGTGGCGGTGATGTACGGGGAATCGGCGAAGCCGGCCTCGGGCTCAGGGGCCTTGTCCGCCTTCTCCATCGTGGGGGTAGCCATCAGTACTTACGCTCCATCGGCTGGTAGCGGGTCTGGACGACCGGCTTGTAGTCCAGCCGGATCGACTCGGTGCCGTCGTCGGCGACCTCGCGGTACGCCATGGTGTGGCGCATGAAGTTGACGTCGTCGCGGTTCGGGTAGTCCTCGCGGTAGTGACCACCGCGCGACTCCTTGCGGGCCAGCGCCGAGGTCGCCATGACCTCGGCGAGGTCGAGCAGGTTGCCCAGCTCGACGGCCTCCAGCAGGTCCGTGTTGAACCGCTTGCCCTTGTCCTGGATGGACACGTCGAGGTACCGCTTGCGCAGCTCGGCGATCTTGTCCACCGCGGTCTTGATGGTCTGCTCGGTGCGGAACACCATCACGTTGGCGTCCATGCACTCCTGCAGCTCCAGCCGGATCGCCGAGACGCGCTCGGTGCCGGTGGAGTTGCGCAGCCGCTCGACCTGGTCGACGACCTGCTGCGCCGGGTTCTCGGGAAGCGCGACGTAGTCGTTCTTCGCGGAGTACTCGGCGGCGGCGATGCCCGACCGGCGTCCGAAGACGTTGATGTCGAGCAGCGAGTTGGTGCCCAGACGGTTGGCGCCGTGCACCGAGACGCAGGCGACCTCGCCGGCGGCGTACAGGCCCGGGACGACGGTGGTGTTGTCGGCCAGCACCTCGCCCTCGACGTTGGTCGGAATGCCGCCCATGGCGTAGTGCGCGGTCGGCTGGATCGGGATCGGGTCCGTGTAGGGCTCGATGCCGAGGTACGTACGCGCGAACTCGGTGATGTCCGGGAGCTTGGCGTCCAGCTGCTCCGGCGGCAGGTGCGTCAGGTCCAGGTAGACGTGGTCGCCCTCGGGGCCGCAGCCGCGGCCCTCGCGGATCTCCGTGTAGATCGAACGGGAGACGACGTCACGGGACGCGAGGTCCTTCATGACGGGCGCGTACTTCTCCATGAAGCGCTCGCCGTCCTTGTTGCGGAGGATGCCGCCCTCACCGCGGGCGCCCTCCGTCAGCAGGATGCCCATGCGCCAGATGCCCGTCGGGTGGAACTGGAAGAACTCCATGTCCTCCAGCGGCAGACCGCGGCGGTACGCGGCGGCCTGGCCGTCACCGGTCAGGGTGTGCGCGTTCGACGTCACCTTGAAGAACTTGCCGGTGCCGCCGGAGGCGAAGATGATCGCCTTCGCCTGGAAGACGTGGATCTCGCCGGTCGCCAGCTCGTACGCGACGACGCCGGCGGACTTCTTCACGCCGGTCTCGGGGTCCTCCTGGAGCAGGAGGTCCAGCACGTAGAACTCGTTGAAGAACTCCACGCCCTCCTTGACGCAGTTCTGGTACAGCGTCTGGAGGATCATGTGGCCGGTGCGGTCCGACGCGTAGCAGGACCGGCGGACCGGGGCCTCGCCGTGGTTACGGCTGTGGCCGCCGAAGCGGCGCTGGTCGATCTTGCCCTCGGGCGTGCGGTTGAACGGCAGGCCCATCTTCTCCAGGTCGAGGACGGAGTCGATGGCCTCCTTCGCCAGGATCTCGGCGGCGTCCTGGTCGACCAGGTAGTCGCCGCCCTTGATCGTGTCGAAGGTGTGCCACTCCCAGTTGTCCTCCTCCACGTTGGCGAGCGCGGCGGCCATACCGCCCTGCGCGGCGCCCGTGTGGGAGCGGGTGGGATAGAGCTTGGTCAGCACGGCGGTACGGCTGCGCTTGGTCGACTCGATGGCCGCGCGCATGCCGGCGCCGCCGGCGCCGACGATGACGGTGTCGTACTTGTGGATCTGCATGGTTTACCTCTGGTCCCTCGGGCCCGGCGCCTAGCGGATGTTCGGGTCGAAGGTGAAGATCACCAGCGTGCCCAGCAGGACGGTGAACACCGTGGCGGTGTACAGCAGCATCTTCAGCCAGAAGCGGGTGTTGTCCCGTTCGGCGTAGTCGTTGATGACCGTACGGAGACCGTTGGCGCCGTGCAGCATGGCGAGCCACAGCATCGCCAGGTCCCACATCTGCCAGAACGGCGAGGCCCAGCGGCCGGCCACGAAGGCGAAGCCGACCTTGGACACACCGCCGTCCAGCACCAGCTGGATCAGCAGGTGGCCGATGACCAGGACGACCAGGACGATGCCCGACAGGCGCATGAAGAGCCAGGCGTACATCTCGAAGTTGGTGCGTGAACCCTTGGGGGTCTTGCCGGTCCGCGTACGCGGGGGCTCGATCACGGGGGCCGGGTTGTCGGAGTCGTACAGGCCGACCCCTTCGACTGCGCCGATTGCGGAAGTCTCGGTGGACATGGGCCTCAGCTCCCGAAGATGGAACGGACGGCGTGACCGAGGACGGGGTACAGGGCCCCGACCATGAGCACGATCCAGATGCCCAGCACGGTCCAGAGCATCTGCTTCTGGAGGCGCGGGCCCTTGGCCCAGAAGTCCACGGCGATGATCCGGAGACCGTTCAGCGCATGAAAGAGAATCGCGGCCACGAGGCCGTATTCGAGCAGCGCGACAGGCCATGTCTT
This sequence comes from Streptomyces sp. NPDC127177, assembly GCF_042672475.1. Lineage (NCBI taxonomy): Bacteria > Bacillati > Actinomycetota > Actinomycetes > Kitasatosporales > Streptomycetaceae > Streptomyces > Streptomyces sp. NPDC127177. The sequence continues at coordinate 29,016 of NZ_JBHXUW010000063.1, forward strand.
GTACGTGGCCACGACTTCGTCGTAGGCCTCGGGCGAGACACGGACAAGAGCGGTGTCCAGGACGTGTACGAACAGGAAGAAGAAAATGAGGACACCGGTGACTCGATGAGCCACCCAGGACCACATGCCTTCCCGGCCGCGGTACAGCGTTCCAGCCGGCACGGAAGAACCCTCCGGGAGCGGGGATTGGGGTCGGCCGGCTTGACTGTCGGTCTGACCCGGCCGGGTACGGTCCACCGGCCCCGGCCATCGTAGCGACGCTTTGTCGGTTCGTTCGCGCCGGGGCCTCTGGTGTGATCAAAGTGGCAATCAATCAGGCACGGACGGGCTAGGGAGAGCCCCGTCCCCGGGCGCGGGGCCGTCCCTGGGCGGCCGTAACCCGTTACTGACTCGATACCAGCCCGATGATGCGGCCCCGGGCGAGTCGCCGCATCTCGTCGGCCGTCACGATCCGCTCCTGGTCCGGGTCGTGGCCCAGCCGGGCCCGGATGCCGGCCAGTACCTGGTCGGGGCGCTCGGCGGACCGGACACCGTCCAGGCAGATGACGAAGACGTGGCCGAAGCGGGACTCGTACGCCGCGTGCGCTGCGGCCAGCGCGAGGTGGGCGGAGGGCGGCGCCTCGGCGGGCAGCGCCGGGGAGGCCTCGGCGGCGAGCGCCTCGGACCGGTCGGTGGGGGAGAGGTCGTAGCCTGCCTCGTCGGCCGCGGCGAGCAGCGCGTCCACGTCCGGGTAGGGGCGGTGGGCGGTCAGCCGCTGTGCCCAGCGCCGGCTGCCGAAGCACTCCAGTAGGGCGGCCTCGACGTCGGCCGGGGGAGCGGTGTTGAAACGGTGCAGGTCGAAGCCGGGCGCGGCGGGCGTGCCGGAAGCCGGTCCGCAGCTCTGGAGAGGTACGGCGGTCCGCCGGACGGACCCGTGCGGTTGCTCCGGGAGGCCGGCGTGGGAGTCGCTGGACCTGGACAGCGTGGGCTCCTCGGATCAGCGGCATCTGTGAACCTGGAGTGGGGAGGGGCCGGAGAGACCAGGTGGATGCAGGGTGAAGGGAGAGACGAATGTGCCTCAAAGTTAGCGAGGCCGAGCAACGGCCGTCCGACGGATGCGCGAATTTCACCCGGACGGGAGAGTTTCGGGATGACTGATGGATGAATCACCGAGGAGAATGCCCGACTATCTCCTTATTTTTGCGTTGTTTACCACTGAAACCGGAGGTTTCTGACCGATGTCGCTCTCACGCGGCGCCCTCGCGGCCGGAGCGGCCGTCACCGCGGCCGCCGCGGTGACCCTCACCGTCGTCCTGTGGCCCGACAACTCCGACAACGAGCGCAGGTCCGGGGCCGAGAACTCGCCCTCGGCCTCGTCCGCGAGCCCCACTCCCTCGCCGACCCGCAGCTATCCGCTGTCGAAGTCGCCCCGCACCATCCCCGCCGTCCGCGAGCACACCGCCGCCCGCGGCCCCGGCTGGCGGCCGGGCAAGGACAGCGGGGTGGTGATCGCCGCGGGCAGCAAGGGGCTCGACGACGAGGGGCGGCTCCTCGCGGGCGAGCTGAAGATCGCCTACCGGGGCAAGGTGCAGGCCCGTGCGGGCGACGTGGAGCTGGCCCTGACCCCGTCCGCCAAGGGCGGGTCCGAGTCGTACACCCTCAAGACCCACGACGGCCGGGTCACGGTCAGCGGACCCGGTCAGGCGGGCGTCTTCTACGGGACCCGGACCCTCAAGCAGTCGGTGCGGGCCGACGGCCTCATGCCCGAGGGGGAGGTGCGCGACCGGCCCGACCGCCCGCAGCGCGGGCTCAACCTCGACATCGCGCGCAAGCACTACAGCGCCGACTGGATCGAGGACCGGCTGCGTGAGATGGCCGATCTCAAGCTCAACCAGCTCGGCCTGCACTTCTCCGACGACCAGGCCTTCCGCATCGAGTCCGACACCCACCCCGAGGTGGTGTCGCCGGACCACCTGAGCAAGGCACAGGTGCGGCACATCGTCGCCCTGGCCGAACGGCTGCACATCCAGGTCGTGCCTGAGATCGACTCCCCGGGCCACCTCGGCGCGGTGCTGCGCGCCCACCCCGACCTCCAGCTGCGCAACGTGTCGGGAGTGGCCTCGAAGGGCTCGCTCGACATCTCCAAGCCGGGCGCGGCGAAGATCATCGACGACCTTCTCGGCGAGTACACGAAGCTGTTCGGCGGCGCGTACTGGCACCTGGGCGCCGACGAGTACCTCGCGCTGATGGCGAGCGACCCCGCCGCCTCCTACCCGCAGCTCCAGCAGGCCGCCGTGAAGAAGTACGGGGCGAAGGCCGGCATCAAGGACCTCACCACCGGCTGGCTCAACGACCGCGCGGCGGTGGTACGCCAGCACGGCATGAAGCCCAAGGCGTGGAACGACGGCTTCTTCACCGGGGGCGTCGTCCAGGCCGACAAGGACATCGAGGTCGAGTACTGGACGGGCAAGGAGTACGGGGCCCGCTCGCCGGAGGAGTACCTGCGCGAGGGCCGCAAGGTGCTGAACCTCAACGACGAGTTCCTCTACTACGTGCTCGGCCAGCCCAACGACTTCGTCTACCCCACCGGCAAGCGCATCTACGAGCAGTGGACCCCGCTCGTCCTGCGCGGCACCGAGCCCGTCCCGGAGCGCTACTCCCGCCAGATCCTCGGCGGCCGGTTCGCCGTCTGGGGCGACCTGCCGAACGCCCAGACCGCCGCGCAGGTGGCGCAGGGCATCCGGATGCCGCTGCGGGCGACCGCCCAGAAGCTGTGGGACCCGGGGAAGCCGAAGCTGAGCTGGGGCGGGTTCCAGGCGCTGGCGAAGGAGGTCGACGGGGGCTGAGGGGAGGGCGCCAGGGCCGTATTCAGTCTGGACACGGTGCTGACCTGGGGCTATGTTCCGGATGTCGCGCGCCCCTGGAAGGGGCGCGCGCTTTTGGTGTCCGCGCCGGAGTCCTCCGCGCGGGCTCTCCTCGCGATTTCTTCGCGCCATGACCCCGGGGGGTTTGCTCCATGCTGTGTTCCACCTGCCGTACGAGACCGCCGGCCACCGACGACGGACGCTGCCTGCTCTGCGCGGGCCCGGCCGGAGCGGCGGGGGCGCCCGCCCCGCCGTTCACCGCTCCGCAGCAGTACCTGCGCTCGCCCGACGTACTCGCGAAGGCGGTCGTCGTCCTGCTGGCCGTCGTCGCCGTGGCGGACCTGCTGGCGGTGGGCGCGGGTGTGCACATCCGCAGCCTGCTCGGCGGCGGCATCGAGAACGGCTTCGCGACACTCGACGAGTCGGAGGCCGACCGCGCCGACACGCTGTACACGGCCGCCGGTGTCCTCCAGGTCCTCATGACCCTCGCCACCGCCGTCGTCTTCCTCCTGTGGTTCCGGCGGGTCCGGGCGAACGCCGAGATCTTCGACGCGAGCGTCCAGCCGATGAAGCCCGGCTGGGCCGTCGGTGGCTGGTTCGTCCCGGTCGCCGGGCTGTGGCTGCCACGCCGGGTCGCGGGCGGGATCTGGACCGCGAGCGCGCAGACCAACACGGACGGCAGTTGGCGCACCGTCCCGCAGACCCCGGTCAACCTGTGGTGGGGCGCGTGGGTGATCTCGCTCTTCGTCGGCCGGTTCGCCTCCCAGCGGTACGACCGGGCCGAGCTGCCCCAGGACGTCATGGACGCCGCCGCGCAGCTGATGGTGGCCGATGTGCTGGACATCGTGGCCGCGGTGTTCGCGATCCTCTTCGTACGGAAGCTGACCCGGATGCAGGGGGAGCGGGCCGCCCTCGGCGTTCACCCCGTCGGCGCCTCCTCCTGAGAGGCCCCGGACCGGCAGAAGAAGTGATTCCGGCCTCCCGCAGTGACGATTTTCGGCCATTCGGCGCTGAATGCGATGAGACGAAGCGCTGCGCCCCCGCGCGTCCGGGCACGGGGAGGCCGACGGGAGACGCCGATGAGCCTGCTCGAACTGATCGCCGCCGCTGATGAACGGGGGCTCGCCGCAAGCGGGGCGGCCTGCCTCGACCGGTGCCTGCCACAGCTCCCCGAGGGGGCCGGGCCGGATCCGCTGCGACCGCTCTGGGCCGGCTGCGCGGAGCGGTCCGCCTGGCCGGACCGGCTGGCCGAGGCGTGTGCCGCACTGGACGCCGTGCCCGGCCCTGAGGAAACGGTCCTGCGGATCCGGAAGCTGCTCGGCGAGGCGCCCGCGGACCGGGCGGGCGAGGAGTTGCGTGCCTGGGCGGACGCCTGCTCGGTGCTGGCCCTGGATGTCCACCGCGGGCACGACGCCGCACGCGCCGACGGCACGGAACTGGTGGCCCGGTGCCGGGCGGGCGATCCGAGGGGAGCGGGACCGCTGCTCTCCGGGGAGGCCGCCCGGCAGGTCCGGATCCTGGAGATGCTCGCGGAGATCGGCGAGGGCGCTCCCACGGGAGCCGGGCTGCGCCAGGTGATGGATGTGTCGACCGAGGGGCAGCGGGTGCTCCGCGCCGCGGCCTCGCGGCGGGCCCGGGTGCGCGGCTGACACACAGTCGTCCCGGAGTGGCGCCCCGCTTCGATCCTTCGCACACGCCCGCCGGCCGTCCCGCGCGCCGTGGCCCCGGGGTCTTCACCTGGCAGGAGGCCCTCAGCGTCGTCGCCCCGGGTCGGGGCACCGCCGACGTCACCGCTGAAGTGGCCGACTTCTACGCGTGAGCCCGGCCTTCGTGCCCATCCGGGACGCTCCGCCCTGCCGGTGGGCCTCCGTGCGGCGCACCGCGAACGAGGCACCTTCGCCCGTGCGTCCGCCGATGCCGATCGCCCGGCGCCGGGACATGGAATGACGACCGGGGCCGCCACCCCCCACAGGAGAGGCCCCGGTCGTCTTCCGCGGGGCCGCAGGACGACCCCGTACTCATCTCAGCGCCGTGACTGCGTTTTCTGTCACACCGCGCCCCGGCCGTGGAATGTTGCGGGTTGTACAAGTCATGGACGTGATGCCCGCGAAGGACGTAGCGTGCTGAGTCGCGCAGGGTGGCGCGGCAGTGGTGACCAGCTGCGATTCAGGACAGCAGGGCGGGTTGAGGGAGTGCTGGGGGACGACGCGGGGCTTACCGCCGCGGTGCTCGCGGCACAGGACGGGGACGAGGACGCCTTCCGTACTGTGTACCGCGCAGTGCAGCCGCGGTTGTTGGGCTACATAAGAACGCTGGTGGGGGAGCCCGATGCCGAGGACGTGGCATCCGAGTCCTGGCTCCAGATAGCGCGCGACCTCGACCGGTTCAGCGGCGACGCGGACCGGTTCCGGGGCTGGGCCGCGCGGATAGCCCGTAACCGCGCCCTGGACCATCTGCGGATGCGCGGCCGGCGGCCCGCGGTCGGCGGCGACGAGGCGGAACTGTCCGAGAAGCCCGCCGAGTCCGACACGGCGGCCGAGGCCATCGAGGCGCTTGCCACCGGCCGCGCCATGTCGCTCATCGCCCAGCTGCCGCAGGACCAGGCCGAGGCCGTGGTGCTGCGCGTGGTCGTCGGCCTCGACGCGAAGAGCGCCGCGCAGACGCTGGGCAAGCGCCCCGGCGCGGTACGCACCGCCGCCCACCGCGGACTGAAGCGGCTCGCCGAGCTGCTGCGGACGGACAGCGAGGGCGGTACGGAACCTCCGGACGGCGGCGGTCCGCCGGCCGCGGACGACACGGAGGACGGCCGTCCGCACGGCGGCGCCCCGGCCCGCGGAGTGGCTCCGCCCAGGGCCCCGGCCGACGACCGGACCCCTGCGCGGTCCCCGCACGGCAATGCGGCAGGCAGGACGGCGGAACTCGGCGCCGTACCCGCGCAACGCCCCTCCCACACCGGCATGGTGGCGCCCTCCGGTGTGACGCATTCGCGTCTGTGGACGCAGAAGGACATGTGATGGCCGACGAGCAGTACGCATGGCTTGACAAGGAAGCGGCGGAGAGATTGCTCCGCCGCGAACCGGTCGATCCTGCCGACGGCCAGCCCGGACAGGACGCCGAGAGGCTCGCGGCCGCGTTGGACGAGGCGGCCCGTACCGCCCGCCCGGCCACCGGTGAACTTCCCGGCGAGGCCGCCGCACTGGCCGCCTTCCGCGCCGCCCCCCGCACCTCGTCCGTCTCCCGGCGGGCGGGCCGGGCCCCGGCCGCCGGTACGGACAAGGCCGGCGAGACGGGCGTGCTCGCGCCCGTACACATAGGCAGGGCCGTCTCCGGGCACAGGTCCGGCGCCGCAGGTCCGCGCGGTGCCCGCCAGATGCGCTGGAGCCGGCCCATCCGCTTCGGTCTGGTGGCCTCCCTCGCCTGCTGCGCGATCGGCGGGGTGGCGGTGGCCGCCGGGACCGGGGTGCTGCCCGCGCCCTTCGGCCGGCACACCCCCTCGCCGTCCACCTCGGTGTCGGCCGCCGCCTCGCCCGAGGAACTCGGCTCCGGGCTCACCACCGACGACGGGACGCCCGCGCCGCCCTCCGGGTCCCCCGACGCGACGAGCCCGCCGCCCAGTACCGCGCACCCCGCCGACCCGGACCGTGAGGACACCACCGGCCCCGGCACCACTCCCACCGGACCGGGCGCGGGTTCCGGGAGGGGCAGCGGAGAGACCGAGGGCCCGGCGGAGGGCTCCTCGCGCAGTGGCAGCGGCGACGGCACGGGCGGTGGCGCGGGGAAGCCCGACCCCTCCCAGGACGACACCTCGGAGGCCTGGTACGCCAGGACTCTGAAGGCCTGCCGCGACTACCGCGACGGCAAGCTCGACGACGACCGCAGGCGCCGTCTCGAAGCGCTGGCCAAGGGCGCCCACAACCTGGACCAGTTCTGCGAGCGGATGCTCGACAAGGCCGGCGACGGCAACAGCGACGGCCACAACGGTGACGACGGCGGCGAATCGGACGGCGACGGCGCACCGTCCGGCGGTTCGGGCTCGCTGCCGTCGATCGGGTTCTCCAACGTCTCCCCGGAGCCCACGGCCGCGTTCGCCGGCTCGGGCCGGGCGGACGAGGGCGCCACCTCGCAGCCGACAAAAGCCCCCGTCGCCGCCCGCTGACCCCTTGTACCACCCCGCCCGCCACCGGGTGTGACGTTTTCCGGCGCGCGGACGCAGTACAGAGTGAGCCGACTGGTCATCGGCAGCGTCCTGAGCCGGGGTTCCCCCCGTACCTACGGCTCGGCGCAACGGCGCGGGCGGGATACGTTCCCCCGGTCCCGCCCGCGCCCCTCATCCCTCCGGGTCCGGCCCGGCACTCACCCGTAGACGATGACCTTGTCCCCGTTGTGGACCTGGTCGAACAGCGCGGCGATCTTCCCCTCGTCCCGGACGTTGACGCAGCCGTGCGAGGCGCCGTTGTAGCCGCGGGCCGCGAAGTCCGATGAGTAGTGCACCGCCTGGCCGCCGCTGAAGAACATCGCGTACGGCATGGCCGTGTGGTAGATCGTCGACACGTGGTGCCGGGACTTCAGGAAGACGGAGAAGCTGCCTTCACGGGTCGGTGTGTACTGCGAGCCGAACCGTACGTCCATCGACGAGACGACCTTGCCGTCGATCATCCAGGACAGCGTCCGGCTGTTCTTGCTGATGCAGATCACCCGGCCCGTCAGACAGCGCTTGTCCGGCTTCGCGACCGGGTTGGTGGTCGGCGGGTTCAGCTCCGCCGCCGTCGGCGCGTGGGTCATGCCGAGCAGCTTCTGCCAGGTCAGCGTGTCCGTCTTCCCGGTCCGGGAGAGCCCGCGCTTGCCCTGGAACGACTGCACGGCGGCGACCGTGACGGTGCCGTAGTAGCCCGTGGGGCTGCGGTCGAAGTGGCCGATCTGACGCAGCCGGGCCTGGAGCTCGCGCACCTGCTTGCTCTGTGCGCCGCTCGCCATCAGCACCTTGCCCTGCGGATCGGCCGATGGCGTGGGCTTCGTTGCCGTGCTCGGCTCCGCGCTCTTGGACGGCGTCGCCCTGCCCGGCCCGTCCGTGCCGGGCTTCGCGTCGTCGGCGGGCGCGCTGCCCTTCGGCACCGACGACGGGGCGGTCGGTTCGCTTCCCGCCGCCTGCGGTTCGCATCCGGCGGTCACGGCGGTCAGTGCGAGTACGGCGACGGCCGCGACGCCCGCCGCGGCCCCCCGGCCGCCCCTGTGCGCGTGGCCGCGCCCGGTCCTTCTGGTGCGTATCATCTCGGCCCCCTGGGTCTCCGGTATCTCATGGGACGGATTCCCGCCCCGACCGGTTGCCGAATCCCGCACATGACGGCGAAAGCGTTATCGATCCCGACGGCGACGCGACGAGGACTGACGGAGCGGGTCGTCCCAGGACCTGAAACCCGGGTCCGGACCGGTGCGCCGACGTGCGACACTCCGTTTCATGCTGGGTGTCACCGACCTTCCGACCTATCTCGCCGGCCTCGTGCTGATCGTTCTGCTGCCGGGGCCGAACTCGCTGTACGTGCTCTCCGTCGCCGCCCGGCGCGGGGTGCGTACCGGCTATGTGGCCGCCGCCGGGGTGTGGACCGGGGACACCGTGCTGATGACGCTGTCCGCGCTGGGGGCCTCGTCGCTGCTGCAGACGACGCCCGTGCTGTTCGCCGTGGTGAAGTTCGCGGGGGCGGGCTATCTGACCTGGCTGGCCATCGGGATGCTGCGGGCCGCGGTGTCCATGTGGCGCGAGCGGCACCGCCGGGTGGCGGAGATCACCGGCGGGACGGCGGACGAGGCGTCCGGCACCATGGAACGGCCGTACCGCCGGGCGCTGGTGGTCAGCCTGTTCAACCCGAAGGCGATCCTGTTCCTGATCTCGTTCTTCGTGCAGTTCGTCGATCCCGGGTACGCCTACCCGGCGCTCTCCTTCCTGGTGCTGGGCACCCTGCTCCAGGTCGCCAGCTTCCTGTACCTGTCGACGCTGATCTTCGGCGGCACCCGGCTGTCCGCCGCCTTCCGCCGCCGCAAGCGGCTCTCGGCGGGGGCCACCTCGGCGGCGGGGGTGCTGTTCCTCGGCTTCGCGGCCAAGCTCTCGCTCAGCAGCGTCTGAGCGCTCAGCCCGCTGCGGGCGCGACGCCCAGCGGGGCGAGGTACTCCGTGAGCCCGGCCGCGTCCTCGCCCGCCCAGCCGATGTAGCCGTCCGGCCGGATCAGGAACAGCCCCTCGCCGTACGCCTCGTACGCCCGCGTGCGGTGCACCCGGACCGCCTGTGCGGCGAACTCCGGCAGCTCCGCGTCGGTGCCCACCGCCAGCAGGGTGAAGTGCGGCCCCCTGAAGACGTCGAACAGCCTCCGCCCGTCCGCGGGCCCGTCGGGTGCGCGGTCGCCGGCCTCCAGGACGCCCGCCCGGCCCGCCGACAGCGGACCGCCCCGGTAGCCGAGGCCCAACTGCTGGGCTGCCGCGCCGCGTTCCTGCTGGCCGCGGTGGATGCGGGTGGACAGGCCGAGCATGTCGGCGGCGATCGGGCGGCGCTCCCGCTCGTACGTGTCGAGCAGGGCGGCGGGTGCGCCGTGGTTCAGTACCCGGCCGAGTTTCCAGCCGAGGTTGTACGCGTCCTGGACGCTGGTGTTGAGCCCCTGCCCGCCCGCGGGGGAGTGGACGTGGGCCGCGTCCCCCGCCAGGAAGACCCGGCCGTCCCGGAAGCGGTCGGCCAGCGCGGCGCGCGGCCGGAAGTCGGAGGTCCAGAGCACCTCGGTGACGTCCGCCGCCTCCAGGTGGGTGCGTTCGGCGACCACCGCGCGCACCCCGGCCGCCGAGGTGTCGGGCTCGCCGTCCTTGTACTGGGCGACCAGCTGGAAGTCTTCGGTGCCGGGCAGCGGGCAGAGCGTGATGAACCCCGAATCGGTGTTCATCATGTGCCAGTTGAGCCGGTCGAGGGCCGGTGCCGCGATCCGCACGTCGGCCACCAGCATCGGAGCCGGGTCCACCGTCTCGCCGGTCATCGCGATGCCCAGGGCCCGCCGCACGGTGGAGCGTCCGCCGTCCGCCGCGACCAGGTAGGAGGCGCGCACCGGGCCGGTGGACAGCCGTGCGGTGACCCCCTCGGCGTCCTGGGCGAGGCCGGTCAGCGTGGTCGAGAAGGTGACGTCGCCGCCCAGCTCGCGCAGCCGGGCCAGCAGGATCTCCTGGGTCCGCCACTGGGGCATCATCCACGGCTCGCCGTACGGCTCGGCGTCCGTCGGGGCCGCCACCCGGAACATGCGGTGCTCGCCCATCCGCTCGCCACCCTGCCAGGCCATCCCGACCGGCGCCGGACCGCCGTGCTCGCGGACCGCGTCGCCCACCCCTAGATCGTCCAGGACCTCCCGGGTGCGGGGCTGGATGCCCTTGCCCCGCGAGCCGGGGAAGAGCGTCGGCGCCTGTTCCACGACGAGGGCGGGCACGCCCCTGCGGGCCAGGTCGCAGGCGAGGGCGAGGCCGCAGGGGCCGGCGCCGACGATGAGGACCCCAGTCTCCTTAACAGTGTTAAGTTCCATGTTCGACAGTCTGAACTTAACGCTGTTAAATTGTCAAGATCGGGCTGTTAACTTGTCGAGGTGGGTACGACGAAGATCGACCGGTCACGGGTGGCCGACACGGCGCTGCGGCTGCTGAACGAGGTGGGCCTGGACGGGCTCAGCCTGCGTGCCATCGCGAAGGAGCTGGACGTCAAGGCCCCCGCGCTCTACTGGCACTTCAAGGACAAGCAGGCGCTGCTCGACGAGATGGCCACGGTGATGTACCGCCGGATGCTCGACGAGGACCTGCCGGGGCCGACGCCGCAGAGCTGGCAGGACCAGCTCGTCGCGTACAACAGCGGGCTGCGCCTCGCGCTGCTGCGCTACCGCGACGGGGCGAAGGTCTACGGGGGTGCGAAGTTCACCGGCACCGATCACGCCGACGGGCTGGAGGGCCATCTGCGCACCATGGTCGGTGCGGGGTTCGAGCTGTGGCAGGCGGTGCGGGCCGGCACCACGGCGTACTCGTACACGATGGGCTTCGTCAGCGAGGAGCAGGGCGTGCGCCCGATGCCCGACCAGCGGCGCGACGGCTTCGACGTCGGTGAACGCGCCGAACGGCTGGCCCGGTACCCGCTCGCCGCGGCGGCCGGCTCCGAGATCTTCGCCAACTACGACGAACGCTTCGAGGACGGCCTGCGACTGATCATCGCGGGCATCGAGGCCCGGTACCGGGTGGGGTGAGGCGGGCCCGGTTCGTACGCGGCACGGCCGTGGCTCACGTGCGCGCGCGCCGCCGCCGTACCCGGCCCAGGACCGCCGGTGCGAACGCCACGGCCGCCAGGCCCGCCAGCGCCGCGGCCCCGGCGAGCGAACCGGCCCGCAGCCCCGGTGGCCGGAACACGCAGTCCACCGCCGTCCGGCCCCCGCCCACCGGCGCCGCGACGAGGCCGAGGTACGAGCCGGCCGGACGCCCGTCGCAGCTCCAGCCCGCGATCCGGGGCGCGGCCAGTACGGCGACCCCCTCGGTGCCCGGCGGGAGTTCGGCGCGCACACCGCTGCCGGAGACGGTGACCCGGGTCGCGCCCGTCCTCTTCAGCCCGGCCACCGCCGAGGTCAGCCGCCCCTGGTCCAGGCAGCCGACGGCATCGTGCGGAACGGTCCCCGCCCGCTCGGCCCGCAATGTCACGTCGACCTTGCCCGCGCCCGGCCCGAGCGGCAGCATTCCGGCCCGGCGCGTGGGCACGTCGCCCCGCAGATCGTTCGTCTCCCCGGACGCGCCCAGCCGGGCGGTGCCGAACAGATCGGGCGCCCACAGGAACACCCGGCTGCCCGCGGGGCAGCTCGCGCTCAGGGTGTAGGTGCCGGGCCGCACCGCGTACGCGTTCGCGTTCCGGTCGGTGGCGGCCGCGCCGTCCGCGGCCCGCAGCGCCGTCCCGGGCAGCGTGTACACCCGGGCGCCCAGCAGCTTCTCCTGGTTGCGGAAGGGCGAGCGCCCCCAGCCCCCCGTGGCGCCGGCCGGCCGGACCGTCACCAGCGGCGGGACATCGTGCCGGGTCACGGTCACCGGCCGCCCGTCCGGACGGTTCCAGACCTGGTGCGGATCGCGCGGCACGTGCACCCGGGCGCCGACCGAGAACACCGCGTCCGTCACCGGGTTGTCCAGGCTCTCCAGGGCGCGGCCCCGCGAGGTCCAGCCGCCGCCGAGCGCGAGGAAGGTGCGGGTCGTCACGTCGGGCGTGAGGCTGCTGTAGTACGCCCCGCCCTGTCCGCCGACCACCAGCGGATCGTTGTCGGTGCTCTGCTCCAGGCCCGGGTCCGTGCGGTAACGCGGCCAGCCGTCGGCGCGGGCGACCGCGTCGGCCTGGAGGCGCTGGCGCTCGCCCCAGGGCGCGTAGTCGTCGAGCAGCCTCAGCCGCTGCCGGTCGGCGTACGCGGTGGTCGCGGCGGCCTGCCCGGCCTGCGCCCCCACCAGCAGCAGCGCGGCGAGCGCGAGGAACCTGCCGCTGCGCACCAGAGCGAGCGAGCAGACCGCCGCCACCAGACCGGCGGCGAACAGTGGATACGTCCACCGGGTGACCAGTGCGCTGGACGCGGCGCCCGCCGCGATCAGCACCAGCACCGCCGCCCCGCCCAGCAGCGCCCGCCGGTCCGGCCAGCCGCGGGCGACCGCGGTCCAGGCGGCGATCACCACGATGCCGCAGAGCACGAAGGTCTGCCGGAAGGGGCTGCCGTTCGGCGTCGCGAAGGCGTGCCAGAGCAGATGCGTGGGCTCCCACTGCATCGACAGCGCGACCACGGCCACCAGCCCGGGCCACACCCAACGCTCGGCGCGCGGCACGGCCCGGTGGAAGGCCAGGGCGCAGGCGAGCAGCAGGGCGCCCGTGCCGAGGAAGAGCGCAGGGCTGAAGAAGCCGTACGTGGCCGGCAGCAGACGGGCGGCGACGTCCGGCCAGGCTGCCGGGGTGAACTGCCGGTTCCAGCCCGGGTAGGCGTGCTTGGTGCCGAGGAAGACCGGCAGGAGGACCGGCGCGGCCAGACCGATGCCGAGCAGCACCGTCCGTACCGCGCGCACCAGCCCCCGCACCCGCTCACGGGACGTCCCGTCCTCCAGCAGCAGCCGTACGACCAGCACCAGCGCCGCCCCGAGCGTGGCCATGTACGCGGTGTAGAAGTTGGAGACCCAGGCGAACGTCACCAAGAGCGTTCCCAGGACCGGACGCCGCGCGGTCCTCGCCCACTCCCCGGCCAGGCACAGCAGCGGGAAGGCGATCAGCCCGTCCAGCCACATCGGGTTGTACACGGCCTCGGCGACCGACCAGCCGCACAGGGCGTACGCGCCGCCGAGCACGGCCGCCGGCCACTCCCGGCCGCGGCCCCGGCGCAACGCGGTGAGCAGCCAGGTCATCGCCGCCGCTGCCGTGCCCGTCTTCACCAGCGTGACCACGTAGACGGCCAGGTCGATCCGGTCCCTCGGGAACACCCCGACGAGCAGCGCGAACGGGCTGGTCAGATACGTACCGAGGTCGGGCAGGAAGCTGGTGCCGAAGCCGGACTGCCAGTTCAGCAGCAGCCCTCCGTCGGCCCGCCCGTGCAGCAGGTCCCAGAGGTGGGCGTGGAACGGTACGAACTGGTTGCCCAGGTCGTTCACGCTGCGGGTGCGCGGGCCGAAGGGGTAGCTGCGGGCCACCGCGTCCCCGGCGCAGACGGTGACGAAGGTGAGCACGGCGGCCAGGGCGGCGCCCCGGCCGCGCGGCGATCGGAGAATCGGCGGAGTCCTCATGGTGCGTCGAATATGTCATCGAACATCGTGAAATCCCGCTGGGGAAAAGGCGGTTCACCTGATGGTCCGCGGCCCTTCACGCTCCGGCCCCCGCCAGGTCACCGTGGGCCCCGGGAGCCGGGCCCGGCCCGCGGAGGCCGGTCGCAGCAGTTTCCCGCGCCGACAGGGCGAGTTCACCCTGCGGCCGTTCAGGTTTCTTACCGTGCCACGGAACCCCGAACGGTTGACGAACATCCGCCCCCCTCCATACGCCCCTTCCCTCACGGGCATCAGACGCTTTGGAGCGCCATGACGAAAGCCCGCACCCGTTGGCCACGGCAGCGTGACGCGGAGGCCCCGCTCCCGTCCGAGGACCCCGCGTCCTCCCTCGCCGCCGTCCGTCCGACGGAGCTGGAGACCTGCCTGCGCGCCTGCGCGGCCCACAGCGGAAAGCTGGTCGCCGGCCTGGACCGGCGGCGCACGGCGCTCGCCGAGGCGCTGCGGAATCTGCTGGCCACCCACGCCACGATGGAACAGGCCCCCGCCGCTGCCGCCCCGATGCCCCTGTTGCGGCGCACCGGCAGGAGCGGCCCCGGATCATCCCTGGTCCTCGGCGACCGGCTGCTGGACCCGCTGCTCGCGGTCGGCGGCAAGGCGCTGGACTGCGGTTACGAGGACGAGCTGAAGCTCGCGCTCCTCGTCGCTGACGCCGTGCTGACCCAGCGCATACGCTCCCGGGCGGCCTGGCGGCTGCGGGCCCGCGTCCTGGAGGCGATGGGCGCCGAGGCCGAAGCCGTGGAGGCGTACGAGCGCTACCTCGGCCTCACCGACGAGGACGGCTTCGGGATCGTGGCGAAGACGGCCGGTCTGCGGGCCGGGGCGGAGCGCCAGGGCGAGCTGTTGCGGAAGCTGGAGCAGGACTGCCCCGAGGCCGCGGGCTTCGCCGCTGGGCCGGTCACCGACACCTGGGCCGAGGGCCTCGCACTGCACGCCCGCGGGGAGTGGGACCGCGCCCGGTCCCGGCTGATCGGCGCACTGCTGGCCCAGGACCGCGACCGCGCGCCGGTGCCGGAGATCCAGGAGGCCCTGGCCCACTACCTCGGCCTCGCACTGGCGGCCGAAGGCGCTCCGGGCAGCGGCGGCGGCCCCCGCACCACCACCGCGGGCGCCGGCGACCCCGCCCGCCTCACCGAGCTGATCGCCCTCTACGCGGCCCAGCGCCGGAGCCGGATGCGCGGACCTGTCGCCGACCCCACCTTCGGCGGCGTCGAATGGACGACGCTCGGCGAGTTCCGCAACCACATCGCGGGCCGGTCGATCTGCCTGATCGCCAACTCGCAGCGGGTCGGCGACGGTTCACTGGGCGCCGAGATCGACGCGTACGACCTGGTGGTCCGCTTCAACTCGTACCGGATCGACCCGGCGGCCACCGGCAGCCGCACCGACATCCACGCCACCATCCACAAGCACGGCTTCAACTGGGACCAGAAGGTCCACACCCGGCTGGTGTTCGGCGGGCTCGCCGGGGACTGGAAGTACTCGCTGCGCAACCGGCTGGTTCCGGGCGCCCAGCAGTACCTGGGAGACGAGTCGCTGCGCTGGCCGCTGCGCGACATCGGAAAGGTCGGCACGGACGTCTGGCCGTCCATCCCCACCAGCGGGTTCAACATGCTGTGGCTGCTGGACCACCTGGACGTCAGCCCGCGACTCGACCTGATCGGCTTCGACTTCTACGAGAGCGGCGCCTACCGGCTGCCCGCGGCGATGAAGATGCCGATCACCTCCGTGCACGAGTACACCAGCGAAAAGGCGTGGGTCATGGAACGCGCCCAGAGCGTCACCGATACGAGGATCCGACTGCGATGACGACGACGCCCCCTACCGACGCGCCCACAGCCCACGCGTCCACGAACCACGCGCCTGGGCCCGCGCCCGCCAACACGCTCACCGGCAAGCGCCGTGTCGCCTTCGCGAGCTTCGTCGACGAGAACTACCTGCCCGGATTCCTCACCCTGCTGCGCAGTCTCGCCCTGTCCAACCCGGCGGTCTGCGAGGACTTCGTCGTCCTGCACGACGGGCTGCGCCCCGCGTCCGTCGCGCGGATCCGGGCGCTGCACCCGCGCGTCGACTTCCGCCGGGTGGACGCCGGGCACTACGACACGTACGCCAAGGGCGACCAGGACAACTACCTGGTGCGCAAGGCCTACTTCATCCTCGACGTCTTCCGGGTGCGCGACTACGACACCGTCATCACCCTGGACACCGACATGGTGGTCCTCGGCGAACTGGACGAACTGCTGCGGCTGCGCGACGGGCTCGCCGCCGTACCGCAGTTCTTCTACGGGCAGCACAAGCTCAACAGCGGTCTGCTGGTCATCCAGCGCGAGTATCTGAGCGACGCGTTCTGCGCCCGGATCGACGAGACCGGCCGCTCGGGCGCGTACGAGCTCGACAAGCACGACCAGGGCATCCTGAACGCCGTGCTCGACGGCGACTTCGTGCAGCTCGACTCCCGGTACAACTACGTCAAGCGGCGGCTCTCCGGCGACCTCCCGGTGCCCGACACCACCGCGATCCTGCACTTCACCGGCCGGCACAAGCCCTGGCAGGGCGGCGAGGCCGGTTACGGGCTGGCCGAGGAACGCTGGCGCGAGTTCGAGCTGTCCGACCCGGAGTTCCACGCCGCTTACCTGGCGCTGCCCGGTGCCAAGCACCACGACCTGCTGGTGCACTACGGCACCCCGCACGTCCGCCGTACCGCCGACCCCGACAGCGCCCGCCGGGTCGCCGCCGCGCACATCGGCGCCGGTGAGTACCAGGAGGCGGCCGAACTGCTCGGCTCCGTCCCGATCCCCGTCGACGAGGCCTGGCCGCACGAGGTGCTCGGCCACGCGCTGATGAGCGTCTCGCGCTACGAGGAGGCCCGCGCCCAGCTCCTGCTGGCCTCCGCCGCCCCCAACCGGGCCGCCACCGCCTTCTCGCGCCTCGCCCAGATCGCCTGGATCCACGGCGACGACAGCGGCGCGGCGCAGTACGCGCTCGAAGGGCTCGGCGTCGACCCGACCCACCGGGCGAACCGGCTGATGTACAAGCGCACCAGGGACGCCGAGACCCCCGCCGAGGGGTCGTCCGACGGGCAACTGGCCCACGTCGCCTTCTACATGGACCGGCAGGGCAACGCCGGGGACAAGCTCCTCCCGGAGAGCGTCCGGCTCGCCTTCGGCCGCGACACCGGCCCGGCCCGCTGGCACTCCGTCCACGCGCACCGGCTGTTCGACGAGGCCGCGCTGGAACGGGTCAACGCCCGTCGCGGCCTGGTCATCGGCGGTGGCGGCCTCTTCATCCCGGACACCGCCCCCAACGGCAACAGCGGCTGGCAGTGGAACGTCCCCGACGAACTGCTTGAGCGGATCGACGTACCCGTGATGGTGTACGCGGTCGGTTTCAACGCCTTCGACGGGCAGGCGTACGGCCACGGCCGGGAGCGGTTCCTCTCCTCGCTGCGCAAGCTGGTGGAGCGCTCGGCGTTCTTCGGGCTGCGCAACCACGGCTCGATCGCGAAGGTCAGGGAGCTGCTGCCGTCCTCGCTGCACGACAAGGTCCGCTTCCAGCCCTGCCCGACCACGGTCACCCGGCAGCTGGTGGACGGCTGGACCGATCCGCAGCGGCGCGAGAACACCGTGCTGGTCAACGCCGCCTACGACCGCTCAGGACTCCGCTTCGGCCACGACTACGGGCACTTCCTCGCCGAGATGGCCACCGCGGTGAAGGGGCTCGGCGAGCACGCCGAGGTGAAGTGTGTCGCCCATTCGCTGGACGACGAGCGGATCGCCTTCGACCTGCGGCGTGAGCACGGGATCGCACTGCCGGTGATCCCGATGTACGACTTCGACAACGACGCGATCCGGGACACCTACGCCCGGACGAAGCTGGTCATCGGGATGCGCGGGCACGCGGGCATGATCCCGTTCGGTGTCGGTACACCGATCATCAGTCTGATCTCGCACCCGAAGATGGCGTACTTCCTGGCCGACATCGAGCGGCCCGAGTGGGGCATCTCCGTCCACGACCGGCACCTCGGGGCGCGGCTCCTGGAGCGGGCTGCCGGACTGCTGGACGACCACACCGCGGCGGTCGCCGATGTGCACGGGCGCCAGCAGGAACTGTGGAAGGTCACCGAGGCGAACGCCGCGGACCTCCAGCTGATCCAGGCCGGCGTGCGGGTCTGACCTCACGCCGTCACGACGGCGTACGGGAGGGGGGCGGCGCGCATGTCTCTAATACACATAACCTAGCCCACGACACGAACCAGAAACGCGTAAGCCCACTTCAGGTCTAAAACCTTGGCTGCGGGGGGCGGGGGCGGT
>NZ_JBHXUW010000064.1:0-45715 GCF_042672475.1 Streptomyces sp. NPDC127177
TCCCATGTCGTGTCAGATCGTGCCCAGCTTCAGGATCGACACCAGCGCGATCAGCTGGATCGCACTCGCGCCCAGCGCCTTCGGCCACGGCAGGTCGTGGGACTTGCTCACCATTGATGTGAGCAGGCCCGCCGCGGCCAGCCAGGTGATCCAGCCGAGGATCTGGACCAGGGAGTTCTCGCCGCCCAGGAACAGTGCGAAGACCAGGCGGGGGGCGTCCGTGACCGACATGATCAGCATGGAGAGGCCCACCGTCGGCTGCCAGGCGCCGTCGCCGCCCAGCTGACGGGCGAGCGTGTGGGTGACCGCGCCCAGCACCAGGCCGCCGATCACGAAGCCGACGCCCGTGATGATCACGTACGGGATGGCGTTGCCGACCGGCGCGTGGATCGCGTCGTCGCGGGCCTGGTCGAAGCCGAACAGTGCCAGCAGGCCGTAGAGGAAGGTGACGATGAGCGCCGGGCCCCAGACGGGGTAGTCGCGCATCTGCCAGAACGTCGGTGCCGGGCGCGTCACGATGCCGCTCAGCAGCTGCTTCCAGTGCAGGCGCGGGCCCGCGGGCTGGACGGGGGCCTGGCCGGCGCGGTAGGTGTTCCCGTCGCCGTAGGGGTCCTCGTTGATGCTGAAGGCCTGTGTGTGGCCGGGGTTGTTGGCGTACGGGTCGCCCTGGTGCGGTTGCTGGGGGTGGTGCGGTTGCTGACCTTGCTGGGGGTGCGGGTACGGGTCGGCGAAGTACTCCGGCTCGTCGGCTCCGCCGTTGTAACCGCCGCCCGGTTGGTAGCCGCCGTTGTTGTAGCCGCCCCCGTTGTGCGGGGCGGTGTTCTGCGGGGCGCCGTTACCTCCTGCCGGCGGCCATGGCTGCTGTCCGTACGGCGGTGGTGCCTGATTGCCGTACGGCTGCTGCCGCGGTTGCTGCTGCGCTTGCTGCGGGGTGCGGTTGTCCCGGCCGCGTCCGATCCTGAATCCAGCCACTGATCGAACGTACCTGGTCCACCCGGGTCGGGTGGGAGGGGCGGGGGAACTGGGCCGCCTTTGCGGCCTACCTGTGACATCCCCTAAGGGAACCCCGGGGGGTTGTCCACAGGGTCCCGGGCGGGTCCCGGGCAGGTGTCGGCCGGCGCTCAGTCCGTCAGGAACAGCGCACTGGTGAACGTGATCAGCGGGCGGTCCGGCGCGGCCGCCGGGTACAGCGCGATCAGGTCCTCCGTCTCACCGCGGTGCGTACGGACCACCGTGTCCGGCTTCTTGTCGCCGTCGAAGTCCGCGTTGCGGATGAGCAGGGTCGTTTCCGTGGAGGTGGAGGTGGATGTGGATGTGGGCGTGGACGGGGACGGGGACGTGGATGTGGCCTCGGCTTTGGGGGGCGAGGTGGGCTGCCTGCGCAGGGGGGCCGCGGGGAGCGTGCCGGGCGGGGCCTTGAAGCGGTACGGGCCGCCGGGGCGTCCCGGTCCGTCCGGGCCGCCGAGCAGCAGCGTGCCCTTGGCCGCCGTGCCGGGCCCGTGCGGGCGGGCGGAGTACACCAGGTCGTCGTAGCCGTCGCCGTTCACGTCCGGCCGGGGCTCCGGGGCGGAGAGGGCGGGGCCCGCGCCCGGGATCGTGCCGCCGGCGGCGTGCGGGCGGCCGTCGCGGGTGAACGGGCCGCGCAGGAAGCTGAACCGGCCCGAGCTCGCCGTGACGGCCAGATCCGGTTTCCTGTCGCCGTCGAAGTCGCCGCAGACGGGGTGGTCGGGCCACTCGTTGCCGAAGCGGGCGCGGTCCGGGATGCGGAGCGCTACCGCCTTGCCGGTGAGGCCCGCGGGGGAGCCGAACAGGATCTGCAGCGGTACGGGCGGGCGGCCGATGCCGTTGTACGGGGGGTCGGTGGCCACGATCAGATCGGTGAAGCCGTCCTGGTCAAGGTCGCAGGAGGCCTCTGCGTCGAACGCCGAGGGGAGGGTGTCGCCGATCTTGGCGGCGTTCGCGTGCGCGCTGAGCAGCTGGCGCACCGACGGGTCCAGGCCCCGGGAGGCGGAGCCGTACACGATGCCGATGCCGGCGTCGTCGCCGTGGCTGTCGGCCGGGGGCTTCACCAGGTTGTTCAGGACGAGGTCGCGGTGGCCGTCGCCGTTGAAGTCGTCCGGGGTGTGGCTGCCGGTGCCGCGCGGGACGGGATGTCGCTCCGCGCCCGCCAGTCCGGAGAGCGCCGTGGGCGGGGCGTCGCCGTTCTTGGCGGAGTCCGATGAGCCGGAGGCGGGGGAGCCCGTGCAGGCCGTCAGCAGGAGTGCGCAGAGGCCCGTGACCGCCGCGGCGGTCACCGCCGCTCGGGCGGTGGTCCGCATCGGCGGCGCTGTTGCGGCCGAGGCCGTTGCCCGGGGCTCCGCACTGCGGGTTGCCCTTGCGATACGTATCCGCACAGGAGTACCTCGTCCGTCCATCGATGCGCACCCGTCACGGGGCCGCCCCACATGATGCGTCACCCGGGCGGGAAAGCAGAAGCGGCCGGTCCTGCCCCCGAGGCAGGTCCGGCCGCTCGTGCAACGCGGCTTCCGCGACGCGGCGACGCGTTACCGGTCTACTTCACCGGTTCCGGCTCCGGCGCGTCCGCCGTTTCCGGTTCGCCCGCCGGATCGGCGGGGGTCTTCACGGAGTCGAGCAGCAGCTGCGAGACGTCGACCACCTGGATCGACTCCTTCGCCTTGCCGTCGTTCTTCTTGCCGTTGACCGAGTCGGTCAGCATGACCAGGCAGAACGGGCAGGCCGTGGAGACGATGTCGGGGTTGAGGGAGAGGGCCTCGTCGACGCGCTCGTTGTTGACGCGCTTGCCGATCCGCTCCTCCATCCACATCCGGGCACCGCCGGCGCCGCAGCAGAAGCCACGCTCCTTGTGGCGGTGCATCTCCTCGTTGCGCAGACCCGGGACCTTGGCGATGATCTCGCGCGGAGGCGTGTAGATCTTGTTGTGCCGGCCCAGGTAGCAGGGGTCGTGGTACGTGATCAGACCCTCGACCGGCGTCACCGGGATCAGCTTGCCCTCGTCGACGAGGTGCTGGAGCAGCTGCGTGTGGTGGATGACCTCGTACTCGCCGCCGAGCTGCGGGTACTCGTTCGCGATGGTGTTGAAGCAGTGCGGGCAGGTCGCGACGATCTTCTTCGTCGCCTTCGCCTTCTTGGTCGAGTCGTCCTCGTCGTCCTCACCGAACGCCATGTTCAGCATCGCGACGTTCTCCTGGCCGAGCTGCTGGAACAGCGGCTCGTTGCCCAGGCGGCGGGCCGAGTCGCCCGTGCACTTCTCGTCGCCGCCCATGATCGCGAACTTGACGCCGGCGATGTGCAGCAGCTCCGCGAAGGCCTTCGTGGTCTTCTTGGCGCGGTCCTCCAGGGCTCCGGCGCAGCCGACCCAGTAGAGGTAGTCGACCTCCGTGAGGTCCTCGACGTCCTTGCCGACGATCGGGACCTCGAAGTCGACCTCCTTGGTCCACTCGACGCGCTGCTTCTTGGCGAGACCCCAGGGGTTGCCCTTCTTCTCCAGGTTCTTGAGCATCGTGCCCGCCTCGGACGGGAACGCGGACTCGATCATCACCTGGTAGCGGCGCATGTCGACGATGTGGTCGATGTGCTCGATGTCGACCGGGCACTGTTCCACGCAGGCACCGCAGGTGGTGCAGGACCAGAGGACGTCCGGGTCGATGACGCCGTTCTCCTCGACCGTGCCGATCAGCGGGCGCTCGGCCTCCGCGAGGGCGGCTGCCGGGACGTCCTTGAGCTGCTCCTCGGTGGCCTTCTCGTTGCCCTCCATGTCCTTGCCGCCGCCGGCCAGCAGGTACGGGGCCTTGGCGTGCGCGTGATCGCGCAGGGACATGATCAGGAGCTTCGGGGAGAGTGGCTTGCCCGTGTTCCAGGCGGGGCACTGCGACTGGCAGCGGCCGCACTCGGTGCAGGTGGAGAAGTCGAGGATGCCCTTCCAGGAGAACTGTTCGACCTGTGAGACACCGAAGGTGTCGTCCTCGCCCGGGTCCTCCCAGTCGATCTCCTTGCCACCGCTGGTCATCGGCTGGAGGGCGCCCAGCGCCGTCGAGCCGTCAGCGTTCCGCTTGAACCAGATGTTCGGGAAGCCGAGGAAGCGGTGCCAGGCGACACCCATGTTGGTGTTGAGCGAGACCGTGATCATCCAGATCAGCGAGGTGCCGATCTTGATCATCGCGACGAAGTAGATGAGGTTCTGCAGCGTGCCGAGCGCGAGGCCCTTGAAGGCGAGGACCAGCGGGTACGAGACGAAGTACGCGGCCTCGTAGCCCCCGACGTGGTGGATCGCGCCCTCGAGACCGCGCAGGGTCAGGATCGCCAGGCCGATGACGAGGATGACGTACTCGACGAAGTACGCCTGCCAGGCCTTGGAGCCCGCGAAGCGCGACTTGCGGCCGGCCCGGGAGGGCAGGTTCAGCAGCCGGATGGCGATCAGCACGAGGATGCCGACCGTCGTCATCAGGCCGATGAACTCGATGTACAGCTCGAACGGCAGCCATTCACCGATGATCGGGAGAACCCAGTCGGCCTTGAAGAGCTGCCCGTACGCCTGGAGCAGCGTCGGCGGCAGTGTCAGGAAGCCGATGGCGACGAACCAGTGCGCGAAGCCGACGATCCCCCACCGGTTCATCCGGGTGTGGCCGAGGAACTCCTTGACCAGGGTGATCGTGCGCTGCTTCGGGTTGTCGGTGCGACTGCCGGCCGGGACCGGCTGTCCGAGCGTGACGAACCGGTAGATCTGCGCGACGGCTCGGGCGATGAGCGCAACGCCGACCACGGTCAGCACCAGCGACACGATGATCGCGGCGAGTTGCATTTGGGGGCTCCTCGGGCCTGCGAGGGTGGGTTCCAGCGCTACTGAGGTTGAGCTACAGCGCTACTGGCGAGTACTCGGAATTACTAAGCAGTAACTTAATCAGTCTGTGCTGACACTATCCACTTATTCCGCGGCGCTGTAGCCGGGCAGGCGGTGATCTGTGTCGCTCAGGCAAGCCTGGCCCCGCCGCACTAGGCCGCGCACCGCACCGCGCAGCGGTGTGTACACGGCCTCCGCCAGGATCGTCAGGTCCAGGGCGATCCGGTGGTGCTCGGCGTAGTGCTGGTCCAGGAGCGCCGCCTCGTCCCACGGCATCGCGGAGCGGTGGCGTACCTGCGCCAGACCGGTGAGACCGGGCTTGAGTTCCTGCCGCCAGTGTCGCGCACCGGCGAGGCTGTTCCGTTCGTCGCCCGGCGCGAGCGGTGCGGGTCCGACCAGGGAGAGTTCGCCCCGTACGACGTGGGGGAGCCGGGAGATCACGTTCAGCCGCAGCCGTCGGGTGCGCAGCGACCGCAGTACGAAGGGCCTGCCCGCGAGTCCCGCGCGGGGGGAACGGGTCAGTACGCCGCCGGGGCGCCGCTGTACGGCGAGTGCGAGGGCCGCCGCCGCGAGGAGCGGGGCGGCGAGTAGCAGCAGCAGTGAGCCGAGGATCAGGTCCAGGACGCGCTTGGCGGTGGGGCGGGGCGGGGACGTGGGGGTCAGGGTCCTCAGGGCTTCGAGGGCGCGCGCCGTGAGGGGTGTCCTCGGGGGCTGCCACGGACGGCGCGCAGATCCGAATCCGGGTCCGAATCCCGGTCCGGGCCCCGGCCCGAACCCCGATCCGAACCCCGGTCCGAAGCCGGGTCCGGACCGCGGCCGGGGGCGCGATCCCTGCGCCCGTCTCTGCCACTGCGTCCGCCACCGCGCCCGCCGCTGTCGCTGCCTCTGTTTCTGTGTCTGCATCGTTCGCCCCTGCCTGGGTCGGCCGCCTGGAGTCACGGACCGAGTGCCGGTTTTGTGGCGGCTCACGGCATTTTGTGACAGAACGATCCCATGGCGCGATGATGGGGAGGGGTTGCGTGGCTAGTGGGGCGGGCAGGTGTCGCCGCGCAGCCGGTTCGGATCCGTCCCTGTGTGACCCGTATGCGGCAGATGTTCACCATCACGAAACGGACAATGCGCTGGTGGCGCGTGGTGTGTGCACGATAGTTGAGTCGCCTCGACTCAGGTCTGTTGACTCCGGGAGCGATGTCATGCATCCTTGAGCCAGATCCACTCAAGTAGTCAGTTGGAGGAATTGAAATGGCACGTGCGGTCGGCATCGACCTGGGCACGACTAACTCCGTCGTCAGCGTTCTCGAAGGCGGCGAGCCCACCGTCATCACCAACGCCGAAGGCGCCAGGACCACGCCGTCCGTCGTCGCCTTCGCGAAGAACGGCGAGGTACTGGTAGGCGAGGTCGCCAAGCGCCAGGCAGTGACGAACGTCGACAGGACGATCCGTTCGGTCAAGCGCCACATGGGCACTGACTGGAAGATCGAGATCGACGGCAAGGGCTTCAACCCGCAGCAGATGAGCGCCTTCATCCTGCAGAAGCTGAAGCGCGACGCGGAGTCCTACCTGGGCGAGAAGGTGGCCGACGCGGTCATCACCGTCCCGGCGTACTTCAACGACTCCGAGCGTCAGGCGACGAAGGAGGCCGGCGAGATCGCGGGCCTGAACGTCCTGCGTATCGTCAACGAGCCGACGGCCGCCGCACTGGCGTACGGGCTCGACAAGGACGACCAGACGATCCTCGTCTTCGACCTCGGTGGCGGCACCTTCGACGTGTCCCTCCTGGAGATCGGCGACGGCGTCGTCGAGGTGAAGGCCACCAACGGTGACAACCACCTCGGTGGTGACGACTGGGACCAGCGCGTCGTCGACTACCTGGTGAAGCAGTTCGCCAACGGGCACGGCGTGGACCTGTCCAAGGACAAGATGGCTCTCCAGCGTCTCCGCGAGGCCGCGGAGAAGGCGAAGATCGAGCTGTCGTCCTCGACGGAGACCTCGATCAACCTGCCGTACATCACGGCGTCGGCCGAGGGCCCGCTGCACCTGGACGAGAAGCTCACGCGCTCGCAGTTCCAGCAGCTCACCGCGGACCTCCTGGACCGCTGCAAGAACCCGTTCCACAACGTCATCAAGGACGCGGGCATCCAGCTCTCCGAGATCGACCACGTCGTTCTCGTCGGTGGCTCGACCCGTATGCCGGCCGTCGCCGAGCTCGTCAAGGAGCTCACGGGCGGCCAGGACGCCAACAAGGGTGTGAACCCGGACGAGGTCGTCGCCATCGGCGCCTCGCTCCAGGCCGGTGTCCTCAAGGGCGAGGTCAAGGACGTCCTGCTCCTCGACGTGACCCCGCTGTCCCTCGGTATCGAGACCAAGGGAGGGATCATGACGAAGCTCATCGAGCGCAACACCACGATCCCGACCAAGCGTTCCGAGATCTTCACGACGGCCGAGGACAACCAGCCGTCCGTGCAGATCCAGGTCTACCAGGGCGAGCGCGAGATCGCGGCGTACAACAAGAAGCTCGGAATGTTCGAGCTGACCGGTCTGCCGCCGGCCCCGCGCGGTGTGCCGCAGATCGAGGTCGCCTTCGACATCGACGCCAACGGCATCATGCACGTCGCTGCCAAGGACCTCGGCACCGGCAAGGAGCAGAAGATGACCGTCACCGGTGGCTCCTCGCTGCCGAAGGACGAGGTCAACCGGATGCGTGAAGAGGCCGAGCAGTACGCGGACGAGGACCACCGTCGCCGCGAGGCCGCCGAGTCGCGCAACCAGGGCGAGCAGCTCGTCTACCAGACGGAGAAGTTCCTCAAGGACAACGAGGACAAGGTCCCCGGTGACGTGAAGACGGAGGTGGAGACCGCGCTCACCGAGCTGAAGGAGAAGCTCAAGGGCGAGGACACCGCCGAGATCCGTACGGCCACCGAGAAGGTCGCGGCCGTCTCCCAGAAGCTGGGCCAGGCGATGTACGCCAACGCCCAGGCCGAGGGTGGCCCGCAGGCCGACGGCCAGCCGGGCGCCGAGGGTGCGGAGCAGGCCCAGGGCGATGGTCAGGACGATGTCGTCGACGCCGAGATCGTCGACGACGAGAAGGACACCAAGGGCGGTGCGGCGTGACCGAGGAGACTCCGGGCTTCGAGGAGAAGCCCGACGTCCCCTCCGGCGCCACCTCTGACGACGCCGGGACGGAGGCCGCTGCCACCCCCTCTGCCGAGGAGGAGGCGGCGGCCCCCGCCGGGGACGCGAACCAGACAGCAGGTCTGACGGCTCAGCTGGACCAGGTCCGTACCGCGCTCTCGGAGCGCACGGGCGACCTCCAGCGGCTCCAGGCCGAGTACCAGAACTACCGCCGCCGCGTGGAGCGCGACCGGGTCACGGTCAAGGAGATCGCGGTCGCGGGTCTTCTGTCCGAGCTCCTGCCCGTGCTCGACGACGTCGGCCGGGCCCGGGAGCACGGCGAGCTCGTGGGCGGGTTCAAGTCGGTGGCCGAATCGCTGGAGACGGTCGTCGCCAAGCTCGGCCTCCAGCAGTTCGGCAAGGAGGGCGAGCCCTTCGACCCGACGATCCACGAGGCCCTGATGCACTCGTACGCACCGGACGTCACCGAGACGACCTGCGTGGCGATCCTGCAGCCTGGGTACCGGATCGGTGAGCGCACCATCCGTCCCGCACGGGTGGCGGTGGCCGAACCCCAGCCGGGGGCGACCCCGGCGGCCGCGAAGGACGCTGACGAAGAGCAGGCAGGCGACGAGGAGAGCGGTGGCGGCGAGGAGGTCTGACATTCTGTCCGACCACTCGGTTGCACACCGCCCGGCCGACGGGGCCGATCGTCTGGATCATGCCGGACTCCATGAGTCCGGCATGATCCGATCGAGAGGCCCCGGGCCGGTCGTCCGGAAGGAGGGACGTCGATGAGTACGAAGGACTTCGTCGAGAAGGACTACTACAAGGTTCTCGGCGTCCCCAAGGACGCCACGGACGCCGAGATCAAGAAGGCGTACCGGAAGCTCGCGCGCGAGTTCCACCCGGACGCCAACAAGGGTGACAACAAGGCGGAGGAGCGCTTCAAGGAGGTCTCCGAGGCCAACGACATCCTCGGTGACACCAAGAAGCGCAAGGAGTACGACGAGGCCCGCGCCCTCTTCGGCAACGGCGGCTTCCGCCCCGGACCCGGCAGCGGCGGCGGCAACTTCAACTTCGACCTGGGGGACCTCTTCGGAGGGGCCCCGGGTGGCGGCCAGGGCGGCGGAGCCGGTGGCTTCGGCGGCGGTGGCGGTGGCGGCGGTCTGGGCGACGTGTTCGGCGGCCTCTTCAACCGCGGTGGCGGCGGCGCCGGCACCAGGGTGCAGCCGCGCCGCGGCCAGGACATCGAGTCCGAGGTGACGCTCAGCTTCACCGAGGCGGTCGACGGGGCCACGGTCCCGCTGCGGATGTCCAGCCAGGCGCCCTGCAAGGCGTGCTCGGGCACCGGCGACAAGAACGGCACCCCCAGGGTCTGCCCGACCTGCGTCGGCACCGGACAGGTCTCGCGCGGTACCGGCGGCGGCTTCTCGCTCACCGATCCCTGCGTGGACTGCAAGGGCCGGGGCCTCATCGCCCAGGACCCGTGCGACGTCTGCAAGGGCAGTGGCCGGGCGAAGTCCTCGCGGACCATGCAGGTGCGGATCCCGGCGGGCGTCTCCGACGGCCAGCGGATCCGGCTGCGCGGCAAGGGCAGTCCGGGCGAGCGCGGCGGACCGGCCGGCGACCTCTACGTCGTCGTCCACGTCGACGCCCACCCCGTCTTCGGCCGCAAGGGCGACAACCTCACGGTCACCGTGCCCGTCAGCTTCACGGAGGCGGCGCTCGGCGGCGAGGTGAAGGTGCCCACGCTCGGCGGGCCCCCGGTCACGCTGAAGCTTCCGGCCGGCACGCCCAACGGGCGCACGATGCGCGCCCGCGGCAAGGGCGCCGTGCGCAAGGACGGCAGCCGGGGCGACCTGCTCGTCACCGTGGAAGTGGCGGTCCCCAAGGACCTGGGCACGGACGCCCGGGACGCCCTGGAGGCCTATCGCAAGGCCACCGCGGACCAGGACCCGCGGGCGGAGCTGTTCCAGGCAGCGAAGGGAGCTTGAGATGGACGGCCGCCGCCGTAATCCGTACCAGCTGACCGACGAATCCCCGGTGTACGTGATCTCGATCGCGGCCCAGCTCTCGGGTCTGCATCCCCAGACGCTGCGCCAGTACGACCGCCTCGGCCTGGTCTCTCCCGACCGCTCGGCCGGGCGCGGACGGCGCTATTCGGCCCGCGACATCGAGCTGCTGCGTACCGTGCAGCAGCTGTCGCAGGACGAGGGCATCAACCTCGCCGGCATCAAGCGCATCATCGAGCTGGAGAACCAGGTCGCCGCGCTCCAGCAGCGGATCGCCGAGCTCTCGGCGGCCGTGGACGGGGCGGATGCGGCGCTGCAACAGCGCGAGGCGCAGGTGCACGCCTCGTACCGGCGCGATCTGGTGCCGTACCAGGACGTGCAGCAGACCAGCGCACTGGTCGTCTGGCGGCCCAAGCGGCCGAAGGACTGAGGGGGCCGAACCCCTGCGCAGGAGCCCGTCACCCCGGAACGCCGGGGGTGGCGGGCTCCTGCGGTGTCCCGGGCGGCACGGCAGGCTCGACGATGCCGGAGCGGACGAGGAGTGCGCCGAGGTGGGTGCGGCTGGTGGCGCCGAGGGTCTGCATGAGTTTGGAGATGTGGGCGCGGCAGGTGCGGACGCTGATGCCGAGCTTCTCGCCCACGGCCCGGTCGGCGTATCCCTCGACCAGGAGGCGCGCGATGCTGTGCTGGACGGCGGTGACGGGGGCGCCGGGGACGGCGGTCGGCAGGTTCTGGGTGAAGGGTGTCGCGCCGGCCCAGAGCGTTTCGTAGACCTGGACCAGGTAGCGGACCAGGGCGGGGTGGCGGATCTCCAGGGCCACGCTGCCGTCGGGGTCGGCGGGGATGTAGGCGATCTCGCGGTCGAAGATGAGGAGGCGTCCCACGGTCTGCTCCATCGTGCGGATCCGGAGAAGATCGGAGGGGATCTCCGTCAGGTACTCCTTGAGACGGGGGCTGTAGCGCGCCGGGTGTTGGTAGAGGTGCCTGAGCCGTCCCCCTGCCGCGATGACGAATCCGGCGTTCTCCAGTCCCTGCCGCATGTTGTGGGCCATGCGGTTGCCGCCGGGCTGGGCGGTCAGGACTTCCTCTCTGGCGGACTTCGACGCGTTCCGGATCGCCGCGCGGATCCGGTCGTTCCCTTCGAGCACGGTGATCGAGAGATTGGGGTCCGTACCGGCCGGCGCCGCCAGCGGCACCAGTGAGCTGGTCAGCGCGGTGACGAGCCGGACACGTTCGTCGATCTCCCGGCTGAGGGGCTGGAGCAGTTGGCCCAGGGCCGCGGGCGGGGGGACGGGACGCAGCCAGGTGTCGTCCTGCGGATCGGGGAGGAGCAGCGCGAGGTCGACGAGGCAGGGTGCGGGGCCGAGCGCGCTCCGGGCGATGCGTCCTGAGCGGAGGGCCTCCGTGTAGAGGGTGACGGCCGCTTCGCACAGTTGCCGCTCGCTGTGGGGGTGCACCGCCGGTCCGGTCATTTCTGGGTGCGTTCCGCGATGCCGGACTGGACGAGGAGTGCGCCGAGGTGGGTGCGGCTGGTGGCGCCGAGGGTCTGCATGAGTTTGGAGATGTGGGCGCGGCAGGTGCGGACGCTGATGCCGAGCTTGCGGGCCACGACCTGGTCGACGTGTCCCTCGGCCAGGAGGCGGGCGATGCTGAGTTGGGCCGGGGTGACCGAGGCGCTGGGCGGGGCCGGCTGGAGGGGTTCGGTGAGCGGGGTGGCCTGGGCCCACAGGACCTCGTACACCTGGATCAGATAGCGGACCAGCGCGGGGTGACGGATCTCCAGGGCGACATCCCGCTCGGCGTTGGCGGGGATGAAGGCCACGGTCCGGTCGAAGACGAACAGCCGCTCGACCGTCTGCTCTATGGTGCGGACCTGGATGTGGCCGGGCGGCACCTCGTCCAGATACGCCTTGATGGCGGGGCTGTATCGGGCCGGGTGCTGGTAGATGTGGCGGAGCGTGGCGCCCCGCTCCACCGTCGACAGGGCGCGGGACAGCGCCTTCTTGAGCTGCTCGACCGGACGGGTGCTGCCCGGTTGCAGGGTCAGGATCTCGTCCTGCGCGCTGTCCAGGGCGTTCTGGATGGTCCCCTCGATCAGCGGGATGCCTTCGAGGACGGTGATCGCGAGGTTGGGATCGGTACTGGCGACGGAGGCCAGGGGAGCCAGCGAGTCGGCCAGCGCGGCGGACAGCCTGATGCGTTCGTGGATCTCCCGGATGACGGGTTGCAGCAGGTGCGTCAGAGCGGCCGACGGCGGGACCGGACGGAGCCAGGCGCTGTCCTGCGGATCGGGGTGAACGAGCGCCAACTCCATGAGGCAGGGAGCGGCTTCGAGTGCGGTCCGCTCGATTCGCCCTGCGCTCAGTGCCTCCGTGTAGAGCCTGACGCCTGCTTCGCACAGTTCGCGCTCTCCGTGCGAGTGTGTCGTTATGTCCGCGTCTCTGCCCATTCATGCCCCCCCACTTTTGGCAGTGCAGCAAGATGACGGTGGTGGCAGCGTATCGGCCGAGGCAGTGTGGGGGTGTCGGGGGAGCCGGGAACTCTCCCGGCTTTCATCAGGGCGCGGCCACACCTCTCCCCCGTCGTGTGGTCAGGCCTTGGCCCGAGGGGTGGGGAATCCTGCGGGTGCCGCTCAGTCAGGAATCCTGATCCAGGATTCCTGACTGAGCGATCAGGTAACCGAGCTGGGCGCGGCTGGTGCTGCCGAGGGCGACGGCGAGCTTGGCGACGTGCGCCCGGCAGGTACGGACGTTCATGCCCAGTCGGCGGGCGATGGAGTCGTCGACATGGCCCTCGATGAGGAGCTGAGCGATGGAGCGCTGGACCCCGCTGATGCCCAAGGGGGACGGTTCGTACTTGAGGTCCTCACGCAACGGGGCGGCCCGGGTCCAGAGTTGCTCGAACACGTTGGCCAGGTACTCGACCAGACCGGGGTGGCGGAGTTCCAGGGCGACCTGGCGGTCGTCCTGAGCGGGAATGAAGGCCACGGTCCGGTCGAACACGATCAGACGCTCGATGAGCTCTTCGAGCGTCCGGATCTCCACGTTGCCGTCGGCCATGCGGTCCGCGTACGCGAGCGTGCTGGGGCTGTGGCGCACGGTGTGCTGGTAGAGCGTGCGGATGCTCACCCCGCGGTCGACCACGGACAGTCCGCGTTCGAGGGACTTGCTGAGGCGGTCCTCGATCCGGCCGCCGCCGGGCTGGACGGTGAGGACTTCGGTGCGGCACTCTGCGGTGGCCAGGTCGAGGGCGGCGTTGATCCTGTTGACCCCCTCCAGCACGGTGATCGCGTGGGTGCTCGGCGGACCCTGGGTGCTGATGTCCATGAATGGCTCGAACGACTCGGTGAGCTGGATCGAGTGCCGGCGGCGTTCCAGGATCTCGCGCTCCACGGGGTGCAGATGCTGCGCGAGCGCGGCCGACGGCGGAACGGGGCGGAGCCAGGCCGGGTCGTCCGGATCGGGATGGAGCAGGGCGAATTCGATGAGGCAGGGTGCGGGCTCGACTTCGGCGCGCGTGATGCGTCCCATGCGCAATGCGCTGGCGTAAAGACGGCCTCCCGCCTCGCATAGTTCGGTGATCCCATGAGGATGTGCCGGATTTATGTTTCTTGTGGCCATATCTTCACCCCCCAGGTTCCTGAACATACAGGAACATGATGCATCTCCTCAGTGGTGCTCGCGTGCTCAGATGGGACATCGTCTTAGGTGCGGGGGAGAAGAATCCACAAGTGAGGACGAAGCCGACTATGTATAAGCGAATGCTTCGCTCGGCGCTTGCCGCCTCGTTCGTTGCGGCCCTGGGTGTGGGGCTGTTGGGCGTCAGCGACATCGGCGGGAGCGAGGGGGCTGCCGCCGGCGGTGACATCGGCTGGACCGTCAAGGCCGCGGCTTCCGATGACATCGGCTGGACCGTCAAGGCCGCGGCTTCCGACGACATCGGCTGGACCGTTCGGGCTGCGGCTTCCGACGACATCGGCTGGACCACCCCGCCCGGCAACGCGGGCGACATCGGCTGGACCACCGCGCCCGCGGACAGCAATTCGTCCACTCCGGCCCACACAGTCGCATGACCACCCCGCCGGACGACCGGACCTTCAGGCGTGAGATGGCGACCGCCTACCGCTCAGGGTGGCATTTCATCGACCTCGTCACGGCACTGCCCCACCGTGGTGATTCGTTGATGGTCACTCTGTTCGGCGACCCGGTCGTCGTGGCGCGCGAGGACGACGGAGAGGTTCGCGCCTACCGTTGCCTGCGCAAACCACGCGGCGCCCCGCAGCCCGTCCGCTGCGCCGTCCGGTACGACATGATTTTTGTGAACCTCGCACAGCGTGACCACCAGCTGTTCGAACCCGAAGCCATCGCCGCCACCCCCCGCAGTGCCTGAGCGATCCCCCGTCGTTCCACGTCGCTCAGACACTCCCCCACACAACGGCGCCACCGTGACCTGAACACGGTGGCGCCGTTGTGCTGTCCGCTCGCGGCCGGCCGCGGTCAGCCCCTGCCGAGCGCCCGGTCCAGGGTGATCTCGATGACGACCCGGTCCGGGTTGGGTGACGGCGTGCGCCCGTAGCGCTCCGTGTGGCGGCGTACCGCCTCCTCGACCCTGCCCTGCTCCGTACGCACCCTGGCGACGCCCTCCAGGGTCGCCCAGCGGCGTCCGTGCACCTGGCAGGCCGCGACGCGGGCGCCTTCCGGGCCCGCGGCCAGGATGTTGGCGACCTTGCGGCTCTTCCGGTTGGTGATGATGCGGGCGAGGCCGGCCTCTGGGTCGTACGTCACGCACACCGGGACCACGTGCGGGGTGCCGTCGGGGCGGGGTGTCGTGAGGGTGCACAGGTGGTGCTCGCGCCAGAAGGAGAGGTACTCGGGGTCCGGGCTGTGTACGTCGACTGCCATGGGGCCAGCGTAGGAGTGCGGGGGGCGCCCTGCGGTGGCGGGCGGCCGGAGCGGCCGGTTCACTCGGAACATCGCAACCTTGGCGGAGGGCCCGGAAAGGGCGCCGTTTTTGCCTTGAGTGGAATAGACTCAACTTTGTGCACGTTGATCGTGTCAGAAGTGAGTACGGGCCAGTCATCGCAAGGAGGAGAGAGCGCACGTGGACGCCGAGCTGACCAACAGGAGCCGGGACGCCATCAACGCGGCCACCAGCAGGGCCGTGAAGGACGGGCACCCCGATCTGACCCCGGGGCATCTGCTGCTCGCGCTGCTTGCGGGGGAGGACAACGAGAATCTCGTCGACCTGCTGGCCGCCGTCGAGGCGGACCAGATCGTCGTGCGGACCGAGACGGAACAGCTGCTTGCCGCGCAGCCCAGCGTGACCGGCTCGACCGTCGCACCGCCCCAGCCCAACCGCGAGCTGCTCGCCGTCATCTCCGACGCGGCGAGGCGGGCCAAGGAGCTCGGCGACGACTACATCTCCACCGAGCACCTCCTGATCGGCATCGCGGCCGAGGGGGGCCGTGCCGGTGAGATCCTCGACGGGCAGGGAGCCAGTGCGAAGAGGCTGCTGGACGCATTCGAGAAGAGCAGGGGAGGGCGCCGGGTGACCACACCGGACCCGGAGGGCCAGTACAAGGCCCTGGAGAAATTCGGTACGGACTTCACCGCGGCGGCACGCGAGGGGAAGCTCGACCCGGTCATCGGCCGCGACCAGGAGATCCGTCGCGTCGTCCAGGTGCTCTCGCGCCGCACCAAGAACAACCCCGTGCTCATCGGTGAGCCCGGCGTCGGCAAGACGGCCGTCGTCGAGGGCCTCGCCCAGCGCATCGTCAAGGGGGACGTCCCCGAGTCCCTCAAGAACAAGCGGCTCGTCTCGCTGGACCTGGGCGCCATGGTCGCGGGCGCGAAGTACCGCGGCGAGTTCGAGGAGCGGCTGAAGACCGTCCTCTCCGAGATCAAGGAGAGCGACGGCCAGATCATCACGTTCATCGACGAGCTCCACACCGTCGTCGGAGCGGGCGCCGGAGGCGACTCCGCCATGGACGCGGGCAACATGCTCAAGCCCATGCTGGCCCGCGGCGAGCTGCGGATGGTCGGTGCCACCACGCTCGACGAGTACCGCGAGCGGATCGAGAAGGACCCGGCGCTGGAGCGCCGGTTCCAGCAGGTGCTGGTGGCGGAGCCGTCCGTCGAGGACACCATCGCGATCCTGCGCGGGCTCAAGGGCCGGTACGAGGCCCACCACAAGGTGCAGATCGCGGACTCATCGCTGGTCGCCGCCGCGACCCTGTCCGACCGCTACATCACCTCCCGCTTCCTTCCCGACAAGGCCATCGACCTCGTCGACGAGGCGGCCTCCCGGCTGCGCATGGAGATCGACTCCTCACCCGTCGAGATCGACGAACTCCAGCGCGCCGTCGACCGGTTGCACATGGAGGAGCTGGCACTCAAGAACGAGTCCGACCCCGCCTCCAAGCAGCGTCTGGAGAAGCTCCGCCGCGACCTCGCCGACAAGGAGGAGGAGCTGCGCGGCCTCAACGCCCGCTGGGAGAAGGAGAAGCAGGGACTCAACCGGGTCGGTGAGCTCAAGGAGCGCCTCGACGACCTGCGCGGACAGGCCGAACGCGCCCAGCGCGACGGCGACTTCGACAGCGCGTCCAAGCTGCTGTACGGGGAGATCCCCGGCCTTGAGCGGGAGCTGGCCGAGGCCGCCGAGGCCGAGGAGGAAGCCGCGAAGGAGCCGAAGGAGACCCTGGTCAAGGAGGAGGTCGGCCCGGACGACATCGCCGATGTCGTCGGTGCCTGGACCGGCATCCCGGCCGGACGGCTGCTGGAGGGCGAGACCCAGAAGCTGCTGCGCATGGAGGAGGAGCTGGGCAGGCGCCTGGTCGGGCAGACCGAGGCCGTGCAGGCCGTCTCGGACGCGGTACGCCGTACCCGGGCCGGTATCGCCGACCCCGACCGGCCCACCGGATCGTTCCTCTTCCTCGGCCCGACCGGCGTCGGCAAGACCGAACTGGCGAAGGCCCTGGCGGACTTCCTCTTCGACGACGAGCGGGCCATGGTCCGCATCGACATGAGCGAGTACAGCGAGAAGCACAGCGTGGCCCGGCTGGTCGGCGCCCCGCCCGGCTACGTCGGCTACGAGGAGGGCGGCCAGCTCACGGAGGCGGTCCGCCGCCGCCCGTACAGCGTCGTCCTGCTGGACGAGGTGGAGAAGGCCCACCCCGAGGTCTTCGACATCCTGCTCCAGGTCCTCGACGACGGCCGGCTCACCGACGGGCAGGGCCGGACGGTGGATTTCCGCAACACGATCCTGATCCTGACGTCCAACCTCGGCAGCCAGTACCTGACCGACCGGCTGACCAAGCCCGAGGAGAAGAAGCGCCTGGTCATGGATGTCGTACGGGCGTCCTTCAAGCCGGAGTTCCTCAACCGGCTGGACGACCTGGTGGTCTTCTCCGCACTGTCCGGCGACGAGCTCGCCCACATCGCGGGGCTCCAGATCGACCGGCTCGCCCAGCGGCTGGCGGAGCGCCGCCTCACCCTCGACGTCACCCCCGCCGCCCTGGCCTGGCTGGCCGAGGAGGGCAACGACCCGGCCTACGGGGCCCGGCCGCTGCGCCGCCTCATCCAGACGGCGATCGGCGACCGGCTCGCGAAGGAGATCCTCGCGGGCGAGATCACGGACGGCGACACGGTCCGGGTGGACCGGGTCGGCGACGGCCTGATCGTCGGCGCCGCGACATGAGCGGCGTCCACCCGGCGTAACCCGGACCGCCGCGGCCCCGGTCCCCACCGGCTGGATATCAGCTTGTGGCGGATCGGGGCCGTTCCGGCTTGCCATGCCCCGCCCGGCATGGGAGAGGATGGCAGCCAACCGCACGAAGGGAAATTACGGTGAGCATCGATCCGTCCTCGATTCCTAACTTCGGGGGCCAGCCCGAACCGCAGGCGGCAGGACCGGAGGGCCCCGTCGTCCCTGACCAGGACCTCGTCAAGCAGCTTCTGGAGCAGATGGAGCTGAAGTACGTCGTCGACGACGAGGGCGACCTCGCCGCGCCGTGGGAGGACTTCCGCACGTACTTCATGTTCCGTGGCGAGGGCGAGCAGCAGGTCTTCTCGGTCCGCACGTTCTACGACCGCCCGCACGACACGGACCAGCGCCCGGTCCTGCTCGACGCGATCGACGACTGGAACCGCCGCACCCTGTGGCCCAAGGTCTACACCCACACGCACGAGCCCGAGGAGGGCTCCGAGGACACCGCCACCTCGGTCCGGCTGATCGGTGAGGCGCAGATGCTCATCGGCACCGGCGTCAGCCTGGAGCACTTCGTCTCCTCGACGGTCAGCTGGGTGCGGGCCTCGATCGAGTTCGACAAGTGGCTGCTCGAGCGCCTCGGCCTGGCCCCGGCCGAGGCGGAGACGGACGGCGAGAAGCCGGCCGACGGCACGGAGCAGACCGCTCCGGACGCCTGAGCCCCGTTCGGCGCACGAAGGCGACGGGCGAGAGCCCGGCCCGCAGAAAGCCCGGTCCTCCGGCGGTCTCAACGACCGCCTCAGGACCGGGCTTTCTGCGAACCGGAACACGGCACTTCGTGCACCGGACACGGGTCAGGAACGACGGCCCCATACCTGACGTCGAGTCAACGCAGGTGTGCGGGGCTCGTCGGAGCAGGTAGCACCGCCATGGCGGTGCTACCTCGGGCGTTACTCCGGTGGCCACACGGAGATGCCGCCGCCGAAGCCGGCCGGGACCGCGACGGCCGCCGTCCAGCCGTCCGGCACCGGGGCGTCGTCCACGCGCCAGGTGGTCGGCCTGGAGAGGACGTCGGTGGTCATCTCGGCCGGGCCCCGCTCCCACGCACGGGTCTCCAGCCGGGACAGGTCGGTGACGATCCCGACCCCGGTGGCCTTGAGGACCGCTTCCTTGCGGGTCCAGCAGCGCAGGAACGCCCTGGAGCGGAGCAGTCCAGCCGGTGCGGCGAGGACGGATTCCCGCTCGCGGGGGGTCAGCACGTTGCGCGCGAGCTCGTCGACAGGGAGCTCCCTGATCGCCTCGGCGTCCACCCCGACGGGGAAGGGGGCGGCGGCAAGCATGCCGAGTCCGGACGAATGGGAAAGACTGATTTGAAAATTAGTTCTTGGATAAACAATCGAGGGGGGCCCGTGGTCCTTACTCCCGCACCCGGGGCATGGGTGGCGGCCAAATGAAATGTCTGCGGCTGACTCGTGAAAACGCCGGGCCAATATGCGCTTAGCGGCCGCACGGCAAGAGACGTATTCGGCTGCCGCGTCGGCCGACCGGAGCCGCTTAAGCCGGGTGCGCTCGGTGGTGTCGAGAAGGGCGCTGTCCGCCGGGTCGCATGTGCCCGGCGGTACCTTCCACCACCACACCTCAGCGTCGGCCCGGGGGCGGGCGGCCTTGACGGGAGGGGGGATTGATGCGCGGTGCGTGGTCACTCGGTGACCGTATGCATGAAATCAGGGGCGGGAAGACAGGGTGGCAGCAATGGGACATCGATCTCACGCTCGGTGAGGGGTTGGTTGTCGACCGTGGTCAAAACCGTGGATTCGGCCTCCGTCTCTGGTGCGCGTGGGCAACTTG
The DNA here is from genome assembly GCF_042672475.1 of Streptomyces sp. NPDC127177. Classification (NCBI taxonomy): domain Bacteria; kingdom Bacillati; phylum Actinomycetota; class Actinomycetes; order Kitasatosporales; family Streptomycetaceae; genus Streptomyces; species Streptomyces sp. NPDC127177. The sequence goes on from NZ_JBHXUW010000064.1 coordinate 19,537, forward strand.
TTGACAGGGAGGCCTGAGGGGCGCCCGATCAGGAACCGCGGCCGGGGGGTGGGGCTTCTTCTCCAGTCCGGCTCCGAGCCGACTGCCGCAAGGGGCCGTCAGGCACGGGAGCGGACGGTGCGGGGCGGTTGGCCGCACCCATGGCCCGAGTGTCTGTGAACGGCGTTGAGCTGGGAGAACCCCGGAGGTCGCGGCGTAGGCGCGGCGGCCGGTGCGGCAGTCCGCTCCGGCCGGAAAAGTCATCAGCCGTGGACTTGCGGAAGGGGGAGGAATTCATGGGAGGAGGGTCGTGGGGGGAGGCGTGACGGGCGTTCTGGGGTGGCCGATTCTTCTTGACTGATTCTTGGTGCGCGAACTAGTGTCCGCGATGGAAAACAGGCCTTTTTTAAATCATGTTCTTGGCGCGAAAGTGCCGAATTGGTCAGATGCTTCGAGCAGTCATCCACCGGCGACCCCGGGGGGACGGCGATGCTGAGAGTCGGCGCGGACGGGTGAAGAGAATCCTGAGTGGTCGAAGTGGGGTCAAGTGATGCATACGGTGACCGATCCGCCGGCGGAGAGAGCTGAGCGGACCGTGCCCGAGGAGTACGCGGCGCACCTTGAGCGGGCGCTGCTGCAGGCCCAGGCGTTGATCGAGTCCTCCATGTCGCTATGTCGCAGGCAGCCGGTCACGGCTCTCACGGCGGGGTCGGCTGACAAGGCCGTGCTCGACAGTGCGCTGTGTCATCTCGTCGGAGGGGTCCGCCATACCCTGAGCGTGGCGCTGACGCAGGCGGGCGACTTCACCAACATCGTCCTGCGGCTGCTTGCGGGAATCGACCCTTCAGTGATGGTAAGGGTGTTGAGCAGCGCGGAGTTGGCGGATGCCCCCCTTGCCGTTCTGCGCGGACTCCCCCATGCCCGGCTGGAGATCCGGGTCATCGAACGTGAGCTGCGCGAGATCGTGGTCGTCGACGGCGCGGGTGCCCTCGTGGGGGGCGCCCCGACCGAGCACGTCTCGCGGGCGACCGTGGTCAACGACATAGCGGTCATACGTGCGTTGGAGCTTCTGTTCGCCGGTGCGTGGTCCCGGGGGCGGAGGCTCACCGACCACCTCGACCTCGGACCGCGGCTGCGTACGACGCTCGCCCGAAGCATCCTGGAGCGGATGCGGTGCGGCCATACGGACGACGTCGCCGCGCGTGAGCTGAACGTGTCACTGCGTACCTACCGCCGTCATGTCGCGGAGATCATGCGGGAACTCGATGCCAACTCCCGCTTCCAGGCCGGCGCGCGCGCCGTGGAGTTGGGTCTGCTCGCGGTGTAGCGGCAGTACGGGCGAGTGAGTGGACGACGCGGCCCGTCAGGGGGCCGGCGTCGGCAGAACACCAACGGGGATGGTGGAACAGCAACATGTCCAGAGAACCAGGGGACGAGCTCGAACATGCCCTGCTGGAGGTCCGGGCGCTGATCGAGTCGACCGTGGCCCTCCATCGTGGGCGTAGTGCCCGCAAGCAGGGGATCGTCACCGTCGAAGGGGGCTACGGCAGCACTGTCGAGGAGCTCATCACGACGGCGACCGAGACGATCGACATCGTGCACGCCCGGGTGCCGGGCTGCGATGAGCAGAGCGTCCGGGCGAGGCGTACCGAGCAGGAACTGATCCACGAGGCAAGCGAAACGGTCGCCGTCCGGCAGCTGTCCAGCCCGCTCCTGCTCGACGAGTCCTTCGTCCGGGAGCAGATCGGCAGGGAACGGCCGGTGGAGATCAGGGTGGCGCGGGTGCCACCGCTACAGGCGCTGATCGTCGACGGCGCGGTCGGCCTCGTGGTGGCCGAGTCGGCGGCCGGGCTCCGGGCCTCGCTGATCAGGACGCCCGACGTGTTACACACACTCCATATCCTCTTCGAGAGCGTGTGGAGCAACGCGGTGCCCGCCGGTGAGCGCATCGTCTTCGGGGGCCGCGACCGTGCCACGCTCGCCCGGCAGATACTGAGCGCCCTGCGGGCCGGCGTCACCGACGAGGTCGCCGCTCGTGAGCTCACCGTCTCGGTCCGCACGTATCGGCGCTACGTCGCCGAGGTAATGGCGCTGCTCGGTGCGAGTTCCCGCTTTCAGGCCGGAGTCAGAGCCGCCGAGCTGGGACTGCTCCCCTCTGCGTCCGGTTCGGCTCTGGGAGGCCTGGGCCCGCGCAACTGACACGCAACGGAGCGGGAGCGAAGAGGCGGCGGCTGGACGGGCGGCGTTCGGGGAGAGTGGCCTCGACCGCGCCGGGCGCGCCCGTCCGTGACGCGGAAGCGCCTCTGGGGCCAACCCTGCCGGAGGCGCTTCGCCCGAACCGGGCATATGTGATCCGGTCTGCGGCTCCTGGCGCACGGAATTCTTCCGGAACGCCTTACTGGCAGCTTCCTGAAAGGAATGTTGCCGCTCCGGCCATCGGGCAGTTGTATAGCTCCGAGGCGCGGAGTCCCGACTCTGACAGGGAGCCGTGCCAGGCGGTCGTACAATCCCCCGTGTGCGTCGTCGCCGCGTGAGGGTCCGTGACAAAGCGGACCCTCATGCCGACCTCCGGTTGATACCGCACGGAAGGCCATTCATGGAGCAATTGCCGATCGGTCTTGTGTTTCCCGGCCAGGGAACCCAGAAACAAGAAATGGGTGTGTCCTGGCAGGAATGCCCGTCCTGGCAGCTGACTGCCGATATCTCGGAAGTCACCGGCGAGGACGTGCCGGAACTTCTGTTGCGAACCGGCGCCGAGAACCTCCGCCGTACCGACCTCGCGCAGATCGCGGTCTTCTCGGTCGCCGTCATCGCCCACGCGGAGGCCGTACGGCGCGGGGCGCTCGGCGGGCGGGTGGTCGCCTGCGCCGGCCACAGTCTCGGGGAGTACGCGGCCCTCACCGCGGCCGGGGCCCTGTCGGTCCGTGACGGCGCCGCACTGGTCGCCACCCGCGGGCGGGCCATGCGCGACGCCGCGGAGGGACGCGCGGGCACTATGGGTGTCGTCGTCGCCGCGCCTTCGTCCGAGGTCGAAGCCCTCGTGAGTGAGGTGCGCGCGTCCGGCCACGAGGTGTGGACGGCCAACTTCAACGGCCCCGGTCAGACCGTGGTGTCGGGTTCCGCCGAGGGTATCGACCAACTCGGCGAGCAGGCCCCGTCCATCGGGGCCAAGATGATCCGGCTCCAGGTCGGCGGCGCCTTTCACAGCCCGTACATGGCTCCTGCCGCCGACGCGCTGCGCCGGGCCTGGAAGGACACCGCCTGCGCCCCCTCCCACCTGCCAGTGGTCGCCAACGTCGATGCCGTGCCGTACACCGGCGACTGCGACTGGCCCGAGATCGGGACCCGCCAGCTCACGTCGCCCGTGCGGTGGGAAGAGAGCGTACGGACCCTCACCGGCCCGCTCGGCTGCCGTCGGCTGGTCGAGCTCGGACCGGGGCGGACCCTCGCCGGGCTGATCCGCCGTATCGACCCTGATGTCGAGGTCGTGTCCGTCGACACTCCCGACGCCCTCAACTGACGTATTCATGTGAGCGAGGAGACCGCCCCACCATGGCACTTGGCACCGACAGCAGCTGGCTGCGCAGAATCGCCCCCCGCGAGGATCCGCGGCTGCGGCTGGTCTGCCTGCCGCACGCCGGCGGCTCGGCCGGCTTCTTCCACAGCTGGGGGAGCGGCTTCGACGCCGACGTGGAGGTCATGGCCGTCCGCTATCCCGGCCGCCAGGAGCGCATCGCTGAGCGTCCCCTCACCGACATGGAGGCACTCGCCGACGCCGTCACGGAGGAGCTGCTGCCGTACACGAGTACCCCGCTGGCCCTCTTCGGGCACAGCATGGGAGCCTCGCTCGGCTACGAAGTAGCCCTGCGGCTCCAGCAGCGGCACGGCGTCGTCCCCGCGGTGCTGATGGTCTCCTGCCGCAAGGCCCCGCACCTGCTGACCCCTCGCACGGCCGCCCTCGGCAGCGACGACGAGCTCGTCGCGGAGGTGAAGCGGCTGGGCGGCACCGATACCGCGCTCCTGGACGACATGGATCTGCGCGAGCTGATCCTTCCCGCCATCCGGGCCGACTTCTCGATCGTCGCGCGGTACCGGGCCCGGCAGGGGACTCCGCTTGCCTGTCCCGTGGTCGGTTACGTGGGCGACAGCGACCAGGACGTCGATGTCGAAGGCCTCAAGGGGTGGGCCGATGTGGCACCCGCGGGCTTCAGCCTGAAGGTCCTGTCCGGTGGCCACTTCTACCTGGTGGAACGCCGCGACGAGCTCATCGAGGACATCCGGGCACGGCTCGCGCCCCGGTGGTGAGCCCGACGCCTCGGCCGTAGCCCGCGAGCGCGGGCGGGCGGCAGGCGCGTGCCGTGGTCGCGGGCGGACCGGACGACATCCGCGCCGACGGTGTCGCGCCCACCGGCTCACGTCCGCTCGCCGTGCACCCGCTGCCGCGCGCCAGCCGTTTCCGCTGTCGCGCCGGGTGCCGCATCGGCGTGCCCTCACGATTTCGTCCCGGCGGTCCGTCCGGACATGAAACGACTCCGCGATGGCAGCTTTTTGCAGACGCCGTTGTGACTGAAAGAGACCAACGCCAGTATTCGGTACGAGTCCCGCCGCGAGTTATGGAGCGGCATACCCACAAAGGAGTAGACGCGTGACCACTGCAACGCGCGACGAGCGTCTCGTCACCCTCAAGGAAATCGTCTGCGACATTCTTGAGATCGAAGAGGACGAGGTCTCGGAGGTCAGCCTTTTCAAGGAGGACCACAATGCTGACTCCCTGCGTGCCATCGAAATTCTGGCGGCGCTTGAGAAGGAGTTCAAGGTCGTCATCAACCAGAGCGAACTGCCGCGCATGGTGAACCTCAAGGGTGTCTACGAGGTCGTCTCCGAGTCTGCCGGCTGGTAGTCGGTCCGACGGCGTCGATTGGGAGGTTGGCATGACGGCTGTGCAAGGCACCGGCCAGGCCGGACCGGAACGGCACCGGGTCGTCCTCACGGGGCTCGGTGTGGTGTCCAGCATCGGGCTGGGTGCGAAGGAGTTCCTCCAGGGGCTCAGGGAAGGGCGCAGCGGGGCACGCCCCATATCGGTGTTCGACACCGAGGGCTTCGCCCACGCGAACGGGTGCGAGATCACCGATTTCGAACCACGCGACTGGATCAGCGCGCTCGACGTGGAACAGCTCGGCAGGGCCGCGCAGTTCTCGGCGGCGGCGGCCCGGATGGCTCTGGAGGACTCGGGACTGGACCTGACGGAGCTGCGCAGCCGTCGTGGACTGGTCTCCATCGGTACCACCGATGGGGAGAGCTACGATCTCGATCAGATGGTCGCTTCGGAACTGGCCGACGGGACGGGTGCGTTCGACCCCGTTGCCGCACGACGAGTTCCGGCCGGCCGGCTCTCGGTGGCCGTCGCCCAGGAGCTCGGCCTCACCGACGTGGAGGCGCTCACCATTCCGACGGCCTGCTCCGCGGGCAACTACGCCATCGGCTACGGCTTCGACGTGGTCAGTTCGGGAGAGGCCGAGTTCGCCTTCTGCGGCGGCGCGGACGCGATGTGCCGCAAGACCTTCACCGGCTTCTACCGGCTCGGCACCATAGCCCCGGACCGCTGCCAGCCCTTCGACGTGGACCGCAAGGGCATCCTCACCGGCGAGGGCGCCGGGATCCTCGTGCTGGAACGCCTCGACTCGGCGCTGGAACGCGGCGCCACCATCTATGCCGAGGTGCTGGGTTACGGCCTCAACTGCGACGCCCACCACCAGGTCGCGCCCGACCGGGACAGCGTCGCGGAACTGATGCGCCTCGCCCTGGAGAACGCCGGCGTCAAACCGCACGAGGTGGACCTCATCTCCGCGCACGGCACCGGTACCAAGGCCAACGACATCACGGAGGCCGGCGCCATTCGCCAGGTCTTCGGGGACTCACCACCGCGCACCGTCTCCATGAAGTCGATGCTCGGGCACTCCATGGGCGCCGCCAGCGCCCTGGGTGCCATCGGCTGTGCCCTGGCCATCCAGAACCGGTTCATACCGCCCACCATCAACCACGTCACCACCGATCCCGAGTGCGACGTCGACTGTGTCCCGAACGAGGCGGTCGAGGCCGACCTGAGGATCGTGCAGAACAACGGTCTCGCGTTCGGCGGCAACAACGCGGCGGTCCTCCTCGGCCGGTACGACGCAACCAGGGAGGCGTCATGACGATCCGCCCCATCGTCGGGATGGGCGTCGTGGCCGCTACCGGCTCCGGCGTCGACGAACTCTTCGAGAGCCTGTGCCAGGGCCGCACCGGCCGGGCCGAGCTCCGCGGGTTCGACCGCACCCGGTTTCGTGCGCAACACGCGTACGAGGTCGACAACAGACCCGTCCCCGGCCAGGACGTACCCCACAGAGCCGGCGAACTCCTGCTGGACGCCGTAGGCCAGGCCGCCGCGGACGCGGGGCTCGGTGAGGACCTCAGCGGCATCCCCGTGCTGATCGGGACCGGTCTGCGGGAGCTGCGCTCCCTCGAGCTCTGGTGGCGTGAGGGCACCCCGTTCGCCGACGCCGGTCTCCACTTCGGCACCGCTCTTCGCGAACGCTTCAACGCCGATGTCACCCACACCTTCTCCAACGCGTGTTCCGCCTCGCTGTACGCCCTGGCGCTCGCTTCGGACCTGCTGGACCAGGAGGGCGACGACGCGCCCGAGACCGTGATCGTCGCGGGCGTCGACGTGCTGACGGAGTCCATGTACGGGCTCCTGGAGCGCGTGCACCCGCAGCCACCGGAACGGGTGCGGCCCTTCGACCGCAACCGCACCGGCGTGCTGATGGGCGACGGTGCCGCGGCGATAGTGCTGCGCCGCGACGGGGCAGGCGCGCCCCGGGTGTACGGCGGGCTGCGTGGGGTCGCCGTCAACTGCGACGCCTACCACGTCACGGCTCCCTCCCCCGAGGGCATCGCCGAAGCCATGCGCGCCGCGCACCGGCTCGCCGGCACCAAGCCGTCCGACGTCGACCTGGTGATGCTGCATGGCACCGGCACTCTGCTCAACGACGAGGCGGAGGCCGCCGCGCTCGCCGACGTGCTGGGCGAATACGCCGCCGGGCCCCTGATGACCGCGGTGAAGTCCATGACCGGGCACACCTCGGGGGCGTCCGGTCTGATCAACCTGATCGTGGGCATCCGGGCACTCAACGAGGGACGGGTACCACCGACCGTCGGCCTGGAGGACCCGGTCGACGAGGCCGCACGCTTCCGCTTCGTCACCGGGGAGCCGGCCGTCTCCCGGCAGTTGAACGTGGCGCAGCTGAACGCCTTCGGATTCGGCGGTATCAACGCCGTCGCCATAGTGGAAGGTCCCTGATGACCGCGCAGAGCACCGAGACCACCGTGGTGGTCTCCGGCGCCGCCGTGCTGCTGCCCGGAGCCGACACCGTACGGGCGCTCGCCGACGGTCCGGCCGCGGGCGGCACGCCGGTCGAGCCGGCCGAGCTCGTCGGCCGCAAGGGGCTCCGCTACAAGGACCGGGCGACCCAGCTGGGCTACTGCCTGACCGCGGCGGCCCTGAAGGACGCCGGTCTGCTCGGCGTCGACGGGCTCACCTGCGAGCCCTCCGGCGTGGCTGTGATCGTCAGCTCCAACTTCGGCAATCTCGACACCGTGGTCCGGGCCCTGGACACCATCCGGGAGGAGACCGTCACGGCGACCAGCCCGATGGACCTCCCCAACGCGTCCAGCAACGTCATCGCCTCGTCCGCGGCCATCCGTTACGGGTTGCGCGGACCCAACCTGATGGTCTGCAACGGCGAGACGTCCGGTCTGGACGCCGTTCACTGGGCTGTCACGATGATCCGGGCCGGACGGGCCGAGCGGGCCCTGGTGATCGGTGTCGAGCCCGACAACGACGTGGTGCGCAGACTCCTCGGCGGTGCCAGGGCCGTGGATGGTGGTGCGGCAGTCGTGCTGGAGTCCCGGAAGGCCGCTGAGGAACGGTCGGCGACCGTACGCGCGGTCCTCGGCCCGTACACCAGAAGGGGTGGCCCGGTCAGGCCGGCCCGCGGACGACGCTGGGAGCTGCCCGAGCACCTCGGGCGCGCCTCGGGCGCACACGGAGTCATCCAGTGCGCCGCGGCCGTCGGCTGGTTCGACTCGGGCGAGCAGGGGCCGGTCCACGCCTTCGCCGGCACCGCCGCGGACGACGCGTGCGCCGATCTGCTGCTCATGGCGCCCGAGCCGGCGTGATGTCCACCGGTGACGATCCACGGCCCGTGTCCGTGCAGCAGCACACCGAGGGCCCCGGCCCCCGGGTGCTGCTGCTGCACGGCCTCGCCGCCAACGACAGCGTCTGGGAACGCACCCTGCCACTGCTCGCGGACGACTGCGAGCTGTGGACCGCCCGGATGCCGTGGCGCACGGAGGCCATCGCCGACTGGGGTGAAAAGCCCGACCTCATGGGATGGCTCGCCGAGGCACTGGAAGCGGTGCCCGGCGGGCCCGCGGTCGTCGTGGCGCACTCGATGGCCGCGAACGTGCTGCTGGACCTGCTCGACCAGAAGTACCGGGGCGGCGTCGACGCACCGCGCCGGTTCGGCATCCGGTCGCTCGTCCTCGTCTCGCCGTTCTACCGCGGCCGCGCCGAAGCGTTCGACTGGGACACCATCAGTTACTACCTCAACGACTTCCACCTGATCATGGAAGAAGGGATCCGGGTCCACTCGGGCGGCCGGTTCCCCGCCGACCTGCAGGAAGCCATGGGCCGGCGCGTACGCGACCGGGTCGGGCCCTACGGCTGGTTCAGCTTCTTCGATCTCTATCTGCGCACGCCGACGCTGCGGACCGACCGCATCACCCTCCCCACTCTGGTCCTCGGCGGCGAACGGGACTTCGCTGCTCCTCCACAGGAGGGCGTGGCTCTCGCCGGCGCACTACCGGACGCGGTCTCCCGCGTCCTGCCCGACTGCGGGCACTTCCCGATGTTCGAGGCCGCCGAGCAGTTCGCGGCCGCGGTAAGGGACTTCGTCAACCCGACCGAGGGCGCCGCCCCACAGGGCGGGACCGTCCCTCTCAACGCCATGGAGCTCCAGCGATGACTCTCGTCACCGACACCGCCGTCAAGGCGCTTCTCGACACCACTACGAACACCCCGGTGCGCCCTCGCTACGAGGGCTCCAACATCTGCACCTGGATCGGCTTCAAGCACGTCAACTACCTCGTCGAAGAAGCCGTGCTGGACCACTTCCGGCAGGCCGGGCTGCCCGCGCGCGCTCTCTACGAGCAGCACGGCCTCGGCCTCGACATCGTCTCCATCGACAGCCGGATCCTGCATGCCTTCCACATGGACGACATCGCCGACGCCGAGGTCGTCCCGTGGACGAAGGACGACGACGCCACCATCGGCTTCAAGGTCGTCATCCAGTTCGAGCGCGATGGTGAGATCCAGAAGGCCGTGACCTCCAAGGTCCGTGTCTCGCTGCGCGTCGACACCTACCTCGAGGCGGCCGGTGAGGTCCCCGAGCAGCTCGCCCGGTTCGCCGTCGAGACCCTGGGCGACGACCTGGAACGCGGTACGGCCGCCGCTGCCCCCGCCGAGGAGGAGATCCTCGCCTCGCTCACCGCCGGGCAGAACGCGTACGCCTGGAAGTGGAACATCCCTTACCCGTACTGCCACTTCACCGAGCGCATCCAGATGTCCGGTTACCTGCGGCTGATGGAGGAGGGCAAGGACCGCTTCGTCGCCGACCGGGGGATCTCCATCAAGACCCTGCTCGACGACCGTCGCTGGATCCCGGTCGTGCCCCGCTCCGACATCCGCATCCTCGACGAGGCACTGATGGAGGAGGACCTCTACACGGTCTACACCGTCGAGGAGGTCTTCAAGGACTTCACCTACACCTCGCGCATGGACTTCTACGTCCTGCGCGAGGGCAAGCTGGTCAAGACGGCCACCGGCCGGATCGTGCACGGCTACGCGGCCATCGCCAACCGCCTCGACTGGAGCCTGGTCAACTTCGACCAGCGTGTACTCGACGCGATCAACGGCACCGCTGCGCAGGCATGACACAGCGGCCTGGGCAGTCGGCGGCCTGCCCAGGCCGTTCCTCCCGGACTTCGCGGGGAGAGCCAAGCCCCGGTTTCGCGCCAACAGCGTCCACACGGACGTGACTTCGCGAGCTCGTCGAGCTCGGCAAGCTTGAACAGCGGAAGGAAACGACGGACATGCCCACACTCACCACCTGCGTCGGACGCCCGGTGATCACCGCATGGTCGGCGGTGTCGTCGTACGGCATCGGCAGGGAGGCGTTCGCCGAGGGCCTGCGCGACCGGCGTCCTACCGTGGCGGATCTCGGCACGGAGTACGGCGAGCTCCCCGACGGCACCGGATGCGTGGTGCCCGGGTTCGATGTTCGTCAGGTGCTGGGCAAGAAGGGGACCCGGTCCATGGACCGGGTCACCGGTCTGACCGTCACGGCCGTCGGCGCCCTGCTCGACGACGACGACCGCAACCGTGCGGTCGGCACCGGCGAGGGCGCCGCGTTCGCACTCGGCACCACCACCGGCAGCGCCCAGTCCATGATGGACTTCACCAGGGAGTCGCTCACCGGCGACCAGCCGTTCTTCGTCGACCCGGCACGCTTCCCCAACACCGTGATGAACTGCGCCGCGGGTCAGAGCGCCATCTGGTACCAGCTCAAGGGCCCCAACGCGACCATCGCGGGCGGCCGCACCGCCGGCCTGCACGCCCTCAACTACTCGCGCAGGCTGCTCGCCTCCGGCCGCGCCCGTACCGTGCTGTGCGGAGCGGCCGAGGAGTTCTCGCAGGCCCGTGCGTGGCTGGAGCGCCGGTCCGGTGATGAGGGCGACAGCGCCACGGGCGCCCCGCTCGGCGAGGGCTGCGCCATGCTCCTGGTCGAGCCGCAGGCCCCTGCCGGTACCGAGCAGCCGGTACTGGCCGAGGTCCTCGCCGTCGAACTCGGCGTCGTTCAGGGCGGCGACACCCGCTCAGCCCTGGTGTCCTGCCTGCGCTCCGCGCTGCGCCGGGCCGGCGTCGAGACCGGTCAGGTGGTGGCGGTCGCCCGCTCCGGAGCCCCCGGGCGCGCGGGCCGCGGGGAGACCGACGCCGTGGCCGAGGTCTTCGGCGCGGCCGAGCACGCCGACCTCATGCCCACCGGGCTGATCGGCGACACCGGCGCGGCCGCGGCGGCGTTCCAGGCCGCGGCGCTGCTGTCGTACGCGTCGGACCACCCCGGCACGGCGGCCGGCCGGGTCGGCGTGCTCACCTCCGTGGACCGCACCGGCACCGTCGGCTGCGCCCTGCTCGGCCTGCGCTGACCCCCTCATTCACAGCTGATGGAAGGAACGACACCCGTGTTGGACAAGGAAGAACTGCGTGCTCTCGTGGCGCAGGTGCTGGACGTCGACGTCTCCGAGATCACCGATGACGCCAAGTTCGTCGACGACCTCGAGGTCGACTCGCTCATGGCGCTAGAGGTCGTGGTCGTGCTGGAGAAGAAGTACGGCATCAAGCTGCCGGAGTCCGAGCTCAAGCGGATCGTCACCCTGCAGAGCGCCTACGACCTGCTGCTCGGCAAACTCGACGCGGCCGGGCGGCCGGCCTGATGCCCGCCGCCTCCCCGCTCGCGGGACTGGTCGAGGTGCTCCCCGCCACTGACGAGTCCCACACCGCCGCCCGCTTCACCGTCGAGGACGGCGAGCGGGTGCTGCCCGGCCACTACCCGGGGTTTCCGATCTTCCCCGGCGTCTGCCTGGTCGAGTGCACCCACCTCGCGGCTCTCGCCACGGCACCCGGGGACTCGAAGGACAGCGAGCTGGCGGCTGTGGAGTCCACCCGGTTCACCGGGCCGGTCTTCCCCGGCGACCAGGTGGACATCTCCATGGGCTGGAAGCGGACCCCCGCCGGTGAGTGGCAGTGCCGGGCGAAGCTCGCCACCTCGCGCGGTGAAGCGGCGTCGGTACGACTGCGCTACCGCCCGCGCGTCCCGGCACCGGAGGTGGCCGCGTGATCGGCCAGCGGGATATCCGGGCACGGCTTCCGCACCGGTTCCCGATGCTCCTCGTCGACCGGGTCGTCGATGTCGTACCCGGTGAGCGGCTGACCGCGCTCAAGGCGGTCACCTGCAACGAGCCCTGGTACGAGAAGCTCGGCCCGGACTCCCCGGAGGAGGACTTCGCCTACCCGAAGTCGCTTCTGGTGGAGTCCTGGTGCCAGTCGGCGGGAGCGCTCGCCACCTGGGACGACCCCAACCCCGACGTCCTGGACGGGCAGGTGATGCTCTTCGGGTCCATGACCGGTGTCGAGTTCCACCGGCCCGTGCTGCCGGGCGAGGTACTGGAACACCGGGTCCTGCTCAGCCGCCGGATCGACGACACCGTTCTGTTCGAGGGCGAGACCCGATCCGCCGGCGAGACGGTGATGACCGTCGGCCGGATCGCCATGGCCTTCCGCCCTGCCGAGGCCCTGCGCCCCGGTGCCCTGGCCACCTGATGCGCACACTCACGGAGAACAACATGGCAGACACCACGAACCGGGCGGCACTGGTCACCGGTGGCTCGCGCGGCATCGGCCGAGCCACGGTTCACGCGCTGGCCCGCGACGGATTCGACATCGCCTTCTGCTACCGCTCGGACGAGGAGTCGGCCCGCACGCTGGAGAAGGAGCTGGCCGACTCCGGTGTGCGCGTGCGGGGAAGCCGGGTCGACGTCGCCGACGCCGGGGCCGTCCGGGCCTGGATCGCCTCCACCGAGGAGGAGTTCGGGCAGATCGACGCGGCCGTCACGGCCGCCGGCATCACGCGTGACAACCCGCTGGTCCTGATGGAGGACGAGCAGTGGCACCAGGTCATCGACACCAACCTGGACGGCGTCTACCACGTCTGCCGGTCCGTCGCCTTCGGCATGATGAAGCGCCGCGCCGGAGCGATCGTGAACATCTCCTCCGTCGCGGGCGTGTACGGGCACGCGAGCCAGACCAACTACTCCGCCTCCAAGGCCGGGATCATCGGTTTCTCCCGGGCCCTGGCCAAGGAGACGGGCCGGTCCAACATCAGGGTCAACGCGGTCGCCCCCGGTTTCATCGAGACCGACATGGTGGCCGCGATGAACGACAAGGCCCGCAAGGAGGCGCTCTCCTCCATTCCGCTCCGCCGCATGGGCACGGCGGAAGAGGTGGCCGACCTCGTCGCCTACCTCGTCTCGGACCGGGCCGCCTACATCACCGGAGCAGTGCTCCAGATCGACGGCGGAATCACCATCTGAGGCCGCCCGGCACCCGGACCCGCGATGCCGCGTCCTGTGTGCCGGCCGGTCCGGACCACCCACGACCCCCTTTGGAGCGGTGATGGCACGACGCGGACCACGCTGGTACTTCTCCTTCCGCAGCCCGTACTCCTGGATGGCCTACCGGGATCTGACCAGCGACCATGCGGACGTTGCGGACCGGATCGAATGGCTGCCCTTCTGGGAACCGGACGAGGACGCCCGCATCCACCTGGAACGCAACGACATCACCCTTCCCTACGTGGCGATGTCCAAGGAGAAGCACCTCTACATCCTTCAGGACGTCCGGAGGCTGGCCAGGTCCCGGGGCCTGCAGATGGTGTGGCCCCAGGACCCCGATCCGCGCTGGGAGGTGGCACACCTCGCCTACCTGGCGGCGGACGAGCTCGGAGCGGGGCGGGAGTTCATCGCCGAGACCTACCGCGCGCGGTGGGAGCTGGGCGACGACATCAGCGACCTCGACACGATGCACCGCATCGGCAAGACGCTCGGCATCGACCCCGACGCGCTCACCGGTGCGCACGAGAACCCGCGCATCCGCGAGCGCGGCCTCGCGGCCCTGGGCTCACTGGACCGCGACGGAGTCTTCGGGGTGCCGTTCTTCATCAGTGGATTCGACAAGTTCTGGGGCGTGGACCGGCTTTCCGACTTCGTCGGTACGGCCCGTGCCCACTTCGACCGACAGACAGTGAAGGAAGACTGAATCATGGCCACGAACCCCTTCGAGAACGACGACGCCCGCTACTTCGTCCTCGTCAACGAGGAGAACCAGCACTCGCTGTGGCCGGCCTTCGCCGAGGTTCCGGCGGGCTGGACCGTGGTACACGGGGAGGACAGCCGTCAGGCCTGCCTGGACCACATCAACGAGAACTGGACGGACATGCGGCCCAGGTCGCTGGCTGTCGCCATGGACGCCGCCTGACCGTCCCTCTCGTGCGGGTCGGCAACGGGCGTTGGCAACTATGTGCAACGCCCGTTGCCCGATTACCCCGCCGGTGTGACGGTGGCACTGACGCCGCCGCGGCCGTGGCTACCACGCCGCACCGAGGGAAGCGGCACCCTTTCAGAAAGCGATTGCGCTCATGACCCATGCACTGGTGTGCCTCCCCTTCGCCGGAGGCGGCGCCGGTTTCTACCGCGCCTGGAAAGACCTGCCCGACCACGCTCCGCGCATCGTGCCCCTTCAGCTCCCGGGCCGCGAGGAACGGTTCATCGAGGAGCCGTTCCTGGACGTGGTCGTGGCCGCCGACACGCTGGCACCCCGGATCGCCGGGCTGGCCGGCGACGGCCCGATCGCCCTGTTCGGACACAGCCTCGGGGCCGTACTCGCCTATGAGCTCGCCCGTCGGCTGGAGCGGGACCCCGCCGTCGAGCTGACCCACCTCTTCGTCAGCGGTTCTCCGGGGCCCTGGACCGGTCGCAGCGCGCGGGCGACCGGGCTGCCGGAGGAGGAGTTCCTCGCCCGGGTCCAGGAGTTCGCCGGATACGAGCACGAGGCGCTGGCCGACCCGGACATGCGGGAACTGCTGCTGCCGATCCTGCGCGCCGACGTGGAGATGCACGAGAACTACAAGCCCGTCTCCGAGGAGCGGCTGAGTATCCCCGTCACCTCCCTCCGCGCCACCGGGGACGCGCTGGTCACCCGTGAGCAGGCCGAGGAGTGGCGGCACGCCACCACCGGCGCCTTTCACCTGGTGGAGCCGGACGGCGGACACATGTACCTGATCGGCTCACCGCTCCCGATCGTCGACGCCGTGGCCGCGGCGCGGCAGTCGTGACGGCCTTCGGCCCTCCCCACGGTCTTTCGGCCCTGACAGACACCGGCGACCAGGAACGGCGCGCGCTGCTGCAGGGCAAGACCGCTGTCGTCACGGGGGCGGCACGCGGGCTCGGCAGGGCCTGCGCGGTGCGGTTCGCGCAGGAGGGCGCCGACCTGGTCCTCGTCGACGTCGGCGCGGACCTGCCCGGGGTCCCGTACCCGCTGGGCTCCCGGGCCCAGCTGGAGCACACGGCGCAGCTCTGCCGGCGGCAGGGCGCCGCCGTCGTCACCGTCCTCGCCGATGTGCGGCGGCCGAAGGACGTCGAGGGGGCGGTCCGGCAGGCGCTGGAGCGGTTCGCGACGGTGGACGTCCTGCTCAACAACGCAGGTATCGCGGCTCCTTCGGGCAAGGCCGTGCACGAGATCGCCGAGGACGAGTGGGAGCTGATGGTGGGCATCGACCTCACCGGTGCCTGGCGGATGATGAAGGCCGTGGTGCCGTCCATGGTGGAGCAGCGGTCCGGCAGCGTCATCAACGTGGCCTCCACCGCGGGTCTCGTCGGTTACCGCCACTTCGCCGGCTACGTCGCCGCGAAGCACGGGCTGGTCGGCCTGACCAAGGCCGCCGCTCTCGACTACGCGCCGTTCCGGGTCCGGGTCAACGCCCTGTGTCCGGGTTCCGTACGCGACGACCCGCTCAACGAGGGCCGGATGCTCGCCGAGATCGCGCGCTCTCTCGAAGTCGACGTCGACGAGCACGAGGAGATCTTCGTGCAGTCCCAGCCGATGAACTCCCTCATCGAGCCCCAGGACATCGCGGGTGCGGCCGTCTGGCTCGCCGGGGACGACTCCCGGCAGGTCACCGGGTCCGCGCTCACCGTCGACGGCGGCTTCAGCGCCCGCTGACCGCACCCACACACCATGCACTGCTTCAGGAGCCCCGCCATGTCGAGAAGTCAGGCCAAGGCCTGCCACAGCCTGGTGGTCCGGGTGCCGGCCCCGGTCGATGCCGCAGAGATCCTGCGCCGACTGTGTGCCGGGGCGGCCGGATCCTGGCCGCAGACGGCTGACCGCATCCGGCTGTGGGAGGAGACGCTCCCCTTCGACGCCGGTCACCCGGCCGCCAGGCACCGCATCGCCGTGGAGGCCCG
The DNA here is from genome assembly GCF_042672475.1 of Streptomyces sp. NPDC127177. Lineage (NCBI taxonomy): Bacteria > Bacillati > Actinomycetota > Actinomycetes > Kitasatosporales > Streptomycetaceae > Streptomyces > Streptomyces sp. NPDC127177. The sequence continues at coordinate 35,695 of NZ_JBHXUW010000064.1, forward strand.
ACGGCCGGTGCGCGCCGGGGGCCCGCCGATGCGTGCCGTACTCGTGCGCTACGCGGGCGGAGACGCCGACCTCGTCCTGGTGGCCCGGCACGAACTCACCTTCGACGAACCCCGCTTCACCTTCGGCCGGAACGACAGCGCCACGCTGCCGCGCGAGGACCCGACACCTGTGGAGTGGGGCCTGGGCGACCCGGCCCGAGCGGGCCGGGTCGCGGAGGTGCCCGTGCCGCTGTCCCGCGCCGTGGTCGCCGACGAGGCGCTGCTCACCGGGGCGGTCCAGCTGGTCCTTGCCCGCATCGGCACCGGCCGGCCGGTGGACGAGGCCCGGAGCGCCGGAGACTTCCTCGCCCGGCTGCGAGGAGCGGAAGCCGTGGCCCTGCCGGGTGTTGGTCTGCACGTCGACGCCGCGAGGACGGGTGAGCGGCGGCTGCCGTCCCTCGCCCCGACGGAACCCGCCGAGCTCCACTTCCTGCTGCACGAGGACGGCAGCGCCGAGGGAGTGCTGCGCCATGACCTCGGCGCGCTCGCCCCGGTCGTCGCTGAACGCTTCGCGGGCCATGTCGCCCATGTCGCAGCCCAGTTGGCGGCCGATCCCGGGCGCACCCTGGATGCCGTGGAACTCATGCCGCAGGACGAGGCACGGTCCGTGCTGCGGCTCGGTGCCACCCCTTCCACGGGCAGCGCCGAGGCAGCCGGCCGCACACTGCACGGACTCTTCGCCGACGTCGTCCGCTCATGCCCGGACGCGATCGCGGTCACGGCGGGCAGCACCGCCCTCACCTACGCGGAGCTCGACGCGCTGGGCGAGCGGACGGCGGCCGGCCTCACCGCCCTCGGTGTCGTGCCCGGCAGCCTGATCGGCGTCGCCCTGGAGCGCAACGCCGACCTGGTGGTCACCCTGCTCGGCATCCTCAAGGCGGGCTGCGCCTACGTGCCCATGGACCTGCGTTACCCGCAGGAGAGGCTGCGCAACACGGTGGCGGACGCCGGTACACGTCTCGTCGTCGTCGACGGCGCCGACGAGTCGTTCCCCGACATCGACGGAGTACGGGTCGTCACCCCCGGCGAAATACGCGCCCTGGGCGACGGCGGCAGTGCTCCGCTCGTTCAGGAGGACGGTTCGTCCGCCGCCTACGTCATCTACACCTCCGGGTCGACCGGTCGGCCCAAGGGCGTCGTGGTGCCCCACCGCAACGTCGCCGCCCTGCTGGAGGCGACGCGCGACGACTTCGGACTCGGCGCGGACGACGTGTGGACGCTGTTCCACTCGAGCGCCTTCGACTTCTCGGTCTGGGAGATCTGGGGCTGCCTGCTCACCGGCGGCCGTCTGGTAGTCGTCGACTACTGGGTGACCCGTGACACCGACCTCTTTCACGATCTGCTCGTCCGGGAGCACGTCACGGTGCTGAACCAGACGCCGTCCGCGTTTGCCCAGGTCGTCGAGGTGGACCGGCAGCGGCGCACCGAACTCGCCCTGCGCCTGGTCATCTTCGGCGGCGAACCGCTGGACGTGCGCATGCTGGCTCCGTGGTTCACCCGGCATTCCCACACGGAGTGCCGGCTGGTGAACATGTTCGGCATCACGGAGACCACCGTCCACGTGACCGCGCACACCGTGACCCCCGCCGACGTCCTCGCCGTCGGCCGCAAGGTCGGCACGGCGCTGCCCGGCTGGTCCCTCTCGGTGCGCGACCCCCATGGCAGGCTCCTGCCGATCGGTGTCCCGGGGGAGATCTGCGTCGGTGGCGCCGGGGTGGCCACCTGCTACCTCGGCCGGCCCGACCTCACCGCGGAGCGCTTCGTCGCCGATCCGCACGGCGGCGGCCGGATCTACCGAAGCGGTGACCGCGGAAGACTGCGCACCGACGGGAGCCTGGACCACCTCGGCCGGCTCGACAGCCAGGTCAAGGTGCGCGGTCACCGCATCGAACTGGACGAGATCCGCAACGTGCTGCTCAGCCACCCCGCGGTAGCGGGCGCGGCGGCCGTGCTCAACCACGACATCCCCGGTGACCCGGCCACCGCCCGTATCGACGCCTATGTGACGCTGCGCACGGCCGCCCCCACCACCGATGTGCTGGCCCACGCGCGGGGAGTCCTGCCCGTGTACATGGTCCCGGCCTCGGTGACCGAACTCGATTCGATCCCGCTGACCATCAACGGCAAGGTGGACACGGCTGCTCTGCCCGAGCCCGTGGCCGTGAAGCCGGGGCGGCAGGGAGCGGCGGCCGGGGCCGGGCGCGCCGGGGCGAAGGAGCGGCCGGGGGCGGTCGACGGCGATTCCGGCGGGCTCACGGAACAGGTCCTGGGGCTCTGGGGACACGCGCTCAGCTGCGAGGTCACCCTGAAGGATAATTTCTTCGAACTCGGAGGAAACTCTTTGCTGGTCATCCGGGTTCTCCGTGAAATGCGTGAACAAGGCTTGCCGAAGGTGACGACCCAGGACTTCTACCGCAACTCGACCGCAGGTCTCTTCATTGATCTGGTCCGGGAAGCTCAGGCCTGATCCTTGCTGTCTGCGGGCCGCTCGTCCGAGCGGCCCGCGGATTCTTTTCGATCGCCGTCGACGCGACGCTTGATTGCGGACAGGAGAGCAATCCTGATGGCGCCACTGGGGATTCGTATCACGGTCCAGTACCGCCCGAAGCTGCGACGGGTCTTCTCATCCGTTGCGAGGATCCGCGTCTCGGTCATCAATTTTCCGTCGCAATACAACATATTGAAACCGACCTTGGTGCAACCTGGTTCCGCATAGTCCCGGAACACCTCGTGCATGGGCTGCTCGGGGGTCACGGGGCCGGCCTGCGAACCGATTCCGCCGTAGAGGAACTCGTTGTCGTTCAGGGCGAGTACGGTGTCACCGCCCATGGCGAAGTCTTCGAGTACCCGGCCGTCCGGGCGCAGCCGGTTCCGCGTGAAGAGCAACAGGAATCGGGCTACCGGAGCCTCTCGCCAGGTAATCTCCTGGGCCGCTCGCAGCACTTCGTCGCGCGGTGCGTCAACCGCAACCCAGTGATGTTCACGGAAATGCCATTCAGGCATGTGGTGATCGAGCAGCGTGGTCTCTGATTTCCTGTCTCCGGTCATGCTGGCGACGCTAGCATGCGCGCCCGCGAGGGGACTTGGGCGCGGATGGCAACTTTCTGCAACTGCCGTTGTCCCGGCCGAATGCGGACTGTTAGACATGGGCAAGTTGTCATGTTTGGAAGTTTCGATTTTCATCACTGCATCGAGGGTGAGTGGTTGTGTCTGACGTACGGGGCGCTCTTCTTCCGCTGACCGCTGCCCAGTCGGGTGTGTGGTACGCGCAGCAGCTCAATCCGCAGAACACAACCTTCAACATCGGTGAATTCCTCGAAATCGCGGGACCGGTGGACGCGGGCCTGTTCGAGGAGGCTGTGCGCCAGGTCGTGGTCGAGGCCGAGACCCTGCGGCTGCGCTTCTCGGAGGCGGACGGCGGCCCCGTGGCCCGAATCCTTCCGGCAGAGAGCTTTGACCAGTACCTGCACGTGGTGGACGTCAGCACCGAGCCCGACCCGTCCGGCGCGGCCCGCGCCTGGATGGCGGCGGACGCCGCGAGGCCCCTGGACCCCGCACACGACCAGCTCTTCCTCTTCGCTCTCTTCAAGCTCTCCGACAACCACTACTTCTGGCTGTACCGCTACCACCACCTGCTGGTCGACGGTTTCACCGTGAACAGGATCACCCGGCGGACGGCGGAGGTGTACTCCGCGCTGGCGGCGGGCGAGACCGTGCCCCCGACCCCCTTCGCCCCGCTGGCGATCCTCCTCGACGAGAAGGCCGCCTACCAGGGGTCCGAGCTCTTCGAGCGGGACCGCGCCTACTGGATCGACCGGCTCGAGGGCTGCCCGGAGCCGGTCAGCCTCTCGGGCGAGCGGCCCGCCCCGGCAGGTGCGCCGGCCAGGCTCACCGCCCAGCTGTCCCCCGTGGCCACCGACCGGCTGCGCGAACTGGCCTCCGACGCCTCCGTCACCTGGCCGCCCGCGTTGATCGCGGCTGTGGCCGCATGGCTCCGGAACCTGACCGGCGCACCGGAGATCGTGCTCGGCCTGCCGGTGTCCAACCGTCTGGGCCGCAACGGCCGGAGTGTCCCCGGCATGGTCTCCAACGTGGTGCCGTTGCGCGTCGAGGTCCGTCCCGACATCACGGTGGGCGAGCTGCTGAACCGGGTGTCCGTCCAGACGCGCGGGGCGATGAAGCACCAGCGCTATCAGTTCGAGGACCTGCGGCACGACCTCGGGATGCTCGCCGACGAACGGCGGCTGGTCGGTCCGCACGTCAACATCATGATGTTCGACTACGACGTCACCTTCGGCGGACACCGGGCCGAGGCGCACAGTCTCTCCACCGGGCCCGTGGACGACATCTCCTTCAACGTCTACGACCGCGGTACGGGCGCCGGGCTGCAGATCGACTTCGACGCCAACCCGGACCTGTACGAGGACGACGCGCTCCGCGCCTACCAGGAGACCTTCCTCGACTTCCTGCACCGGTTCGGCTCGGCCGGCCCGGACGCCCGGGTGGACTCGGTCACGCTCGATGCCGGGCAGATCATGGCTCTGCCCGTGCGCACCGCTGAGCCGAAGGAGCCGGAGCTCCCCAGCGCGTCCGCGAACCGCGCGCCGCGCACCGTGCACGAGGTGGCCCTGTGCCGGCTGTTCTCCGAGGTGCTGGACAAGGACGTCGTCTCCGTTGATGACAACTTCTTCCTCCTGGGCGGCAGTTCGCTCCAGGTGACCCGGTTGGTAGGACAGATCCGCCGCGAACTCAACGCGGAACTGACCCTGCGCACGGTGTTCGAGAACGCCACCGTCGCCACACTCGCGGCGGCGCTCGGCCTCGCCCCCGACGCACGGCCCGCGCTGACGGCCCGGCCCAGGCCGCAGGTGCTGCCGCTTTCGGCGGCCCAGAACCGGCTCTGGTTCCTGAACCAGATGGAGACCGGTGGTGCCGCTGCCTACAACGACGGCCTGACGGTGGAGCTGGCCGGGCGCCCGGACGTCGAATCGCTGCGCGCGGCGCTGGCCGACGTGGTGGCGCGGCACGAGAGCCTGCGGACCGTGTTTCCCGTACGCGACGGCGAACCGCACCAGCTGGTCCTCGCGCCGCACGACGCCCGGCCCGAACTTGTCACCGCGGACACGGCCGACAGCGAGATCGAGCACGAACTGGCCGCCGCGGCACGCCGGGGATTCGACCTCGCGACCGAAGTCCCCGTGCGGGCACACCTGTTCTCGCTGAGCGCCGAACGCCACGTGCTGCTCATCGTGGTGCACCACATCGCGGGCGACGGCTGGTCGGTGGCACCGTTCACCCGCGACCTGTCCACGGCCTACACCGCCCGGCTGGGCGGTGCGGCGCCGCGGTTCACTCCGCTGCCCGTGCAGTACGCCGACTACACGCTCTGGCAGCGCGAACTGCTCGGCGACGAGCAGGACGCGAAGAGCCTTCTCGCCCAGCAGATCGCGCACTGGCGCACCGCGCTGACCGGTCTCCCGGAGGAGCTCGCGCTGCCGGTGGACCGGCAGCGCCCCGCGGTGGCGACCCACGAGGGCGGCAGGGCGGAGCTGCGGCTCGGAGCGGACGTCCACGCACGGCTGCGGGCCATCGCCCAGGAGAGCGGCGCGAGCGTGTTCATGGTGGCGCAGGCGGCCCTCGCCGCGCTGCTGAACCGGATCGGCGCCGGTGACGACATCCCGGTCGGCACCGTCATCGCCGGCCGGACCGACGAAGCGCTCGGCGACCTGGTCGGCTTCTTCGTGAACACGCTGGTGCTGCGGACGGACGTGTCGGGTGACCCGTCCTTCCGTGAGCTGGTGGAGCGGGTGCGGACGGCGAACCTCGCGGCGTACGCGAACCAGGACGTGCCGTTCGAGCGGCTGGTGGAGATCCTCAACCCGGTCCGCTCGCTCGCCCGGCACCCGCTGGCCCAGGTCACCCTTGCCCTGGAGGACAACGAGGCACCGGTACTGGACCTTCCGGGGACCGTCGCGTCCTCGCGCGGGATGGAGACGGACACCGCCAAGTTCGACCTGGCGTTCCGGCTCGGTGAGCGCTTCACCGGCACCGGAGAACCGGCCGGCGTCGACGTTCGTATCGAGTACGCCCGCGACCTCTTCGACGAGTCGACCGCGACCGGTATCGGCCGGCGCTTCCTGCGGCTCCTCGACGCGGTCACGGCGGACCCGGACGGCCGGGTCGCGGCCGTCGGCATCCTGTCCCGAGCCGAGCGCGAGGCCCTGCTCACCGGCTGGAACGACACCGCTCGGGACGTTCCGTACGCCGCCGTGCCCGAGCTGTTCGCCGGGCAGGTCCGCACCGCACCGGACGCGACCGCACTCGTCGCCGACGATGTGTCCTACAGCTACCGCGAACTCGACGCACGGGCCGCCCGCCTGGCCGGGCTCCTGCACGCTCGAGGGGTCCGCCGCGGCAGTGCGGTGGCGGTAGCGCTGGGACGCTCCGCCGACACGGTCGTCTCCCTGCTGGCCGTCATGAAGGCCGGCGCCGCGTACGTGCCCGTGGACCCCGCGTACCCCGCGGACCGCATCGCCTACATCCTCGGCGACGCGCGCCCCGCCCTCGTCATCACCACGAGCGCTCTGCGTGGCGCGCTCCCCGGTGACGGACCCGAGCAGCTGCTGCTCGACGAGACCGAACTGCCCGCCGACGGCTACGGCGTGAGCGGGCTCGTGCCACTGGACGCCGCGTACGTCATCTACACCTCCGGCTCCACCGGGCTGCCCAAGGGCGTCGTCGTCAGCCACTCCGGGGTCGCCAGCATGGCCGCCGCCCACCGCCGCTGGTTCGGCGGCGGCGATGGCCACCGGGTGCTCCAGTTCTCTTCACCCAGCTTCGACGCGTCGATGTGGGAGATCCTGAGCACGCTGCTGAACGGCTCCACGCTGGTCGTGGCGGCCGCCGAGCGGCTGGCCGCCGGGCGGCCGCTGGCAGACCTGCTCGCCGAGCGGCGGATCACGTGCGCCACCCTTCCCCCCGTCGTGCTCTCCGCCATGGGCGAGGCGCGGCTGCCCGCGTCGATGACCCTGGTCACCGCCGGAGAAGCCTGCTCGGCGGAGCTCGTCGACCGGTGGGCCCCCGGCCGCACGATGGTCAACGCCTACGGCCCCACCGAGTCGACCGTCTGCGCCACCATGAGCGCGCCCCTGAGCCCCGGCGCGGGGGCTCCCACCATCGGCCGGCCCATCACCAACACCCGGGTCTACGTGCTCGACGCCGGTCTGAGCCCCGTCCCCGCGGGCGTCCCGGGAGAGCTCTACCTCACCGGCGCCGGACTCGCCCGCGGCTACCACGACCGTGCCGCCCTCACCGCGGAACGCTTCGTGGCCGACCCGTACGGCGCTCCGGGCTCCCGCATGTACCGCACCGGTGACCTCGTGAGCTGGAGCGCGGACGGCGAGCTGGAGTACCTCGGCCGTGCGGACGACCAGGTCAAGATCCGTGGCTTCCGCATTGAGCTCGGCGAGGTCGAGACACGGCTGCTCACGCACGACGACGTCGCGCAGGCTGCCGTGATCGTGCGTGAGGACCGTCCCGGTGACAGGCGGCTCGTCGCCTACACCGTCGCGGCCGACCCGTCCCGCCCCACGGCCGATCCTGCCGAGCTGCGCGGGCACGTCGCCGCGGCCCTGCCGGACTACATGGTGCCCGTCGCCGTCCTGACGCTGGACCGGCTGCCGGTGACCGTCAACGGCAAGCTGGACCGCAGGGCGCTGCCCGCCCCCGATTTCACCCGGCTCAGCTCCGGCCGCGCGCCGCGCACCCACCGGGAGAACGTGCTGTGCGAGCTGTTCGCCGATGTGCTCGGCCTCGAAACGGTCACCATCGACGACGGTTTCTTCGACCTCGGCGGCCATTCCCTCCTCGCCACCCGTCTCATCAGTCGCATTAGGACCGCCCTCGGTGTCGAGCTGACCGTCCGCAGTCTGTTCGAGGCACCGACCGTCGCCGCCCTCGCCGGATGCCTCGGCGATGCGGAGCAGGCACGGCAGGCGCTGACCGTACGCGAGCGCCCGGCCGAGATCCCCCTCTCGCACGCCCAGCGACGCCTGTGGTTCCTCAGCCACCTCGAGGGGCCGAGCGGCACCTACAACCTGGGACTGTGCCTGCGGCTCGACGGCCACGTGGATACCGGCGCCCTGGCGGACGCGCTCGCCGACGTGACCGCGCGCCACGAGGCGCTGCGCACCCTGTTCCCCGACGTCGACGGCCGGCCGCGGCAGCTGATCCTCGACGTGGACGACCCGGCGGCCCGCCCCCGGCTGCATCTCGCCGGAACCGACCCCGACGCGCTCGACGAGGCGCTGAGCGCCGCGGCGGGCGTGGGGTTCGACGTGGTGGGCGAGATCCCGTTGCGCGCCCACCTGTTCACCCTGGCGCCCGACGACCACGTCCTGCTGGTCGTCGTGCACCACATCGCGAGCGACGGGTGGTCGCTCGCACCGCTGGCCGATGACCTGTCCGGGGCGTACGCGGCCCGGCTCGGCGGTGGCGTGCCCGAGTTCGCCGCGCTGCCGGTGCAGTACGCGGACTACACGTTGTGGCAGCGGGACGTGCTCGGTGACGAGGACGACCCGGCGAGTGAGCTCTCACGTCAGGTGGACTACTGGCGGGGACAGCTGGCCGACCTGCCCGAGGCACTGGCCCTGCCGACGGACCGGCCGCGCCCCGCCGAGATGAGCTATCGCGGTGACACCCTCGACTTCACCGTCCCCCCCGAGCTCCACACCCGCCTGTCCCAGGTCGCCCGGGAGTCCGGCGCCAGCCTGTTCATGGTCTTCCAGGCCGCGCTCGCGACGCTGCTGCACAGCCTGGGAGCGGGCGAGGACATTCCGATCGGTTCGCCGGTCGCTGGGCGTACGGACGAGGCGCTGGACGATCTGGTCGGCTTCTTCGTGAACACGTTGGTGCTGCGCACGGACGTGTCGGGTGACCCGACGTTCCGTGAGCTCCTGGAGCGGGTGCGGGAGACGGACCTGGCGGCCTACGCCAATCAGGACGTGCCCTTCGAGCGGCTGGTCGAGGCGCTCAACCCCGAGCGTTCCATGGCCCGCCACCCGCTCTTCCAGGTCTCCCTCCAGCTCCAGAACATCCCGGCGTCCGACCTCGCTCTCCCCGGTGTCGAAGCCCGCCGCCAGCCCGTGCGTCTGGACGCGGCGAAGTTCGATCTGTCGTTCACGTTGGCGGAGTCGGTGGCTGGTGTGGTGGGGAGTGTGGAGTTCTCGGTTGATTTGTTTGACCGGGGGTCGGTTGAGGTGTTGGTGGGGCGTTTGGTGTCGGTGCTGGATGTGGTGGCTGCTGATCCGGGTGTGCGGGTGGGTGCGGTGGATGTGCTGGGTGTGGTGGAGCGTGGGCGGGTTTTGGGGGAGTGGGCTGGTGGTGAGTGTGCGGTGGTGCCGGTGACGTTCCATGGGTTGTTCGAGGCTTCGGTGGCGCGTTGTCCTGGGGCGCCTGCTGTGGTGGGTGTGGATGGGTCGGTGTTGTCGTATGGGGAGGTTGAGGAGTGGGCGAATCGGTTGGCTTGGTGGTTGATCGGTCGGGGTGTGGGTCCTGAGTGTGTGGTGGCGTTGGTGTTGCCGCGGTCTGTGGAGATTGTGGTGGCGCAGTTGGCGGTGTTGAAGGCGGGGGCGGCGTATTTGCCGGTGGATCCGGATTATCCGGAGGACCGGGTTGCTTTCATGCTTGAGGATGCGTCTCCGGTGGTGGTGTTGCGTGAGTTGCCTGTGTTGGGTGGGGAGTTGCCGGTGGTGGCTCCGGGGGTGGTTGTTTCGGGGTTGAGTCCGGCGTATGTGATTTATACGTCGGGTTCGACGGGGCGGCCCAAGGGTGTGGTGGTGGGTCATGGGGGGTTGGCGTCGTTTGCGTTGGCTGAGGTGGAGCGTTTTGCGGTGGGTGCGGGTAGTCGGGTGTTGCAGTTTGCGTCGCCGAGTTTTGATGCGTCGGTGTTGGAGTTGGTGATGACGTTCGCGGCGGGTGCGGC
>NZ_JBHXUW010000065.1:0-43257 GCF_042672475.1 Streptomyces sp. NPDC127177
CGGGACCGCTGTGGTCCGAGGCCCCCGGCGTCCGGGGTGGGTACAGCGCGGGCGCTACGCCCAGAGCTGGCCGTGCATGGTCTCGATCGCCGCTTCCGTCGTGGGCGCCGTGTACACGCCCGTCGACAGGTACTTCCAGCCCCCGTCCGCGACGACGAAGACGATGTCGGCCCGCTCGCCGGCCTTGACCGCCTTGTTGCCGACACCGATCGCCGCGTGCAGCGCGGCCCCGGTGGAGACACCCGCGAAGATGCCCTCCTGCTGGAGGAGTTCGCGGGTGCGGGTGACCGCGTCGGCCGAGCCGACGGAGAAGCGGGTGGTGAGGACCGAGGCGTCGTACAGCTCGGGGACGAAGCCCTCGTCGAGGTTGCGCAGGCCGTAGACCAGGTCGTCGTAGCGCGGCTCGGCTGCGACGATCCTGATGCCCTCGACGTTCTCGCGCAGGTAGCGGCCCACGCCCATGAGCGTGCCCGTGGTGCCGAGGCCCGCCACGAAGTGGGTGATCGACGGGAGGTCGGTGAGGATCTCCGGGCCGGTGGTGGCGTAGTGGGCGCCCGCGTTGTCCGGGTTGCCGTACTGGTAGAGCATCACCCAGTCCGGGTGCTGCTGCGACAGTTCCTTGGCGACGCGGACGGCGGTGTTGGAGCCGCCCGCAGCCGGGGAGGAGATGATCTCGGCGCCCCACATGGCGAGCAGGTCGCGCCGTTCCTGCGAGGTGTTCTCCGGCATGACGCAGACGATGCGGTAGCCCTTGAGCTTGGCCGCCATGGCGAGCGAGATGCCGGTGTTGCCGCTGGTGGGTTCGAGGATGGTGCAGCCGGGGGTGAGCCGGCCGTCCTTCTCGGCCTGCTCGACCATGTGGAGCGCGGGGCGGTCCTTGATCGAGCCGGTGGGGTTGCGGTCCTCCAGCTTGGCCCAGATGCGGACGTCGTCCGACGGTGACAGCCGCGGCAGGCGGACGAGCGGGGTGTTGCCCACTGCGGCGAGCGGGCTGTCGTAGCGCATCAGTTCATGCCGCCGGCGACGGCCGGGAGGATGGTGATGTTGTCGCCGTCACTGAGCTTGGTGGAGATGCCGTCGAGGAAGCGGACGTCCTCGTCGTTCAGGTACACGTTCACGAAGCGGCGGAGCTGGTCGCCGTCGACGATGCGCTCACGGATGCCGGTGTGGCGGCTCTCCAGGTCCGTGAAGAGGTCGGCGAGGGTGTCCCCGTTGCCTTCGACGGCCTTGGCGCCGTCGGTGTAGGTGCGGAGGATGGTCGGGATGCGGACCTCGATGGCCATGGCGTGGGCTCCTGTCGAAGCGGAGTGGTGGCGGTGGGCGTGGGACGCGCGGCTCTGCCCCCGCGCGGGGGTGGTGCGTATGCGGGTGGCGCCCGGACGGGGCGGCGCCGGGCCCCGGCCGGTCTCAGGCCTCGCGGCCGGCGGCCCGGTGGTTCGTACAGATCGCGCTGGAGAGCCGGCACAGGTCGACGTGCAGGCGCGCCACGAGCAGCATGCCCGGCGTCTTGTCGCTCACGTCATGGGGAACCATGCGCTCATCGTATCGATTCCCGGTCCGGGATTCGGAATGTGATCTCACCTGATGGATGGTTGGCGTTCGACAGGTGGACAGAGCCGGGTCAGTCGGCCAGCTGGGCCTCGACGACCTCGACGTCCTCCTCGGTGATCTCGCCGTCCACGATGCGGTAGGAGCGGAACTGGAAGGGCCCCGCATCGTCCGTGTCGGCGGTGGACACGAGGACGTAGTGGGCGCCGGGTTCGTTGGCGTAGGTGACGTCGGTGCGGGAGGGATAGGCCTCGGTCGCCGTGTGCGAGTGGTAGACGATCACGGGTTCCTCGTCGCGGTCGTCCATGTCGCGGTAGAGCTTGAGGAGGTCGGCCGAGTCGAATTCGTAGAACGTGGGCGAGCGGGCCGCGTTGAGCATGGGGATGAAGCGTTCGGCGCGGCCGGTTCCGGCAGGTCCGGCGACCACGCCGCACGCCTCGTCGGGGTGGTCGGCACGGGAGTGCGCGACGATCTGGTCGTACAACGCCTGGGTGATGGTCAGCATGGCGCCCAGGATAGGACGACGGGCCCCCGCGTACCGAGGAGTGGTACGCGGGGGCCCGTATCGTGGACGCGACCCGTGGGGCGGCTGGCTTCAGCGGCCGGCGAAGGCCTTGTTCCCGGGGTTGCGGGCCTTGAGGACCAGGTACGAGACGCCGAGGATCAGGGCCCACAGGGGCGCGCAGTACAGCGAGATCCTGGCGTCCTTGTCGATGCCCATCATCACGATGACCATGCCGATGAAGGCGAGGGCGAAGAAGCTGGTGAACGGGGCACCGGGGGCCCGGAAGCTCGACTGGGGAAGAACTCCGCGGTCGGCCAGCCGACGGTAGCGGATCTGACTGATGAGGATCATGATCCAGGCCCACATGCCGGAGATGGTGGCGAAGGAGACGACGTAGGTGAAGGCGTCGCCGGGCCACTGGTAGTTGATCCACACGCCGACGAGCATGAGGGCGGCCGAGACGGTGGTGCCGACGAGCGGGGTGCCGCTCCTGGTCAGCCGGGTGAAGAACTTCGGGCCCTGGCCGTTGAGCGCGAGGTCGCGCAGCATGCGGCCGGTGGAGTACATGCCGGAGTTGCAGGAGGAGAGCGCGGCGGTCAGCACGACGAAGTTGACGATGCCCGCGCCGAGGCCGAGCCCCATCTTCTCGAAGGCTTCGACGAACGGGGAGACGCCCGGCGAGAACTCGGTCCAGGGCACCACCGAGAGGATCATGATCAGGGCGCCGACGTAGAAGACGGCGATGCGCCACGGCACGGTGTTGATGGCCTTGGGCAGGACGGTCTTCGGGTCCTTGGACTCGCCCGCGGTGACGCCGACGAGTTCGACGGCGAGGAAGGCGAACATCACGATCTGCAAGGTCATCAGGGTGCCCTTGATGCCGTGCGGGAAGAAGCCGCCGTCGGCCCAGAGGTGGGTGACGGTCGCGGTGTCGCCGGCGTCGGAGAAGCCGAGGGTGAGGATTCCGGCGCAGATGAGGATCATGCCGACGATGGCGGTGACCTTGACCATCGAGAACCAGAATTCGAGTTCGCCGAAGAGCTTCACCGAGATCAGGTTCACGCCGTACAGAATGATCGTGAAGACCAGTGCGGACACCCATTGCGGTATGTCGAACCAGAAGGTCATGTACTGGGCGGCGGCGGTGACTTCGGTGATTCCGGTGACCACCCAGAACAGCCAGTAGGTCCAGCCCGTGACAAAGCCGGCGAAGGGCCCGATGAATTCGCGGGCGTACTCCGAGAAGGAGCCGGAGACCGGGCGGTACATGAGGAGTTCGCCCAGGGCCCGCATGATGAAGAAGATCACCAGGCCCGCGATGGCGTAGGCCAGGATGAGGCTGGGCCCGGCCTTGGCGATGGCCTTGCCGGCGCCGAGGAAGAGGCCGGTGCCGATGGCGCCGCCGATCGCGATCATCTGGATCTGGCGGGCACCGAGAGCTCTCTGGTAGCCCTCGGCGGAGGTGGTGGCATCCGCGGCTGCGGCGTGCGGGTCGTTCTGTCCCTTGTCGTCGACCTGCGCCGATGTCATGTGGTGCGCCTTTCTCCACGCCGATCCGCGCCCTTCGGCAGCGGATCAGGTCCTGATCCCCCCGGATATGGATGGAGTGCTGTCGGCGGTTGCCGGCTCATAGCGCCCTCGGGGAACAGAGGTGGCGTCCCCCGAGTGGTCGTGAAGATTTATCACGCGCACCACGACGTCCCACCGGACGCCATGTGGCGCATACCACAAGAAAAAGCGGACATCGGTGTTCAGGCATCGCAAAAAAGGCTGATCAGGTGACGCGATCGTTATTTGGATTTGAGCGTCCGTTGAGCGAACACGCTGCGGTGCCGCGCATGTGCCGCGTTACGGCATCAAGGTCTCGACGAGCGTTTCCTGGAGTGCGCCCAGCCAGAGGTAGGCCATCACCATGGGCTTGCGCGGATCGCTGTCGGGCAGCCGGTAGAGCGAGCCGTCCTCGCCGCCGTCCTCGTCCGAGACCTCCAGCCGGGTGCCGATGGTCAGCCGCAGGTCGTTGAGGGTCCCCAGCCAGCTGCGGCATTCGTCGGGGGTGAGCGTGAGCACGGCCGCGCCGCCCGCCATTGGCCCACCAGCACCCTTGCCCGAGTCGCCGCGCGACGCTCCTTCCGACGGCGGGGTGAGCGCGTCCAGGGTACGGACGACGACGAGGGCGTCGTCGCGCTTGCGGGTGCGCAGGTCGTTCTCGGTGAAGCGGCGGAACTCGGCGGACGCGGCTCGCAGCTCGCTGTCCTCGTCGCCGTAGGCCTCGGGGAAGAGCCGGGCCACCGCCGGGTCGCTGGGCGGCTCGCTGGGGCCCTCGGCGAAGAGCGCGGCGAGCGGGTCCTCCCCTTCGGCGGGTTCGTCGCCGGGGCCGATGAGCTCCAGCAGCTGGACGGCGAGGGAGCGCAGGATCGCGATCTCCACCTCGTCGAGCGCGACGGCCGCGCCGCCGCCGGGGGTGGCCTCGAAGTGGCCGGCCATGGGTTGTCTCCGATGGTGGTCGGGCGGGGCGGACGGGGGCGGTGCGGGGTGGTTCAGTTGCGGTCCTGGGTGAGTGTGGCCCACAGCCCGTAACCGTGCATGGCCTGGACGTCGCGTTCCATCTCCTCGCGGCTGCCGCTGGAGACGACCGCCCGGCCCTTCTGATGGACGTCGAGCATCAGCTTGTGCGCCTTGTCCTTCGAATAGCCGAAATAGGCCTGGAAGACATAGGTCACATAGCTCATGAGGTTGACCGGGTCGTTGTGGACCAGCGTCACCCAGGGGACGTCGGGCTCGGGGACAACGAGGTTCTCCTCGGCCGATTCTGGACGTTCGATCTCTACGGGGGCGACGCTCACCTACCCCATGCTGCCACCCGGGAGGGGGCATCGCACAAACGGCCCCGGCCCCGCGCCGGGTGCGCCACCCCCATCTCGTCACTTTGACGAAATAGGGGTAGCATCCCCGGCATGAACTCTGCGGACCTTGGGCGACGGGTCGGTGTGCCGTCGACAGCGCTCTTCACCGACCAGTACGAGCTCACGATGGTGCAGGCCGCGCTGAAGGCCGGCACCGCCGACCGGCGCTCGGTCTTCGAGGCGTTCACCCGCCGACTGCCCGAGGGGCGGCGCTACGGCGTCGTCGCGGGCACCGGGCGGGTTCTGGACGCGGTCGAGAACTTCCACTTCGACGACGAGATGCTCACCTTCCTGCGCGACCAGAAGGTCGTCGACGCTCCGACGCTCGACTATCTGGCCGATTATCGCTTCAGCGGGGACATCTGGGGCTACCCGGAGGGCGAGGTGTACTTCCCCGGCTCGCCGATCCTGCGGGTCGAGGGCTCCTTCGCCGAGTGCGTGCTCCTGGAGACGGTGATCCTCTCGATCCTCAACCACGACTCGGCGATCGCCGCGGCGGCCTCCCGGATGTCGGCGGCGGCGGGCGGGCGCGGGCTGATCGAGATGGGTGCACGACGCACCCACGAGCTGTCTGCGGTGGCCTCGGCCCGCGCCGCGTACATCGGCGGCTTCGACACCACATCCGACCTGGCCGCGGGCTTCCGCTACAACATCCCGACCGTCGGGACGAGCGCCCACGCCTTCACCCTGCTGCACGACTCCGAGCGCGACGCGTTCCGGGCCCAGGTCGACTCGCTGGGACGCGACACGACGCTGCTGGTCGACACCTACGACGTCACGGCGGCGGTCCGTACCGCGGTCGAGGTCGCCGGGACGGAGCTGGGGGCGGTGCGGATCGACTCCGGCGACCTGCTGCTGGTCGCGCACCGGGTGCGCCAGCAGCTGGACGAGCTGGGCGCGACCGGCACGAAGATCGTGGTGACCTCGGACCTGGACGAGTACGCCATCGCCTCGCTGGCCGCCGCCCCGGTGGACGCGTACGGGGTGGGCACCCAGCTGGTGACCGGCAGCGGGCAGCCGACCTGCTCGATGGTCTACAAGCTCGTCGCCCGCGCCTCATCCGCCGATCCGGCGGACCCGCTGCGGCCGGTCGCGAAGAAGTCGATGGGCGCCAAGACCTCGATCGGCGGCCGCAAGTGGGCGGCCCGGCGGCTGGACGAGGACGGGGTGGCCGAGACCGAGGTGATCGGGACCGGTCCGGTGCCGCCGGAGCTGGCCGACCGGCAGCTGCTGGTCGAGCTGGTGCGGGGCGGTGAGGTGGTCGAGGCCGCGCGGGAGCCGCTGGACGCGGCGCGGGAGCGGCACATCGCGGCGCGGGCGGGGCTGCCGATGTCCGCCATGCAGTTGTCCCGGGGCGAGCCGGTGCTGCCCACGTTGTACGTGTGAGGAACGAGCGGCCGCCCGGTGCGCCCGGGTGGCCGCTTCGTCCTCGATCTCCGGACGGGCTCGGTTCTGGCGGGCCGGACCTGTCCGGCGGGCTTGATATGCCCGCGCCTCTCCCTAAGGGGTGGCCGAGTCTCTAGGCTCGGTGCCACCCCCGTAACCGCCTCTCGTCCCCCTCCCCCACCGAAGGACACCCGCCATGCACCGCGCCTTGATCGTCGTGGACGTTCAGAACGACTTCTGTGAGGGCGGCAGCCTCGCGGTGACGGGTGGTGCCGACGTCGCCGCCGCCATCACCGATCTCATCGGTGAGGCCCAGCCGGGCTACCGGCACGTGGTGGCCACCCGTGATCACCACATCGACCCCGGCGACCACTTCTCCGAGACGCCCGACTTCGAGCACTCCTGGCCCGCGCACTGCGTGGCCGGGACGGAGGGGGTCGGCTTCCACCCCAATTTCGCGCCCGCCGTCGCCTCCGGGGCGATCGACACGGTGTTCGACAAGGGTGCGCACGCCGCCGCGTACAGCGGTTTCGAAGGCCTCGACGAGAACGGCGTGGGGCTGGCCGAGTGGCTACGGGACCGCGGGGTGGACGCGGTCGACGTGGTCGGCATCGCGACCGACCACTGTGTGCGGGCCACCGCACTGGACGCCGTCCGTGAGGGCTTCGCCACGCACGTGCTGCTCGATCTGACCGCGGGCGTCGCCGAGGCGACGACGGACCGGGCGCTGGCGGAGCTCAAGGACGCGGGCGTGGTGCTCACCGGCAAGCCCGTGGTCTGAGCCGCGGGCGGGTCAGGCCTGCCGGGCCGGCAGGGCGGGCCTCAGGAGCGCCCGGATCGGGTGCCAGAGCTCCTGGGCCCGCTCGGGTCTCGCGCGCCACAGCAGGCCGTCCGGGTGGTGCAGCACGGCGGTGATCTCGTCCGGGGTCGGCGGTTCGGCGTTGCCGCGGAGGTAGACGGCCCGCAGTCCCAGATTGCGCAGCCGGGTCAGTGCGCGGGCCCGGTTCGCCGCGTGTACCAGGACGCGTACCGGGGTGTCCGGTCCCACGCTCTGCGCCGGACTGGGCAGGGTGATCGCGACGACCACACTGCCGTTCGGCAACTTGCTGAATCCTCCGCCGGCCATACTCCGAGCTCCCCCGTAAGACGTTGTGTCAATAAGAAACGGAACAAGAGGCACCTAAACACGATCGGCCGCCGCCCGCTAGAGGGCGACGGCCGATCATGGTTTGACCTGCGGTGATACCGGATTACTTCTTCGAGGCACCAACCTGGACGGTCATCGTGTCGCCGCTGAGCGGCTCGCTGATGATCGAGATCTTGGTGTTGGTGTCAGCGACCTGAACGCTTCCGGTCTTGTTCTCCTTGTACCAGTAGGTTCCCTTGTGGTCGTCGAAGACCGGCACGCCGAGCTGCGGCTTGATCTTCGTGGCCACGTCACCGAGGTGGAGCGTGAAGCCGTCGGTGGGGTACCAGCTGAACGGGGCGTCGAAGGGCTGGATCTTGTTGCGGATGACCGTGCCGTCAGACCACTTCAGCGGCTTGGCGTGCGCGTCGACCGGCAGGATCAGGCCCTGGCCCGGGTGGACCGAGACGTTGTTGTCCTTCTGGGAGGTGTCCCAGAGCCAGATGAGCAGACCGTTCTGGTACGGGAAGTGCTCGACCCAGTCCGGACGGGTGTTGGCGAAGCCGAAGTTGTACGGGCCGACCTTGAGTGTCTGGTCGTAGCTGACGTACTGGCGGTTCTCCGCGAGGTAGTACTGCGGGTAGTCCTTGGTGAACGACTCACCGACCCGCGAGAAGCCCTTGGCGGTCCAGCCGTTGTCGTCGCCCTCGGCGTTGTCAGTGAAGAGCGCGGCACCGTCCGCGTTGACCGCGATGGTGTCGGCCGCGAAGCCCACGCCGCCCGCGCCGCCGTCGGTGGCGTAGCGGAAGCGGATGTCGATCTTCTTGCCCGCGTAGGCGTCCAGCGGGAACGAGAGCTTCTGGTACTTGCCGGAGACGTCGGTCAGGGCCGGCTTGTCACTGGCGTCGCGCGTGATCGCCTTGCCGTCGGCGGTGCCGTCGATCGCGGTCCAGCTGGTCCCGCCGTTCTCGGACACCTCGGTGTAGAGGTAGTCGTAGTCCGCCTCGATGTCCCACCAGCCGGCCAGGTCCAGGGAGGCCTTGGACTTGCCGGTGAGGTCGACCGGGCGGGACAGGGTGTTGTTGAGGTTGTCACCCATGTCGCTCCACCACTGCTTGGCACCCTCGGCGGGCGCCGTGACGGCGGTGGTGACGGCCTTGTCGGGCAGCGTGACGACGAGCGCCTGCTTGTCCTTGGTGTTGTACTCGGACACGCCCAGCTTGTGGGTCGACTTCGTCGCGGCCTTGGCCTCGCCGTAGTTGAGCCAGCCCAGCTGGAGCTTGTCCCAGGCGGTCATGTCGCCGGGCAGGTCACCGATGCTGTTCTTACCGGTGCCGAGCCAGGAGCCGGCCGACATCAGGGACCAGAAACCGACCGAGTTCTCGGCGGTGTTGGTGGTGTCGTAGAGGTCCGGCAGGCCGAGGTCGTGGCCGTACTCGTGGGCGAAGACGCCCAGGCCGCCGTTCTCGGGCTGTGCGGTGTAGTCGCCGACCCAGATGCCGGAGTCACCGATCTGGGTGCCGCCGGCCTTGTTCTCGGCCGGGCCGGTCGCACCGGCGTCCGTGCCGTAGGCGTACCAGCGGTGCGCCCAGATGGCGTTGGTGCCCTCGACGCCGCCGCCGGCCGACTCGTCCTCACCGGCGTGCACGACCTGGAAGTGGTCGATGTAGCCGTCGGGCTCGTTGAAGTCGCCGTCGTTGTCGTAGTCGTAGCGGTCCCACTGGTCGTACTGGGCGAGATCGGTCTTGATCTGCTCCGGCGTACGGCCCTTGGCCTTCTGGTCGGCGGCCCAGGCGTTCACGCCGTCCTTGATCATGTCCCAGGCGTTGGAGCAGTTGGTCGAACCGCAGTAGTTCGAGCCGTAGCGCGCCTCGTTGTACGGGACCTTGACCCAGTCGGAGACCTCGCCGTCGACGGAGTAGCGCCCGGAGGACGTCTTCTCGTAGTACGTCTTGAGCGAGTCCTTGCCGGCACCCTCACCGAAGTACAGGTCCTGGAAGTGGGCCTGGTTGTAATCGGCCTGCCAGGCGGTGCTGTTGTCCTTCTTGGGGTCCGGCTTGGCTATCTTGTTGTGCGCCGGTCCGGCCGTGCCGCCGTACTTGGGGACGGGCGGCTTGGGGCCGTCGCCGTCCGGGTCGTACGTGGTCGTGTTGTCGACCTTGTCGCCGAACTCCACCAGGATGGTGAAGATCTTGTCGGTCTTCTCGCGGCCGAGCTCGACGTACTTGTTCGTGTCGAGCTTGACGACGTTGGAACCGCTGCGCGTCGAGACCTTCTTGTCGCCGGATATGACCTGTTCCAGAGCGGCCTGACGCTGAGCGTCCTGCTGCTTGCTGAACGGGCCTTCCAGGTTGTGCGCGTCGCCCTCGGCCGACCCCGGGTCCCGGCGGTCGATGCTGGTGGCGGCGGTGCCTGACGCCTTGTCATCAGCCTGAGCGGTGGCGAAGGCGGATGCGGTGGCGGCGGTCGCGGCCATGGCCACGACAACCGCTCCGGTGCGAAGCGCCCGTCTCTTAATGATCACGTGATGCAGTCCTCCCCGGCGCCCGCGACTGCGGCCTGGGAGTGTGAAGGGGGCCGCGCGCGGAAACGCGTCACAAGTGACGCCATTCGACCGGAGTTACGTGAGAAAAGACAGACCTTGACTTGAACAGACCAAGTGCACTATGCAGGAGCACATTTCCGTTATCCGGACGAGTGCTCCGCGCCCAACCGGCGCGCCGACGTCCTCAATTGGAGCGGGGTATGACTCCGTGCGCCCCCTGTGCTCCGGCACTGTGGGTTAGGTCATGCTTACTACCCGTTCCTCGGGGGCATCCACCGTCGTAGAGTCGCTTGACAGTGCGACCGTGTTGAGAGACCGCCCATCCGACGTCCCGAGGACGGATAACGCCATGCCGCGTCCTACAGCTGCACAGCTCTCCTACGGTTCGGTCACCGTCGTCTTCTCGGCCCTCGCCCTGCTGCTGCTGTCCCGCACCGATTCGGACCTCGGCATCGCCGTGATCTGTACGGCCGCGCTCGCGCTCGGCCTGCTGGTGGCCGTCACCGTGCCCGCACCGGCACGCCGGAGGACGGCACGGCCGGCGACGACGGGCGCCGCGGCGTCCGCACACCAGGGCGCCCACCCCGGCGCCGGACCCGAGGGCCGCACCCTCGATCACGTACAGCGCAGGATCCCGGCCGCGCGCACCTCCGCACGGATGGGCGAGCACTCACTGCGGCGCTGACGGCCGGCGGGGCCGGGAGAGTGCCGACACGCCCTCCCGGCCCGGTCCGCCCCTGCTCCGCCGGAGCGCCCTCAGTTGTTGGTGGTCACCACCACCGTCTTGGCCGCCTTGTCCTGCAGACCCTGCCGGTACGGCTTGTCCGTGAACATCAGCACGATGTTGATCAGCCACCACAGGCACGGGCAGCACAGCAGCGCCGGCAGCCACAGCACCACGGCCCGCAGGAACGAACTCCCGGTGTCCGGCACGCTGCCGTCGTTGAGCATCGCGACCCGCAGCTTCAGCAACCGCTTGCCGAGGGTGCGGCCGTCCTTGTGCGTGAAGTAGGTGTCGTACCCGACGTAGACCACCAGGCCGATCAGCGACCAGAGCAGCTGATGACCGCTGTACGTCTGGGCGAAGATGTCGCCGACGTCGTCGTTGCCGTTGTCGTTGTTGGACACCTCGACCGCGCCGCCCCAGGGCAGTGAGATCAGGTACAGCGGGATCGAGATGATCAGGAAGTCGATCAGCCGGGCCAGGATGCGCTTGCCGGGCTCGGCGAGCGGCGGCATGCCCGCCAGCGGGTCCCCGCCACCGGGCCGGCCACCCCCGTAGGGGCCCGGATCGTAGGGCGGGGGCGGTGGCGCGCTGTCGTAGGGCGAACCCGATGACGGCGGCTGGGGCTCGTGCGGCTTCTTGAGGAACGGGTCGTCCTCGGGCGGCTGACCGGACGTCGGCTGATCGTTGCTCATGGGGGCAGTGCACCCCGCCGCACGGGCCCCCGCAAGGGCTCAGGTGCTTTTGGGGGACAGAGACCGTCCGACGGCCCTCACCCGATGAGCCGTCGGCCGGGCGGGTTCCCGCCGGCCCCGGACACGGGGACCGGCGGTCATCCGGCCACGGCGGTGCGGACCGCCGGTCAGCCGGCCACGAAAGTGCGCGCCGCCTTGTCGTGCCAGCACTGGCGCCACGGCTTGTCGATCAGGCACCACGCCACGTTGACCACACCGATCACCAGGATGCCGAGCAGTCCGTAGACCAGCCAGCGGCGCAGCGCGGCGCCGAAGCCGGGTGCCGAGTGGGACTCGATGTCCCGAACGTCGAGCCCGCAGAGCTTCTTGCCGAGCGTACGGCCCCACTTCGCGGTGGGCACGGCTTCCAGGAGGACGCCCAGCACCAGGAGGACGCCGAGTACCGCGGCGGCCAGTCCGGCGGTGGTGGAGTCCAGCAGCCATACGGTGACCGTCTCACCGGACAGCTTGGCCGCGTCGATCTTCTCGTTGATGTGGTCGGCGGCCCGGGTCGCGAGGGGGACGGCGACGGCTCCCGCGAGCGCGGACAGTACGACGGTGTCGATGAGCCGGGCCGCGAACCGCTTGCCGAGCGCGGCCGGGCGGGCCGCCGTCCGGTCCGCAGCGAGCTGTTGGAAGTGGTCGTTGACCGGGGGCTTCCAGGGCACGACGGGCTGGTCCGGCTGCGATCCCTGGGGCTGCTGGGGGAAGGCGGGCCGTTGCTGTCGCGCGGGCGCCTGCGGCAGGGCGGCCTGTTCGGGCCGGGCCTGCTGCGGGGCCTGCTGGGCCCATGAGGTGGCGCCGCCGCCAGGGCCGGGCGTGAGCGGGCTGTTGGGCCCGGCCGGGTCCTGGGCGGCCGGGCCCTGTCGCGCGGGGCCCGGTGCGGGCGCGGCGGGCCGGGGTGAGGCCGGTGCGGCGGGCCCGGCGGCCCGCGGGGAGGCGGACGCGGTGCCGGGACCGATCGCCCGGATCGTCATCGTCCCGTCGGCGGGCGGCTGTTCCGTCTCGCGCGGGGCCGGCGGGGTGCGGCCCGGACCCACGGCCCGCATCGTGACCGTCCCGTCGGCGGGCGGCTGTTCCGCCTCGCGCGGGGCCGGCGGGGTGCGGCCCGGACCCACGGCGCGCATCGTGACCGTCCCGTCGGCGGGCGGCTGTTCCGCGTCACGGCCGCCGCCGGAGCGGCCGGGGCGGGCGACCCGGATGGCGACGGTGTTCTCGGCCCCGTCGCCGCCGTCCCGCATGCCCGGCAGCGCTCCGCCGGTGGGATCCTCCCGCACCGGCCGGCGCGGGTCGGCGGGCGAACGGTCGGCGGCCGAGCGGTCGGCCGACGTACCGGCCGCTGGGACGCGGACCGCCGGGGAACGATCGGCGGTGGAACGGACCTCCGGGGAGCGGTCGGGCGTGTCGTACGCCGGGGAACCGCCCCCCGGCGTACGCGGGTCGGCACCCGGCTCCGGCCCGCCGGCCTGCGGGGGCTGTCCCGTGCCGCCCCAGGAGACCCGGCGGTCGCGCTCGCCGCCGAAGCCGTTCTGCCGGGACACGTCGGCCTGCCAGGCGGTCGACGGTTCGGGCCGGCTCTCGTCGAGCGGCTCCTCGTCGAAGAAGACCGGTCCTGTCTCGTCCACCGGCGCGGGGCCGGGCTGCTGCGGTCCGGCCGCCTCTCCGGCGGGTGCTGCGGGCATCGCCTCGCCCCGTTGCGGGGCGGGCCTGCTCGTGCCCGGCACCCACGAAGCGCCGTTCCAGTACCGGACGTAGCCGGGAATGGACGGGTCTGGGTAGTACCCCTCGCGGGGGCTTTCGTCACCGGGTGCCGGGGTTGGGGCGCTCATCACCGTGGTCCCGTATCTCTTCGAGGCCTTGGACCGGCCGGCAAGTGGGGAGGGTCGGTCCTCATACAAGGGTCCACATCTATCAGACACCCGCCTGCCCCCGGGCCCGTCCGGGTGTTTGGGCCACTTTCCGGTCACCCCGAACTTTTTTCCCGAAGTCGCGTAATGGATGGCGGCGGGGGCGCTCTCTCCCTACAGAGGCCGGTCGCGGGACCGGCCCACAGCCCTCGAGAGGACGCCTCATGAACACCGTCGTGGAACGCGAGCTGGAGCTCAAGCTGGTCCTGTCGCCCGAGCGCAGCATCCCCGTGCCCGCCCGGCTGACGTATCGCACCCAGGACCCGTACGCCGTGCACATCACCTTCCACATCGGCTCGGACGCCCCCGTGTACTGGACGTTCGCCCGCGATCTGCTGGTGGAGGGCGTGTTCCGGCCGTGCGGGCACGGGGACGTGCGGATCTGGCCCACCAAGGTCGACCGCCGCAGCATCATCTGCGTGGCGCTGACCTCGCCCGACGGCAACGCCCTGCTGGAGGTGCCGTCCGCCGCGGTGGCCGCCTGGGTGGAGCGGACCCTTCGGGTGGTCCCGCCCGGCACCGAGAGCGAGCGGCTCGGCATCGACGAGGGCCTGGCCGAGCTGCTGGCGCCGCTGCCGGCCGACGACCTGTGGATGAGCGACCCCTGGCCTTCGGACGAGTCGCAGGACGGGGAGCAGTGAGCGCCCGCAGCCGTGCGGGGGCTTCCACCGGACGTCCCGCCGGACCTTCCCCCGAACCTCCTCCCAGGTCTTCTGCCAGGTCAGAACACCTTGCCCGGGTTGAGCAGACCGAGCGGGTCGAAGGCCTGCTTGATCCCCCTGTGCAGTTCCACGCTCACCTCGCCCAGTTCGCGGGCGAGCCACTCCTTCTTCAGTACGCCGACGCCGTGTTCACCGGTGATCGTGCCGCCGAGTTCGAGGCCGAGCGCCATGATCTCGTCGAAGGACTCGCGGGCCCGCCGGGACTCGTCGGCGTCGGTGTGGTCGAAGCAGACGACCGGGTGGGTGTTGCCGTCGCCCGCGTGGGCGCAGACGCCGATGGTCAGGTCGTACTTCTCGGCGATGGCCGCGGTGCCCTCCAGCATGGCGCCGAGCCGGGAGCGGGGTACGCACACGTCGTCGATCATCGTGGCGGACTTGACGGTCTCCAGGGCCGTGAGCGACATCCGCCGGGCCTGGAGCAGCATTTCGGACTCTGCCTCGTCGTCGGCCGGGACGACCTCGGTGGCGCCGGCGGCCGTGCACAGCTCGGCGACGGCGGCCAGATCGGCCGCGGGGTCCGGGGTGTCGAAGGCGGCGAGCAGGAGCGCCTCGGTGGAGTCGGGGAGGCCCATGTTCGCCATCCTGTTGACCGCACGGACTGTTGTACGGTCCATCAGTTCGAGGAGTGACGGGGTGTGCCCCCGCTCCATGATCCGGCAGATCGCGTCGCAGGCGCCGGCGGCGCTGGGGAACTCGGCGGCCAGGGCGAGCTGCCGGGGCGGCTGCGGCTTGAGCGCGAGCACGGCCTTGACGACGATCCCGAGGCTGCCCTCGGAACCGACGAGGAGCCGGGTGAGGTCATATCCGGCGACGCCCTTCGCGGTGCGGCGGCCGGTACTGAGGAGGCGTCCGTCGGCGAGGACGACGTCGAGGCCGAGTACGTACTCGGCGGTGACCCCGTACTTCACGCAGCACAGCCCGCCCGACGCGGTGCCGATGTTGCCGCCGATGGTGCACGTCTCCCAGCTGGAGGGGTCCGGCGGGTAGTACAGCCCGTGCTCGTTGACCGCGCGGGACAGCACCGCGTTGATGACGCCCGGCTCCACCACGGCGATCCGGTCGACTGGGCTGATCTCCAGGATCCGGTCCATCCTGACCAGGGAGAGCACGATGCAGCCGTCGGAGGCGTTGGCGGCGCCCGACAGGCCCGTGCGGGCTCCCTGGGGGACGACCGGGACGCGCAGGGCCGTGGCGGTGCGCATGATGTGCTGGACCTGCTCGACGGTGCGCGGGAGCGCGACGACGGCCGGTGTGCCCGCCTCGCAGAAGCTCGCCATGTCGTTGGCGTAGGAGGCGGTGATGTCCGGATCGGTGATCAGGGCCTCGGCCGGGACCCCCGCACGCAGTAGCTCGAGAAGATCTTCCATGATCCAAGACTGGCACCCGGGCCCATTGGTGTGAACCCGTATGCGGCAGCCTTCGTAAGACGCGGTGCGATCTTCGTACTGACGCAGAGTGATCGGCATGGACGTCACTCCGCAGCAGCCACCGGCGGCCCCCGGGCCGGACCACTCCCCCGACACGGCGTACGCGTCGCCCTGCGAATCCCCTCCACCCCTGCCGCCGGACCCCGTCTCACTGGCCGAACCGCCGCCCGCGTCGATGCGCACGACGCTGCGCCGGGCCGCTTTCGGCGCCGTGGCGGGGGCGGTGCTGGTGACGGGTGCGGTGGTGGCCGTGCCCGACGAGGACAAGGACGCGGCGCCGCCCCTGCCCGGCCCGGTGTCGCGGGCGATGACCGCCTCGGCGGACGGCTCTCCCGCCTCGCTCCCCGATCTGACGGCGCTCATCGGGGACCGGCAGAAGTGGGTGGGCACGCACCCCTCGGACGCGCAGTCGTGGGCGGTGCTGGGGTCGGCGTACGTGGAATGGGGGCGGCGCGCCGCGGACACGGCGTACTACACGCGGGCCGAGCAGGCCCTGAAGCGGTCGCTGGACGTTCAGCCGGGCGACCGGGGCAACGAGGCGGCCTGGGTGGGCCTCGCCTCGCTCGCCAACGCCCGGCACGACTTCGTCACGGCGAAGAAGTGGGGCGAGACGGTACGGTCCCGGCTGCCGAAGCAGTGGACGGTGTACCCGGAGCTGATCGACGCGTACAACGGCCTCGGCGACCTCAAGTCGGCGACGACGGCGGTGGAGAAGTACGCGGCGCTGCGGGCGGGCGTCCCGTCGCTCGGCCGCACGGCGGAGATGTACCGGGACCGGGGCTGGCGCGAGGACGCGCTCGCCACCGCGCAGGACGCGGCGGGCCGCGCCAGGACACCCGCGGAGAAGGCGGTCTGCCTGTCCCGGCTGGGCGAGCTGGCCTGGGAGCGCGGCGAGCCGGAGGAGGCCGTGGCCCAGTACGGGGCCGCGCTGCGCACGGACAGCGCCCACCACCCCTCCCTCGCCGGGCGGGCTCGGGCGCTGGCTGCCCTCGGCCGCACCGACGAGGCCATGCGGGACTACCAGGCGGCCATCGCCAAGTCGCCCCGCCCGGCGTACATGCTGGAGCTCGGCGAGCTGTACGAGTCGCTCGGCCTGGACGGCGACTCGGTCAACCAGTACACGCGGCTGCGCAAGGCGCTGGCCGGGGCCGGGGCGCGGGGTGTGGACGAGGCGCTGCTCCTCGGCCGGTTCGAGGCCGCGCACGGCGACGCGGACGCGGCGGTGGAGCAGTTGCGGGCCGAGTGGGGCCGGGGCCACCACAGCGCGGCGGTGGCCGACGCGCTGGGCTGGGCGCTGCACCGCTCGGGCGATTCGGCCTCGGCCCTGGAGTACGCGCAGAAGGCGGTCGACTCGGGTGGGCAGAACGCGCTGTACGCGTACCACCTGGGCGTGGTGCAGCGGGCGTTGAACGACTTCGGTCCGGCCCGCCGCCATCTGGAGGACGCGCTGCGCACCAACCCGAAGTTCTCGCCGCTGGACGCGCCTCTGGCGCAGGAGGCCCTGGACACGCTGGGGACGCCCCCGGCGGGCGGCCCGCAGGACATGCAGCCGCCCCCGCCTCCACCGGCACCCTCGCAGGCTCCGGCACCCGGGCCCGATCCGGTGGAGTCTGCGGCGCCCGCCGGGCAGGTTCCGGCTCCGGCGGCGGGGCCGGAGGGCCGGAAGGCGGACCCGGCACCGCACGGATCCACCCCGCACACACCGGCGAAGGCGTCCGCCTCGCACACACCGGCGGCCGGTCACTGACGCGACGCCGACGGGCGGGCCGGATTCCCGGCCCGCCCGTGGTGATCGCCCGCGCCCATGTCGAAGCGCGGCCCGGATCAGAGGTTGCCGCGCTCCGGACCTGGGGCTGTCGCGCCCCGGTCAGAGGCTGCCGCGCCCCGGTCAGAGGTTGCCGCGGCGCTCCTGCTCGCGCTCGATCGCCTCGAACAGGGCCTTGAAGTTGCCCTTGCCGAAGCCCATCGAACCGTGCCGCTCGATCATCTCGAAGAACACCGTCGGCCGGTCCTGGACCGGCTTGGTGAAGATCTGCAGCAGGTAACCGTCCTCGTCGCGGTCGACGAGGATCTTCAGCTCGCGCAGGGTCTCCACGGGCACCCGGGTCTCGCCCGCCCACTCGCCGAGCGTGTCGTAGTACGAGTCCGGCGTGTCCAGGAACTGGACACCGGCGGCGCGCATCGCGCGCACCGAGGCGACGATGTCGTTGGTGGCGAGCGCGATGTGCTGGACGCCCGCGCCGCCGTAGAACTCCAGGTACTCGTCGATCTGGGACTTCTTCTTCGCGACGGCCGGCTCGTTGATCGGGAACTTGACCTTGAGCGTGCCGTCGGCGACCACCTTGGACATGAGCGCGGAGTACTCGGTGGCGATGTCGTCGCCCACGAACTCCTTCATGTTCGTGAAGCCCATGACCTTGTTGTAGAAGCCGACCCACTCGTTCATCCGGCCGAGCTCGACGTTGCCGACGCAGTGGTCGATGGCCTGGAAGGTGCGCTTGGCGGGCGGCTCGACGATGGGCTCGGCCGCGGCGTAGCCGGGGAGGTACGGGCCGTCGTAGGCGCCCCGCTCGACGAGGGTGTGGCGGGTCTGGCCGTAGGTGGCGATGGCTGCCAGCACGACGGTGCCGTGCTCGTCCTTCACCTCGTGCGGCTCGGTGAGACCGAGGGCGCCGTGCTCGACCGCGTAGGCGTACGCGGCACGGGCGTCCGGGACCTCGATGGCCAGGTCGACGACGCCGTCGCCGTGCTCGGCCACGTGCTCGGCGAGGAAGCGGCCGTGGTCGGTGTCCGGCTTGATGACGGAGGTGAGGACGAAGCGGGCGGAGCCGGTGGTGAGCACGTAACTCGCCGTCTCGCGGCTGCCGTTCTCCGGTCCGGAGTAGGCGACCAGCTTCATGCCGAACGCGGTCGAGTAGTAGTGCGCGGCCTGCTTGGCGTTGCCGACCGCGAAGACGACCGCGTCCATTCCCTTGACCGGGAAGGGATCTGCCTGCCGGGACGTGTCGGGGGTGCTGTGCATCGTCTCAGTCATGTCCGAAGGTTCCCGCCGCTTCGCAAGGTGCGCAACAGTTCGCGCATTCGCTGGGCATTCTGTGCAGCAGATGGCCATGATGGCCGGACTATCTGTACATGGTGACCATCACCGTGAACCCCAGGAGGCCGAACGTGGCGATCGATCATCTGGACGGGCGGCTCATCGTGCTCCTGGCGCGCGAGCCCCGGATCGGCGTACTGGAGGCTTCGCGCCGGCTCGGCGTGGCGCGCGGGACGGTGCAGGCGCGGCTCGACCGCCTTCAGTCGAATGGCGTCATCCGCGGATTCGGCCCGGACGTGGATCCGGCGGCGCTCGGCTACCCGGTCACGGCCTTCGCGACGCTGGAGATCAAGCAGGGCCAAGGAGCCGATGTACGGGCGCACTTGGGCGGCGTTCCGGAGGTGCTGGAGCTGCACACCACGACCGGGCACGGCGACATGTCCTGCCGCCTCGTGGCCCGTTCCAACGCCGACCTCCAGCGAGTGATCGACCGGGTTGTCGGATTTGATGGCATTGTCCGGGCCTCCACGGCCATCGTCATGGAGAACCCCGTACCACTGCGCATCATCCCGCTCGTCGAACAGGCGGCGCAGGACACCGACTGAGCCGAGGAGTGCCGAGTTGAGCTTCTGGGAGTATCTGGGCAATCGGCACCAGCAGCTGCTCACCGACGCGTTCCAGCACGTCAGCGCCGTATTCCAGTGCATGGTCATCGCGACGGTGCTGGGCGTCGTGATCGGTGTCGTCAGCTACCGCAGCGGCTGGGGCGGCTCACTGGCGATCACCTCGACGGCGACCGTCCTGACCATTCCGTCCCTCGCCGCGATCGGTCTGCTGATCCCGCTGGTCGGACTCGGTGTCGCACCGACCGTGATCACGCTGACGCTGTACGGGCTGCTGCCGATCGTCCGTAACGCCATCGTCGGTCTGCGCGGCGTCGATCCGGCGCTGGTGGACGCGGCGAAGGGCATCGGGATGTCGCGGATCGCCCGGCTCCTCAAGGTGGAACTACCGCTCGCCTGGCCGCCGATCCTCACCGGCATCCGGGTCGCCACCCAGATGCTGATGGGCATCGCCGCCATCGCGGCGTACGCGTCCGGGCCCGGTCTGGGCAACGAGATCTTCCGCGGTATCGCCTCGCTGGGCAGCGCCAACGCGATCAACCAGGTGCTCGCGGGCACGCTCGGCATCGTCATCCTCGCCCTGCTCTTCGACGCCGCGTACGTGCTGCTGGGGCGGCTCACCATCCCGAGGGGGATCCGTGTCTGAGACCGTCGCCGAGACCGGCCCGGCACCGCAGGAGAACGCCACCTCGGGCGCCACCATCCAGCTGGAGAACCTGACCAAGCTCTACCCGGGTAACCCCAGCCCGGCGGTGGACAACGTCTCGATGGACATCAAGGCCGGCGAGACCGTGATCTTCGTCGGCCCGTCCGGCTGCGGGAAGTCAACCACCCTGAAGATGATCAACCGGCTGATCGAGCCGTCCTCCGGCCGGATCAGGATCGACGACGAGGACGTCACGGACATCGATCCGGTGAAGCTGCGCCGGAAGATCGGTTACGCGATCCAGTCGTCCGGGCTCTTCCCGCACATGACGGTGGCGGAGAACATCGCCCTGGTTCCGAAGATGGTCGGCTGGTCGAAGTCGAAGGTGAAGGACCGGGTCGAGGAGATGCTCGATCTGGTCGGGCTCGACCCGCGCGAGTTCCACGGCCGCTATCCGCGCGGTCTCTCCGGCGGTCAGCAGCAACGGGTGGGCGTGGCACGGGCGCTGGCCGCCGATCCGCCGGTGCTGCTGATGGACGAGCCGTTCGGCGCGGTCGACCCGATCACCCGTGACCACCTCCAGGACGAGCTGATCCGGCTCCAGCACGAACTGCACAAGACGATCGTCTTCGTCACCCACGACTTCGACGAGGCGATCAAGCTCGGCGACCGGATCGCCGTGCTGCGCGAGCACTCGCACATCGCGCAGTTCGACACCCCCGAGGCCATCCTCACCAATCCGACGGACGACTTCGTCTCCGGTTTCGTCGGGGCGGGTGCGGCGCTGAAGCGGCTCAACCTCACCCGGGTGCGGGATGTGGAGATCGCCGACTTCCCGACGGTGACGGTCGACGACCCGCTCCAGTCGATCTTCAACAAGCTGCGCAGCGGATCGCACAACGAGCTGCTGATGCTGGACCGCAGGAACCGTCCGTACAAGTGGCTGCGGCGCGGTGACCTGATGCGGGCCCGCGGTTCGCTGGCGCGGGCCGGGCAGCTGGTGCACGACACGGTGACCAGGGACGCGACGCTGCACGACGCGCTGGAGGCGGTGCTGACGGACAGCGGCGGACGGGTCGCGGTGACCGGGCGGCGCGGCGAGTTCATCGGCGTCGTCGACATGCACACCCTGATGAACTCGGTGCACGAACTCCTGGAGGCCGACCGGCTCACCGCCATCGAGCACCAGCACGAACTGGAGGAGCTGCGGAGCAACCAGACCGGCAAGGAGCTGGAGGGCGGTGCGGACGCATGACTCCCCACTCATCGTCCGGCTCCGGCCCCACCGGAAGGGTCCCCGCGTCCGACCGTGACCGCCCGCCGGGCGAGCACGACGTCAAGGGCCATGTCTTCCGTGACGAGGAGGAGGAACCGCCGCCGCCGCAGGCCCGGCCGCCGCGCCGGATCACCTGGCGCAAGCTGGTGCTGGTGCCGGCGGTGCTCGCGGTGGTCCTGATCGTCACCTACGTGTGGATCAACAACATCAGCCTCGACCCGATCGCGGAGAACTCGATCGCGGGCGACACCGTGCAGGTGCGGTGGTGGCAGCACGTCAGGCTGACGGCCATCTCGACCTTCTGGGTGCTGATCATCGCCATCCCGCTGGGCATCGCGCTGACCCGGCGGGGGCTGCGCAAGGGCGCCCCGGTGGTCACGGCGATCGCCAACATCGGACAGGCGACCCCGGCGATCGGTCTGCTGGCCCTGCTGGTGATCTGGCTGGGCATCGGCCCGTCGACGGCGATCACGGGCATGGTCATCTACGCGGTGCTGCCGGTGCTCTCCAATACGGTCGCCGGTCTCAAGGCGATCGAGCCGACTCTGGTGGAGGCGTCGCGCGGCATCGGGATGTCGGCGATGGGAACGCTCACCAAGGTCGAACTTCCCCTCGCGGTGCCGCTGATCCTGGCCGGCGTACGGACCGCGCTGGTGCTCAACGTGGGGACGGCGACCCTGGCCACGTTCGGGGGCGGCGGCGGGCTGGGGGACCTGATCACCTCGGGCATCCAGACCCAGCGCATGCCGGTGCTGGTGCTCGGTTCAGTACTGACGGTGGTACTGGCGCTGCTGGTGGACTGGCTGGCCTCGCTGGTCGAGGTGGCGCTGACGCCGCGCGGACTGGAGGCGGGGTGATGCGCCGGACGGGAGACGGGCTGATGCGCCGGACTGGATGTGGGGTGACGCGCCCGATGAGCAGGCGTACCGGGCGCGGGGTGCGGGCCGGTCTCGCGGGGGCGGCGGCGCTGGCGCTGGTGCTCTCCGGATGCGGGCTGAAGAGCGGGTCACCGATGGTCGACGCGGTGCGGCCGGGGTCCGTGGGGAAGGGCGAGCCGCTGGACGGCGCCTCGCTGACCGTCACATCGAAGAACTTCAGCGAGAACATCATCCTGGGCCAGATGATCGGCCTCATCTTCAAGGCCGCCGGGGCCGAGGTGCTGGACCGCACGAACCTGCCCGGGTCGATCAGCGCGCGCGAGGCGATCCGCCAGGGTGACGCCGACGCGATGTACGAGTACACGGGCACGGCCTGGATCACCTACCTGGGCCACTCGAAGCCGATCGTGGACCCGCTGAAGCAGTGGAAGGCGGTGCGCGACGCGGACCGGAGGAACGGGGTGGTGTGGCTGCCGCAGTCCACCCTCAACAACACCTACGCGCTCGCCATCAGCAAGAAGAACAACGCGAAGTACCACCTGAAGACGCTCTCCGACGTCGCCGCGCTGGCGAAGAAGAGCCCCTCGGCGGTGACCGTCTGCGTGGAGAACGAGTTCGCCTCCCGCAACGACGGGCTGCCGGGCATGGAGAAGGCGTACGGGATGTCGCTCCCGGCCGCCAACATCAAGAAGATGGACGCCGGGATCGTCTACACCCAGGTGTCCAAGTCCGACTCCTGCCTGCTGGGCGAGGTGTTCACCACCGACGGCCGGATCAAGGCGATGAACCTCGACGTGCTGCGGGACAACAAGCACTTCTTCCCGAACTACAACGCGGCGCCGGTCATCCACACCGCGACCTTCGACAAGTACCCGGTGATCGCCGCACTGCTGGACCCGCTCAGCGCGCGGCTGACCACGGAGGTCGCGCAGGTGCTGAACGCCAAGGTCGACGTCGACGGGGAGGACCCGCACGAGGTGGCGAAGGACTGGCTGGTCCAGGAGGGCTTCATCAAGGAGGGCTGAGGGGCGGGCGGGGGCCCTCGATGCCCTCGATGCCCTCGATGCCCCAGTGACAACTTCCAAAGAAGTCGATGCAAAGGACCTGTTGCAAAGACTCCTTTGTAACTCTATCGTCGAAGCATGACGGAGAACGACGCAGGCCCGGACGGCACCCCGGCAGCATCCACCCCCAACATCCACATGGTGAACGCCCGCACCCTGCGCGGGCTGGCCCACCCCCTGCGGATGCGGCTGCTGAGCACCCTCCGGGAGTTCGGCCCGGCCACCGCGTCCGGGCTCGCCGACCGGCTCGGCGAGTCCAGCGGCGCCACCAGCTACCACCTGCGGCAACTGGCCACGTACGGCTTCGTGGAAGACGACCCGGAGCGCGGCAAGGGCCGCGAGCGGTGGTGGAAGGCCGTCCACATGGGCACGGGTTTCGACCACAGCGCGGACTTCCTCCACCACCCGGACCCGGAGATCCGCGGCGCCATGGGGGTCGTCATGCACGAGATCGCCACCGCGCACGCCCAGGAGGTGAACACCTGGCTCGGCACCATGCACGAATGGCCCCAGGAGTGGCTGCGCTCTTCCGACCTCAGCGACTTCAAGATGCGCCTCACGCCCGAACTCTCCCTGGAACTGGCGGAGAAGATCCACGACCTCGTCGAGAGCTACCAGGACCGGGTCCCGGAGGGCACCGAGGGCTCCGCCCTGGTCCGCACCCATCTGCACGTCTTCCCCCGCCCCACCGACTGAAGGGAACCCACGCCATGCATCCCGAGACGCACCTTCAGCTGCACCGCATCCGCTCCGCCGAACTGCAGCGCCAGGCAGCCGACTTCAGCCTCCGCCACCAGAGCACCCCGCCGCAGGGCCTGCGGACCAGGGTGGGCTGGACCATGGTCGAACTGGGCCTGCGCCTGATCCCCGAAAGGCCCGCGACGCCGTCCCGCGCACCTCGAACGGCCTAGCCGGTGGACGGGGGGAGACAGATACGGGACCGGGTACCGCTGACCGCCGTACTGGCCGCCAACTCCATATCGACCGCCGGTACTTCACTCACCCTGATCGGCGTTCCGTGGTTCGTCCTGGAGACCACGGGCAGCGCCGGCCGGGCCGGGGTCGTCGCCTTCTGCGCGACGCTGCCGATCGTCGTCTCCGCGCTGATCGGCGGGCCCCTCATCGACCGGATCGGCCGGCGCCGGGTCTCCGTCCTCTCCGACACGGTGTGCGGGCTCGCCGTCGCCGCCGTCCCGCTGCTGCACTACGCCGACGCGCTCCCCTTCTGGATGCTCTGCGCGCTGATGGGCGTCAACGGGCTCGTCCACACTCCCGGCAACACCGCGCGCTACGTGCTGGTGCCGGACCTCGCCGCACGCGCCGGCACCACACTGGCCCGCGCCGCCAGCCTCTTCGACGCGGTCTCGCGCGGGGCACGGATGGTCGGGGCGGCGCTGGCCGGCGTACTGATCGCACTGGTCGGCGCGGAGACCGTACTGCTGCTGGACGCGGCGACCTTCCTCACATCGGCCGCGCTGATCGCGGCGGGGATACGGGGAGTGCGCGCGGCGGAGCCCGTCAAGGCCGTGACACCGGTCTCGCTGCGCGGCTACCGGCGTGAACTGCGGGAGGGATACGCCTACTTGCTCGGCAACCGGCTGCTGCTGGGAGTCGTGGTGATGGTCCTGTTCATGAACGGCACCGACCAGGGCTGGAACGCCGTCCTGCTGCCGGTGCACACCTCGGCCGAACTGGGCGGGGCGCGTGATCTCGGGTTGCTCACCGCGCTGTTCGGGGCGGGCGGCCTGACCGGGGCCCTGCTGTACGGGGCGGTGGGGCACCGCTACTCGCGACGGGCCGTGTTCAGCGTGTGCGTGGTGCTGTGCGGGGCGCCTAGGTTCCTCGTCGCCGCGCTGACCGGGACGACCCTGCCACTCGCCGTCACCATGGTGCTGAGCGGGGTCGCGGGCGGCGTCCTGAACCCGATCCTGACGACGGTGATCTACCGGAGCATCCCCGACGAGCTGCGCAGCCGGGTGTCCGGGGCGATCACCGCCGGATGCGAGCTGGCCATGCCGGTGGGCGGACTGGCCGCGGGCCTGCTGGTGGAGAGCGCGGGCGCGTCGCGGGCACTCCTGGCGATGGGCGGGGTGTACCTGCTCGCGACGCTGAGCCCTCTGGTCTTCCCGGCCTGGCGGACGATGGACGACGAGCCGGTCCCGGGACCGGCCGTCGATCCGGCCTCGAAGCCGGCCGGTGCGCCGGGCGGGCCCGCGGACCCTGCCGGGCCTCCGGTCAGCAGCTCGGGACCTTGCCCCCGTGGTCGAGTGCCCGCAGCGAGGAGACCGCGCCCTTCAGGGTCGTGACCGGGATCAGCCGGAGCCCGTCCGGAAGCTCGGCGTGCGCCTCCTTGCACTCGGCCTTCGGTACGAGGAAGACGCTCGCCCCGTCACGCCGGGCCGCCTGCGTCTTGAGGGAGACGCCGCCGACCGCGCCGACCTTGCCGTCCGCCTCGATGGTGCCGGTGCCGGCGACGTTGCGGCCGCCGGTGAGGTCGCCGCCGGAGCCGTCGCCGTCCAGCTTGTCGACGATGCCGAGCGCGAAGAACAGGCCTGCGCTGGGGCCGCCGACGTCGGCGAGGTGCAGGGTCACGTCCACGGACCCGGGCTTCCGGCCGAGGTAGTTCAGGGCGGCGTCCACCGCGGAGTCCTGCGACTTCACCATGTCGTCGAGGTTGTGCTTCTCGATCTCCTTCTCGGAGCCGCCCGTCGGGTAGACGGAGTCGCGCGGCATGACCGCCCGGTCCGTACGGAACCAGCTGTCGATCACATCACCGACCCCGACATCGGCGGTGGGGCCCGTCGCCACGATCGTCGTCATCCGCAGCTGGCCCTTGGTGGGCCGGGTGGGGGTGTCCTTGATGCTGATCACGGGGGTGCCGTGGTCGTCCCCGAGCACGTTCGCCGTCGTACCGGGCTGCGCCAGCGTGAAAGGCAGCGGCGCGAAGGCCGCCACCCCGACGAGGGCGACGACGGGGAGGGCACAGAGGGCGAGGGTGCGGGGGCGCGAGCGACGTGTGAACACCCGCCCAATCTAACCGGCCCGGCTCCCACCGCATCGGCCCGCCCGGGCGATCCGAACCGGGTCGCCCTCAGCGAAGCGCGTCGGCGACCTCGCGGGCCGCGTCCACCACGCGGGGCCCCACCCGCTCCGGGACCGCGTCCGCCAGCATCACCACGCCGACGCTGCCCTCGACCCCCGTAACCCCCATCAGCGCGGCCGCCGCCCCGCTCGCCCCCGCCTCCAGCTCGCCATGGGTGAGGGTGAACGCGGTCTCGCCCACCGGCTTCTGCCGTGCGGCGAGGATCGCCCGGCCCGCCGCACCCCGGTCGAGCGGGTGGCGAAAGCCCGCCCGGTACGCCACGTGGTAGTCCGTCCAGGTCGGTTCGACGACCGCGACCGCGAGCGCGTCCGTGCCGTCGACGAGCGTGAGGTGCGCCGTGGCGCCTATGTCCTCGGCCAGGGACCGCAGCGCGGGCAGCGCGGCTTCCCTGACGAGCGGATGCACCTGGCGGCCCAGGCGCAGCACACCCAGGCCCACCCTGGCCCGTCCGCCCAAGTCGCGCCGGATCAGGGTGTGTTGTTCCAGCGTGGCGAGCAGACGGTAGACCACTGTCCGGTTGACGCCGAGTTTGTTGGACAACTCGGTGACCGTCAGTCCGTGGTCGGTGTCGGCAAGCAGCTTGAGGACACGCAGTCCTCGGTCGAGCGTCTGGGAGGTCTCCGCGGTCACGACGCCCTCTCCTCTTTGGTGAGCGGCAGCGGCTGGTCCCACGGATTGTGCGCCGCCGGTCCCAGCGGCGACGCACGGAGAGGCCGCCGGCCTGGCCAAGGCACCGGCTGCGCTCCGCGGCGGCATTGCCACGGGGCGTTCACATTTTTGGGACAGTAGCGAGCCAGTCCGCTCAGCGGAAGACCTCGTCCAGAATCCGGGCGCCCGCGGAAAAGCGGTTGTGCCGGAAGAGCATAAGTGCCGGTCAGCGAGGCGTCGGCCGGACCGGGCGCATCTACGCGCGTCCATGTCGGCCGACTCCCTCGCGACGCTCCGTACACCGGAGGTGAACCAGCGTTAACTCACTGTGAACAATTGCCGCACAGATTTTCCGTTCACCAGCACCTCGCAGGCCCTGATCGCTCATGGCAGGTCCGCCCCGGGCCGGCACCATGACACCGGCCCGGGGCGAGGACGACCGTCCTGCGCCCCGGGCCGGTGTGCCCGTGTGCCCGCGCGGGCTCACGACATACGGGTGGCCCACTCCTGGACCTTCTTGATCCGCTGCTCGATCTGCCCGGCCGTGGCCTCCGCGCTCGGCGGCCCGCCGCAGACCCGCCGCAGCTCGGTGTGGATCACGCCGTGCGGTTTGCCGCTCTGGTGCGTGTAGGCCGACACCATGGTGTTCAGCTGCTTGCGCAGCCCCAGCAGCTGCTTGTGCGTGACCACCGGCCGGTCACCGGCAGGCTTCTCCAGCAGATCGGCCTCGGAGGCCGGCTTCTGGCGGCTGTGCGCGATCTGCCGGGTCTGCCGCTTCTGGAGCAGCAGCTGCACCTGGTCGGGTTCGAGCAGTCCGGGGATTCCGAGGTAGTCCTGCTCCTCCTCGCTGCCCGGGTGCGCCTGCATGCCGAATTCGGCACCGTCGTACAGCACCCGGTCGAAGACCGCGTCGGACTCCAGCGCCTCGAAGGGCAGCTGCTCCTCGGTCTCCTCGTCCTCCAGCTTCTCGGCGTCGGCGAGGAGCTTGTCCTCCTCGGAGAACGGGTTCTCCTCTTCGCTGCCCTTCTTAGGCTTGTCGAGGACGTGGTCCCGTTCGACCTCCATCTCGTTGGCGAAGTCGAGGAGCATCGGGATCGTCGGCACGAAGACGGAGGCGGTCTCGCCGCGCCTTCGGGAACGCACGAAGCGGCCGACGGCCTGCGCGAAGAAGAGGGGCGTCGAGATGGTGGTGGCGTACACACCGACCGCGAGGCGCGGTACGTCCACGCCCTCGGACACCATGCGGACGGCGACCATCCAGCGCGATCCGTCGTCGGTGAACTGATCGATCTTCTTCGACGCGGCCTTCTCGTCGGAGAGCACGACGGTGGCCTTCTCGCCGGTGACCTTCTTGAGGATCTTGGCGTACTCGCGCGCGGACTCCTGATCGGTCGCGATGACCAGACCGCCGGCGTCCGGAATGCCCTTGCGGACCTCGGTCAGCCGCTTGTCCGCGGCGCTGAGCACGTTGGGGATCCACTCACCGGTCGGCGCGAGCGCGGTGCGCCAGGCCTGCCCGATGGCGTCCTTGGTCATCGGCTCACCGAGCCGGGCGGCGATCTCGTCACCGGCCTTGGTGCGCCAGCGCATGTTGCCGCTGTAGCTGAGGAAGATGACCGGGCGGACGACGCCGTCGGCGAGCGCGTTGCCGTATCCGTAGGTGTAGTCGGCCGATGACCGCCTGATCCCGTCGTTGCCCTCCTCGTACGCGACGAAGGGGATCGGGTTGGTGTCGGAGCGGAACGGCGTACCGGTGAGGGCGAGTCGGCGGGTCGCCGGGTCGAACGCCTCCTGGCACGCCTCGCCCCAGGACTTCGAGTCACCCGCGTGGTGGATCTCGTCGAGGATCACCAGGGTCTTGCGCTGCTCGCACCGGTTGCGGTGCAGCATCGGGCGGACGCCGACACCCGCGTACGTGACCGCGACCCCGTGGTAATCCTTGCTCACGGGGCCGGCGCTGTAGTCGGGGTCGAGCTTGATCCCTATCCGGGCCGCAGCCTCCGCCCACTGCTTCTTGAGGTGCTCGGTGGGCGCGACGACGGTGATCTGCTGCACGACGTGATGGTGCAGCAGCCATGAGGCGAGGGTCAGCGCGAAGGTGGTCTTCCCGGCGCCGGGGGTCGCGACCGCGAGGAAGTCGCGCGGCTGCTCCTGGACGTACCTCTCGAGGGCGCTCTGCTGCCAGGCTCGCAGCTTCCCGGCCGTACCCCAGGGGGCGCGGCCGGGAAAGGCGGGTGAGAGGTGGTGGGAGGCGGTAGTAGTCACGGTCTCCGGTTCGGGTCTCTCGGGTACGTGTGGTGCTGTCCGCACGGGCCGGGACGGGCTCGCACGCGATACGACAACCGGGCCACCCTACCGGTGGGCGGGGCGCGATCCGCCTCGGACTACGCCGCCCCGCAGGGAATTGCGACGGCTCTCACATGTCGTCGGCGAGCGGTTCGCCCAGCCCCCGCGAGATCACCTCGGCCGCGCCCCTTTCGCCCGCGGCGACCCCGGTGACCAGGCGTTCCACCGCATCGATGTCCGGGTACGCCGCTTCGCCCGGACCTGGCAGGGGAGGGCCGGTGGGCGGCCGATTCGGTACCACTCCCTTCTCCCACACCCGTGTGGCCACCCAGGCCCCCAGCACCGCGACCCCGGCCATCGGCAGGAAGACCACCGCGAACGCCCCCGGGTGCGAGCCGGCTGCCCCCGCCTCCGCGGCGTCGTGCACCGCGCCCACCGCTCCCCCGCCGAGCGCGCCGAACGCCGCGCCGCCCGCGGCCAGCAGCAGGGCGTTGGAGAGGCCGTCGGAGATCTGCAGGGCCGCCGAGTTCGCCCCCGCCTCCTCCGGAGCCGACAGCTTCAGCAGCAGCACGCTGGTCGACGCGATCACCGTGCCCATCCCGTAGCAGCCGACGGCCCAGGCCACGGCCACCGTCCAGACCGGCACCCCGTCGATCAGCACGGCGGGCGCGGCGGCGATCGCCGCGGCGACCAGCACCATCCCGCCCACCATCAGCCGCTCGCGGTACGGCTCCAGGCGCGGCCGGGACTGTACGAACGAACCCAGCGCCCAGGTGCCTCCGCCGGCCGCGAGCGAGAGCCCTGCCATCGTCGGGGACAGCCCGCGCTGGGTGACCAGCATCAGCGGTACGAAGGACTCGGCGGCGATGAACGACCCGGCCGCCACCCCGCGCAGCAGCACCACCGCGGGCAGCCCGCGCGCCGCCCGCCCGGTGCCGGGGGGCAGCAGACCGCGGACCGCGGGGACGAGCAGGGCGATCCCGGCGGCAAGCGGCAGCAGCGAGAACCAGTTCCGCTCCTGCCCGGCGTACTGGAGCAGTCCCGCACCCAGCGAGACGCCCAGCGCGAGCACGACGCGCCGGCGGTCGAACCGCTCGACGGGCGCCGCCGGGTCCGCGGGTCCGGCCGCCATCCGCCGGATCGCGGGCAGCGCGAGCGCCAGCGGGAAGACCACCAGGACCGGGATGCCGATGAAGACCCAGCGCCAGCCCAGGTGCTCGGTCACGCTCCCGGAGGCCAGTGGCCCGACGACGGACGGGATCACCCAGCTCGCGGCGAACCCGGCCATGATCGCCGGCCGCAGCGGCTCCGGATAGGCCCGGCTGACCACCACGTACAGCGCGACGATCACCAGCCCGCCGCCGAGCCCCTGCACGGCGCGCCCCGCGATGAACATCCACATGGTGCCCGCGGTCCCGGACAGCAGCAGCCCCAGTCCGAAGGCGCTGATCCCGGCGGCGAGCGGCGCCAGCGGCCCGCGGCGGTCGGCCCACTGCCCGGACAGCACCATGGCGAAGAGGCTGGTGGTGAAGTACGCCGAGAACGCGAACGCGTACAGCGGGATGCCGTGCAGCTCACGGGCGGCGACCGGCATCGCGGTCCCTACGGCGGTCGCCTCGAAGGCGATCAGGAAGACGACGGAGACGATGCCGATACTGAGCGCCCGGTAGGTCCGCCCGAGCACTCCTTCCAGTGCCGCGGTGACGGTGGTCTCGCGGGCACTCTCAGGGGCTTCCATGCGGGCCGAGACCTCGGCGTCACGGGGTTCCAGGACGGTCATGAGCTTTAGGGTAAGGGGCAAAATTCACTGTGGACCCTGTCGCGAGTCGCTCCCGTCGTCGTCCCTTGGTCGTAGGACCGACCCACCGATCATGAACGCCGTATGGCAGTCCCGTTGCGGGGCCGCCCGCGCCCTTGGCGTCGCGGGCGCCGGGGCATACGGTCGGAACCGGAACAACGCACGGCCGTGTGCCCGAGAGGCTTAGGGGCTCGACTGCAACTCGAGTTACACCGGTTCGATTCCGGTCACGGCCTCCATACGGAACCGCCCGTCCCTCATTCGCAGGGGCGGGCGGTTTCTCGCTGTGGCGTCGGCGCTCAGCCGACGACCGGGGGGACGAGGCGCCTGCTGGGCCGCCGCCAGGTCTCCTCGTCCTCGGCGAGGCGGTCGCGCCGCCCGCCGGACCGCGGCGCACCGGCCGGGGCGCCGCCGCCCGCACCGCCCCGTCGCACCAGGCCCGAGCC
Source organism: Streptomyces sp. NPDC127177 (assembly GCF_042672475.1). Taxonomy (NCBI): domain Bacteria; kingdom Bacillati; phylum Actinomycetota; class Actinomycetes; order Kitasatosporales; family Streptomycetaceae; genus Streptomyces; species Streptomyces sp. NPDC127177. Next base: position 31,333 of record NZ_JBHXUW010000065.1, read on the forward strand.
ACCCGGAGTGACGGGGCCCGCCGCGGTGCGTCCCGGCTGCTGGGGCCCGCCGAGGCTCGCGGCTCCCGCCACCGGCCCCACGGGGCTGCGGTCCGGCCCCTCTGCGCCGACCACCGTCCCGCGTGGCAGCGCCCCCGCCGTGCGGTCCGGGGCATGGGCCACGGCACGGCCTCCGCTGATCCCGCGCTCCCCCGGCAGGGCTGCGCCGGAGCGGGCCGGTGCGGCTGCCTGCACGACGGGTACGTGCGTACGCGCTCCGGCGGAAGCGTGCCCTGCCGGTCCGACCGGAGGCAGGAGAGACAGCGGAGACGAGGGAGACAAGGGAGGCGGCGGGGACGGCGGAGCCGCCCCCGGTCTGCTCGCTGCCGGTGAACTCGCCAGTGCCGTCGGGGAGTCCGGCGGGGGCGTGGGGAGGGAGGCGACGCCGTCGATGCCCATGGCCACCTGTGGTGCGGGCGGATCGGTGCCCGGCAGCGGCGTCCCCCGGTCCCCGGCCGGGAGAGCACCGGCACCCTCCGTACGGGGTACCGCCGCATGAGGCACCGCTGTACGCGGCTCCGCTGTATGAGGGGCCGCCGGGCCGGGAGGGTCCGCCGCCGGAAGGCCCGCGCCCGCGCCCGCCGCGTCCACGTACCGGCGCTCGCCCTTCCCACGCGTCCCGCGCTCCTGCGGCACGGCCTCGTCGGGCAACGGCGGAAACACCGGCTTCTCCAGGGCCGTGAGCTGCGAGGCCGAGAGCTCGTACGTCTGGGCCAGCCTCCGCATCTGGGCCGCCGCCTCCCGACGGTCCTCCGCCGCCGACGCGAGCAGGGCGTGCGCGGAGTCCCGAGCGGCTGCCGGTGCGGTCGGGTCGTTCCAGGTCGCCAGGGCCGCGTCGTGGCGCGGGAGGGTGCCGGGGCGGGGGATCGACGTCTGGGCCGACGCGATGGCGTCCGACGCCTCCGTGAGCCACTTCGCGGCGCCCTCGCCGTAGTCCCCCAGGCGCAGTGTCGCGTTGGCCAGGTCCGCGCTCCAGGCACGGAAGGCTTCGGCTCCCTCGCCCCTCCACTCCAACCGCTGGGGGCGCACCCTCAGGTCCTCCGCGATCCGGCGGATCTCCTTCACCGCGCCCACCAGGCGGTCCGCCGCGCTGCGGACCTCGCCGTCGGCGGCCTCGTCGAGCCAGCGCAGCATCTCCTCGTGCGTCATGCGGTCGAAGTCCGTGGTCACAGCGGTGCCGGCTTCCCGGGCGGGTGCACGTCACCGTGGCCGCCGACGGCGAGTGCGCGGTCGCGGATGTCCGCGTCGACGCTCTCGTAGCCCCGGCGGGAGGCGAGGACGGCGGTGCCGAGGCCCTCGATGGAGTCGGAGAGCAGCGTGGACAGCCGCTCCAGCTCCTCGATGACGACGCGGTACGCGCCGTGCAGCGCGTCCGCCTCCGCCCAGCTGCCCCGGCCGCCGCCGAGCCGCTCGCGTCCCATGGGGTCGGCGCCGAGCCTTCCGGGAGCCGCCGGGGATGATTTGAGGCCGCGCAGGAGTTCGTCGATGCGGTCGCGGAATCCGGTGAACGACGACAGCCCTGCGACCAGTTCGCCGCAGGTGTCCGACCCGGCCGGTCCCGTCTCCGTTCCCGGCGCAGGATGGATCGGCGTCACAGCAACCTCCCCGTGAAGAGCTCCGGAGATCACCTTAGGCAGCAGCGCCGACCCTGTCCGGCGCCGGATTGCGCATGCAATCCGGCGAACAACGTCCGTCGGGCGGTCAGGACTTGGGTGTCGCGACGGCTGCCTGCGGCCTGATCGGGAGGCGGTTGATCGGGCGGCCGGTGGCCGAGCGGACCGCGGCGGCCACCGCAGCCGGGGAGGTCACCACCGGGATCGCGGACGCCGGCTTGGCGCCGAAGGGTGCCACCACGTCACGTTCCTCGACGAGTTTGACAATGCGAATGTCCGGCGCGTCAAGGGAGGTCGGCAGCGCGTAACCCGTTAGGTCGGGGTGGCGGATCAGACCGCGCGCGGTGCGCAGGTTCTCCGTCAGTGCGGTGCCGATGCCCTGGGTGACGCCCGCCTCGATACGGGTGGCCAGCTGGGACGGGTTGAGGACCCGGCCGACGTCCTGCGCGACGGCCATCTCCACGACACGGACCGAGCCGAGCTCGATGTCGACGTCCACCACCGCGCGGATCGCGCAGAAGGCGAGGCCGACGAAGGCGTCGCCCTGGCCGGACTCGTCCAGCGGTTCGGTGGGGTGCGGGCGGCACTGGGCGGTGGCCCAGAGTTCCTTGCCGTCCATCGCCTCGGTGACGGTCGTGGACAGCACCCCGTCGTACGAGGTGATCTTGCCGTCGGCGATCTGGAGCAGTTCGGTGGACATGCCGAACTTGTGGGCCAGCGGCTGGAGGAGCTGGGTGCGCACCATCTTCGCGGCGCGTTCGACCGCGCCGGCGGAGACCCAGGTGTGGCGGCCGTGCGTGGCCGGTCCCGCCGGGGGCTGGTCGGTGTCGACGGAGGCCACGTGGACCTCCTCGATGCCCAGGGTCTCCTGGACGACCTGGCGGGCCAGGGTCGAGAAGCCCTGGCCGGTCTCGACCGCGGCGCAGATGACGGTGGCGACACCGTCGTGGACCCGGACCGTGGCCGTGGAGACCTCGTCGGCGCCCTCGGCACCGAGCATGTGGACCATGCCCAGGGCGTATCCGACCCCGCGCCGCACCGCGCCGGGTTCGCCCGCGCCCTCGGGGCCGCCCGGCAGCAGCCAGTCGTCCTCCGGGGAGTCCTTGGGCAGCGAGGGCAGTCGGAAGTCCCGTACCGAACGCAGGAGTTCGGCGACCGGGGCGGGGCAGGTCACCGTCTGGCCGGTGGGCAGGATGTCGCCGGTGGAGAGCGAGTTGCGCAGCCGCAGCTCGGCCGGGTCGATGGAGAGCCTGGCGGCCAGCTTGTCCATCTGGCCCTCGTACGCGGCGCAGACCTGCATCGCGCCCTCGCCCCGGACGTGGCCGGACGGCGGGTTGTTCGTACGGACGGCCCAGCCCTCGATGAAGGCGTGCGGGACGACGTAGGGGCCACAGGCGAACGCGACGGCGGCTGCCAGGGATTCGGACGAGGAGTCGGCGTACGCGCCGGCGTCGAGGAGGATCTGGGCCTCGACCTTCACCAGACGGCCCTCGGCGTCCGCGTGGTGGCGGTAACGGAGCAGGGTCGGGTGGCGGTGCGCGTGGCCGAGGAAGGACTCCTCGCGGGTGGCCGCCAGTTTGACCGGGCAGCCGGTCCGCAGCGCGAGCAGGCCCAGCGGAAGCTGGAATCCGGGGTCCTCGCGGTCGCCGGTCGCGCCGGGCACACCGGTGACGACGACCTTCACCCGGTCGGGTTCGAGGCCGAAGCACGCGGCGGCCAGATCGCGGTCGGTGTGCGGGTCGGTGGAGGCGGTGTAGATCTCGACGCCGCCGTCGGGCCTGGGCACGGCGAGCCCGGCCTCCGCGCCGATCGGCGCCGGGTCCTGGCGGCCGATGCGGTACAGCCCCTCGACGACGACCTCGCCCACGATCTCCGGGTCGCCGTAGCGCAGCGGGATGTGGCGGATCAGATTGCCGTCGGGGTGCAGCGGTTCGGCGGCGAAGGCCTTCTCCGGGTCGGTGACCGGTTCCAGCAGCTCGTACTCGACGGTGATGGCGGCGGCGGCCAGCCGGGCCGTGTCGGGGTGGTCGGCGGCGACCGCGGCGATCGGCTCGCCGTGGTGGCGGACCAGGTCGGAGGCGAAGACGGGGCGGTCGACGACACGGCGTCCGTAGGCGCCCTCGCCGGGCACGTCCTCGTGGGTGACGACCGCGCGGACGCCCGGCATCTCGACCGCGGCCGAGGTGTCGATCGACAGGATGCGGGCATGAGGGTGCGGGGAGCGGAGCACGGCCGCCCAGAGCAGGCCCTCGGCCCACAGGTCGGCGGCGTACGGAAAGGTGCCCTCGGTCTTGGCGCGCGCGTCGGCCGGCGGCAGCGAGGCGCCCAGGCCGAGCTGCGGCTGCTCGCCCCCGGGCCCCTCGGGTCCGTCCAGCGAAGGGATGCTGATCGCCGTGTGGGTCGCGCCGGCCGCGGTGGCTGCGTCGTTGCTCACGCCGTGCCTCCGTCCTGCAGATGGGCCTGCACACTACCGGCGCCCGGGGCCGCTTGGTGCGGGATGCGGGCCTCGCCCTGTTCCGCGGATTCCGGTGCGGCCGCCGTCGCCGCGTCGGAAGCGGCCTCGCGGCCCGCGATGACCTCGTTCACCGCGTCGAGGACACCGCGGTAGCCGGAACAGCGGCAGAGGTTGCCGCAGAGTGCCTGACGGGTCTCCAGCTCGCTGGGGGCGTGGTTGCCCTCCAGCAGGTCGTGGACGGTCATGGCCATTCCGGGGATGCAGAAACCGCACTGGACCGCGCCGCAGTCGGCCAGCGCCCGCTGGACGTCGGACGGCTCACCGTCGACGGCCAGGCCTTCGACGGTACGGACCTCGCTGCCGGCTGCGGTGGCCGCGGGGACCAGGCAGGAGGCGACGAGACGGCCGTCCACCTGGACGTTGCAGGCCCCGCACTCGCCCTGCGAGCAGCCGTCCTTGGCACCGGCGAGGCCGAGGCGCTCACGCAGCACGTAGAGCAGCGACTCACCGATCCAGGCGTCGGTGACGGGGCGGTCGGCGCCGTTGACGTGCAGCAGGTACGAGGCGGAGGGGTGCTCACTGGGCAGGTCGAGCGCGGGGGCGGGCACGGCTCCGGTGGCCTCGGGGCCGTCGGGTCCCGGGCCATCGGTGTCCGTGGCATCGGTGCCGGTGGCATCGATGTCCGTGCCGTCGGCGTCCGTTGCGTCCGGTCCCGTGAGCGGCTCGTCAGCGGCGGCTTCGGCGTCCGGTCCGGTGGCCGCGGGCTGCTCGGTGCCGAGCGGCGGCGCGTCCTCGGCAGCCGGCTCCGGCGGGCCGTCGGGCGCGGCGTCGGGCTCCTCCGCGGAAGGTCCGGGCGGCGGGGCCGGTGCGACGGCGTCGTGGTCCGGACGGTCCTCGGACCGGTCGGCCGGAGTCTCGTCGACGGTGCCGACCGGCTCGTCCGGGGCGCCGCCGAGGTCGGTGCCCAGCGGCGGGGTGCCACCGGCCACGGGTTCGGGCTCCGGCTGCTGCTCGGGCTGCTGTGTCGCCCAGGGCGCGGGCGCGCCGCCGGGCAGGGTGGCCGGCGCGGGCCGGTCCGCGTACCAGCCGGCGGCCAGCGCGGAGGCCGAGAACTCGCCGGACTCCTCCGGGAGATCGCCGTCGGCGACGGGGATCTGCCACTGGCCGGTGTGCCCGGCGGGCTCGGCCGCCTCGGCGGACTCGGCGAAGTTCCACTGACCGGTGGCGGCCGGGTTCTCGCGGTACTGGTCCGGATACTGCTGCTCGCCCTGCTGCGGGTACTGCTGCTCGCCCGGTTGCGGGTGCTGCGGGTGCTGTGGGGCCTGCGGGTAGCCGTAGGGCGTCCCGTACGGCGTCTGCTGCTGGTTCGGGTCCGGCCAGTGCACCGCATCGGGCGTCGACCGGTCCGTCTCCGTGTTCTGCGGGGACTGCCCGCCCGGTGTCTGGACGACCCAGCTGCCGGTGGCCGCCGGGTCGAGCCCGGCGGCGGGGGTCAGCGGAACGATCATCGGCGGTACGTAGCCCTGGCCGGGAGCGGCCAGCGGGATGTTCGCCAGGTCCTCCGGCGGCAGGTGGACGAAGGCCGTCGCCTCCGCGTCGTACTCGCCGCTCTGCGGGGTGGGCTCCCAGCCCCCGTGCTGTTCGGCGTGGTCCTCGTTGGTCACGACAGTGCCCTCCCCAGCGCGCGTCGGGCCAGTGCGGCGACGGTGCGCCTCAGGTGCAGTACGGCGGGGGGCAGCGGTGGTGCCTCTCCCCCGTCGGCGGGCGGCGGCTCGTCCGGGATGCAGGCCGCGGCGACGTACTCACCGAAGGCCGCCAGCGCGTCGGGCGCCAGGCCCCGTTCACCGTCCCAGTCGATCAGCGAGGCGATCCAGCGTTCGGCCTCCAGCGGCCGCAGCGGCATCGGCGCGATGGCACCGACCGCGCAGCGCACTCCGCGCCTGGCCGGGTCGAGGACGATCGCGACGGAGGCGGTGGCCCGGCCGGGGCCGGTGCGCCCGGTCGCCTTGAGGAAGACCTGCGGGGCGTGCAGCAGCGGTACCCGGACGAAGCCGATCAGCTCGGCGGGCTCCAGCATCTCCCGGCCGGCCAGCAGGTGCGATACCGGGATCTCGCGGCGGGCGCCACCGGGGCCCGCTATGACGAGCTCGGCCTCCAGCGCGGCGAGCACCGGGAGTGCGTCACCGGTCGGGGCGGCGGTGGCGATGTTGCCGCCGAGCGTGCCGGCGTTGCGGATCTGCGGCGGGCCCGCGGCGCGCGCGGAGGCGGCCAGGGCGGGGATGAGGGCGGCGAAGTCCGGGCGCCCCATGCGGGCGTGTGTGAGTCCGGCGCCCAGCAGGGCGTGGCCGTCCTGGTAGTGCCAGCCGCGGAGTTCGCTGATCCGGCCGAGGCCGACCAGTCCGGAGGGGCGCAGCAGCCCCTTGTTGACGGCCGACATCAGGTCCGTGCCGCCTGCCACGGGGACGGCGGCAGGCATGGCGCCGAGTGCCGCCACGGCCTCGTCCAGCGAGGCAGGCAGCGTGACGGACTGCGTCGCCTGCGGTGCTTGCGTGGTCAACCCAGCTGCCCCTTCCCGGTGTCCCGGCTGTCCCGCCTGTTTCGCCGTACGGTACGTGCTCAAAGCCTGGACGTGGCAACTCTGGCACATCTTCGGACCGGCCCGACGCGAGGGTCCGCGAAGGGAGTATCCGTCCCCGACCAGGGGGATGATCCCGATTCGCACCTCTTCGGCGCGGAGTGCGAATTGCCACTATTCAGCGAGGTTGTACGACTTATCACGTTCGGCGGGAGGGCCGGATGCGGGGAACGGCTTCCGCCGCCGCGGTCGCGTGGACCACGGCGGCGGAAGCCGTACGGAGCGCGGGTTCACACGTGCGGGGGTGCCCCCTCGATCGGCCGTCCGAGGATGCCGGGGCGCCGCTGCCACGGCAACGGGCCGCCCGGCGGCCGGTAGTCGACGCCGAGCGCGTCCAGCCGGGCGTAGTGCGTGGCCATTCGCTGTTCGAACCCGGCGAAGTCCCGGTCAGCGGAGGCGGGCAGGGCGGACCAGGCGACCTCGGCGAAGGCCGCGAGGCGCGGGAAGACCTGGTAGTCGACGCGGGCCCGGTTCTGCATCACCTCGGTCCAGACGTTGGCCTGGGTGCCGAGGACGTGCCCGGCGGCCTCCTCGGTCAGGCCAGGCGGCACGGGTTCGAAGCGGTAGACGTCCTCCAGGCTGCGGACGTAGCCGATCGGCATCGGCTCGTCGGGGCCGCCGTCCTGACGGTGGTCCAGGTAGACCTGCTGCTCCGGGCACATCACGACGTCGTGCCCGGCCTCGGCGGCCGCGATGCCGCCCGCGTAGCCGCGCCACGAGGAGACGGCGGCGCCCTCGGCGAGCCCGCCCTCAAGGATCTCGTCCCAGCCGATCAGCCGGCGGCCGCGTGCGGTGAGCCAGCCGTCGAAGTGGCGGATGAACCAGGACTGCAGCTCGTCCTCGTCGGCGAGGCCGAGTTCCCTGATGCGGGCCTGGGCCGTCGGCGACTGCTTCCACTGGTCCTTGGGGCACTCGTCGCCGCCGATGTGGACGAACGGCGAGGTGGCGGCCGGGAAGAGGCCGAGGAGCTCCTCGAAGACGCCTTCGTAGAAGCGCAGGACACGGTCGGTGGGGGCCAGGACGTTGGGGGTGACGCCCCAGCTGTCCCAGACGGACAGGGCCGTGGTGTCGACGACGTCGGCGTTGCCCAGCTCCGGATAGGCGCTGATGGCGGCCTGCGAGTGGCCCGGGATGTCGATCTCGGGGACGACCCGGATGTGCCGGGCGGCCGCGTACGCCACGATCTCGCGGATGTCGTCCTGGGTGTAGTAACCGCCGTGCGGGGTCTCGTCCCACAGCTCGGAGGCCCGGTGGCCGTACTTGGTGCGCGACCGCCAGGAGCCCACCTCGGTCAGGCGCGGGTAGCGCTTGATCTCGACGCGCCAGCCCTGGTCGTCGGTGAGGTGGAAGTGGAAGACGTTCAGCTTGTGGGCGGCGAGGAGGTCGAGCTGGCGCAGGACGTCGGTCTTGGGCATGAAGTGCCGTGCCACGTCGAGCATCAGGCCGCGCCAGCCGAACCGGGGACGGTCCTCGATGGTGCAGCTCGGCACGGTCCAGATCCGGTCGGGGTCGACCGGCGCGCTCCGGTGGGCGTCCGGGCCGAGCAACTGGCGCAGCGTCTGGATGCCCCAGTGCAGCCCGGCCGGGGCCGCGGCCCGCAGGGTGACCGCGTCGGCGTCCACGGCCAGCAGGTAGCCCTCGGACCCCAGCCCGTCCACGGCCCCTGGGTCGAGCCGCAGCCGGATCACGTGCCCGGAACCGTCCCCTCCCGGTGCGAGCGGGAGACCGGTCGCGGCACCCACGCCGGCCCGCAGCAGACACGCGATCGCCTCGGTGCCGGCCGGGGCGTCGACCACGGTGTCCTGATCCAGAACGAAGCCGGCCGCACCGGTGGGGTATTCGGCGCGCAGGGGCGCCGGGATCAGATTGACCACGTCAGTCCTTAACCGCTCCGCCCAGTCCCGAGACCAGGCGTCGCTGTACGAGTACGAAGAACACCAGCACGGGAACGGTCATCACCGTCGAGGCCGCCATGATCCCGCCCCAGTCGTTCTCGTCGGGTTTGAAGAAGACCAGAAGCGCCATCGGGAGCGTCGACTGGGAGATGTCGCTGATGATGAACGACTTCGCGAAGAGGAAGTCGTTCCAGGTCGTGATGAAGGAGAAGACGCTCGTCGCCACCAGCCCGGGGAAGACCAGGGGGAAGAGGATCTGCCACAGGAAGCGGGTGCGGCTCGCCCCGTCGATGTACGCCGCCTCCTCCAGGGCGTCCGGGACGGCCTTGACGAAGCCGCGCAGCATCCAGATGGCGAACGGCAGCGAGAAGGCCAGGTGCGGCAGGATCAGCGAGCCGAGGGTGTTCAGCTGGCCGAAGTCCCGCATCAGGAAGAACAGCGGGATCGTCAGCGCCTCGACCGGCACCATCTGCGCCACCAGGAACATGATCAGCAGTGTGGTGCGGAAGCGGAAGCGGAACCGGGTCACCGCCGTCGCCGCCAGGAAGGCGACCAGCGCGGAGACGACGACGACCGTGCCGGCGACGAGCAGGCTGTTGAGGAAGTAGCGCCCGAAGTCGTGCTGTTCGAAGACCCGGCGGAAGGAGTCCAGGGACGGCGACAGCGTCCATGGCCTGGGATGCGTGGACTGGATCTCACCGGCCGGTTTGAAGGCCGAGAGCACCATCCAGTACAGCGGGAAGGCCACGGCGGCGGCGATCAGCAGGGCCGCCGCCTCGGCGGCGAGCCGGCCGGGCCGGCGGACGCGCAACAGGGACGGCAGGCTCACAGTTCCTCCCCCTGGCGCCTCACCAGGCGCAGATAGACCAGCGTGACCGCAAGCAGGATCACCAGCATCACGACGCCGATCGCGGAGCCGAGGCTGTACTGCGAGGACGCGAACGCCTTCTGGTACGCGTACACGTTGAGCACCAGGTTCTGCCCGGCGATGCCGCCGCCGTTGGTCATGACGTAGATCTGGGTGAAGACCTTGAAGTCCCAGATGATCGACTGGATGGTGACGACGACCAGGATCGGCCGCAGCATCGGCGCGGTGACCGACCGCCAGATCCGCCACTGCGAGGCGCCGTCGAGGGCCGCCGCCTCCAGCACCTCGGTGGGAATGGCCCGGATGCCCGCGTACACGGTGACCATCACGAACGGGAACGAGCACCACAGGACTTCCAGGAGCACCAGCGCGAAGGCGCTGTAGCGCCCGTACGTCCAGGAGAAGTCGCCGAGCCCCAGTACCCGGTTGACCGGTCCGAAATCGGCGTCGAAGAGGAAGACCCAGACGGTGGAACCGGTGATCGCGGGCGTCGCCCAGGCGCCGAGCGCCGCCATCATCAGGGCGAGCCGCGGGACGGCCCGCACCCGGGTCAGCAGGACGGCGAGCGCGCAGCCGGTCACCAGGGTGGCCAGCACGCAGAGCGCCGCGAAGACCACGGTGGACAGCAGCACCTGCCAGAACTGGCTGTCGTGGAAGAGCGTCGCGTAGTTGCCGAAGCCCTGGAAGGTGGCCGGTTCACCACCGCTCACCTGGGCCTGGGTGTACTCCAGGAAGGAGATCAGGCCAAGCTGGTAGATCGGGTAGACCAGCAGTCCGCCGAGGAGGACGAGCGCGGGCAGGAGGTAGAGCCAGGGGGTCCAGCCGGGCCGCCGGGCGGGCGATGCCGCGCGGCGGCGACGGAGCGGGCGGGGGGAAGGACCGCCCGCTCCGGGCGTGGGGGGCGCCTTGTACGCCGTGCTGTCAGCCGTCATCGTCAGCCCGCGTCGGCGAACGCGGCGTCCATCTTCTTCGCGGCGTCGTCCGAGGCCTTCGCCACGTCCTTACGGCCGCTGACGATCTCCTGGAACATCGTCGGCAGGATCAGCGAGGAGTCGATCTGGCCCCAGGCCGGCGAGGCCGGGACGAACTTGGCGCCCGCGCCGAGCGTCTTGACGAACGGTTCGACGAAGGGCTCCTTCTTCGCGGCGGCCGCCAGCACGTCCGTGTACGTCGGCAGGAAGCCCATCGCGTCGAACATCTTCGCCTGGGCCTCCTTGCCGGTCAGCGACTTCATCAGGTCGACGGCCAGGGTGCGGTGCTTGCTGCTCTTCAGTACGCCGATGTTGTTGCCGCCCGCGAACGCCGGGGCGACGGATCCCTCGGCCACTCCCGGCAGCGGCACCACCGCGTACTTGCCCTTCACCGTGCCGGCCTCGACGGCCGCGTGGCTGAAGTCGCCGCCGATGGCCATGGCGGCCTTGCCTGAGGCGAAGGCGGTGACGGTCGCGTTGCCGCCCATGGCGGCGCACTTGGCGGCCGGGCAGTTGGTGGCGCCGAAGAGCGAGGTGTAGGCGGCGATGCCCTTGCGGGCCTTCGGGCTGTTGATGGCCGCCTTGTAGCCGGCTCCGCTCCCGCCGGCCAGTTCACCGCCGTTGGCCCAGATGAACGGCATCGCGCCGTAGGTGTACGCGCCACCCACCGCGAGCCCGTACAGGCCGGGCTTCTTCTTGTGGATCTCCTTCGCGGTGGAGATCAGTTCCGCCTGGGACCTGGGGGCCTCGATCCCCAGGTCCTCGAAGACGTCGGTGCGGTAGTACAACGCCCTGACCCCGACGAAGAGCGGTGCCCCGTAGACCTTGCCGTCCACCGTCACGGACTGCTTGGCGGTCGGGTCGGTGTCCTTGGCGTCCGGCCAGTCGCCGAACTCGGCGCTGATGTCGGCCAGTCCGCCGTCCTTCACATAGCCGGCGGTGTCCGTGTTGCCGTACTCGATCAGGTCGGGGGCGCTCTTGGGGTCGTTGAAGGCGGCCTTGACGCGCTGGGCGCGGGTCTCGACGGGTATGTACTCGATCTCGGCCTTCGCGCCCTTGTGGGCCTTCGCGAAGTCCGCGACCGCGGCGTCGACGACCTTCTCCTTGGGCTTGTTGCCCACCTCCTGGAACAGCCAGACGCGGAGCGTGCCGGTCTTCTCGTCCCCCTTGGCTCCGGTGTCGGAGGTCTGCGGCGCGCAGGCGGTGGCGGTGAGACCCGCCAGCACAAGCGCCGCAACCGGGGCGGCAATTCGGGCAGAAAGCTTCATCCGGGACCCCTACCGGTAGGCGTTGCAGCATGCGCAACGCTCGTTTCGTTCTGCACAACTTGCAGGAGGGTAGGTCTAGACGAAGTCGCCGACAAGTGGTCTCAACCACTCTGTGACCCGGGGAGGCAGCCCGTGCAACGCGAAGGGCCCCGGAACGGGGAAAGAGCCCCCGGGGTACGCG
>NZ_JBHXUW010000066.1:0-42175 GCF_042672475.1 Streptomyces sp. NPDC127177
GGGTTGGACCTCGCGCGGACGCAACGTCCAGAGCATCGACAACCCGGTGACGGACGCCGTCTTCGCGGTGGGCGCCCGCCGGGCGTCCGCGTTGTCGGTTGTTCCTAGAGGGAGGCCGTCGTCTGCTCGCCGCCCGCGCTCCCGGCCAGCCACTGCGACCACGACAGGTTGAACGAGGCGTAGCCGTTGTCGGCCGGTGCCTTGGCGCGCGGGGAGCCGGTGACCGTGACGGGGTCGCCCTGCTTCACCTGGCCGTAGAACCACTTCGCGTCGGCCAGCGAGAGGTGCACGCAGCCGTGCGAGCCGAGGGCGCTGCCGCTGCCCGGATTGGTGTCGCCGGTGGAGTAGTGGACGTAGGTGCCCGACTGGGTGAGGTGGATGTCCCAGGGCAGGGTCAGGTCGTAGTAGTTCGCATCGCCCTTGTTGCAGCTGATGCCGACGCTGCAGGAAGTCATGTGGACCTTCTCCTGCTTGTCGATCACCGCCATCGTGCCGTTCCAGGTCGGGTACTGGGCGCTGCCCGCGTTGATGGAGAGCGTCCGCACCGCCGCACCGTTGCGGGTGACCTTCATGGTGTGACCGGTGACCGAGGCGTCGGCCCGCACGTCGTCACCGATGGTGAAGGCGTGCGTGTAGGGGTGGGTGCCGTAGCGGCCGTGGCCGTTGGCGACGTACTTCAGATCGGCGTCGAGCCGCACCTTGGTCCCGGACTTCCAGTAGTTCTCCGGACGCCAGTCGACCCGCTTGTCGCCCATCCAGTGCCAGGCGCCGGTGGTGGGGACCGATGCGGACACCTTGAGGTGCTTCTCGATGTTCTTGTGGGCCGAGGTGGCCACCGGGTCGGTGAAGACCACGGAGATCGGCATGGCGACGCCGACCGTCGCCTTGTCCTGCGGCGCGATCGAGTCCAGCAGCATCGGCGGGCCCGTGGGGTGCGTGGGCGACGGGTGCGCGCTCGCGGACGCGCTGGACGAGGCGCCGCCCTTCGCGCTGTCCTGGGTACCGCCGGAAGACGACTTGCCACCGCACGCGCTGGTCCCCGCCAGTACCGCACTCACCAGGAACGCGATCCCTATAACGCCCTTGCCCCGCCGCATGTCCTGCTCCACTCGCGTCACTACTTCAAGGATTCAACATTTATAGAGACATCGAGTTGAGCGACGCGGTTGCGGGCGCTGTGTAAAGCGCACGCCAAGTTCGCGGGTCCGGCGACACGAAGGGCCGGACCGCCTGTCGGCGGCCCGGCCCTCGGTGACGCGGTTTCCCCTTACGGGAAGGAGACCACCTGCGACGGGACGGTGTCCGTCCCCGACGTGGGCGAGCCCGTGTCGTTGATGACGTGTTCGTACTGCCCCTGGCCGCCGAGCGAGACGACGATCAGGTCGTGGAACTTCACTCCGGGCTTGACCGGGGCCTCGAAGCCGTGGTCCTGGCGGATCGTCGGGTCGACGTTGAAGTAGCAGTAGCTGCCGAGCCCCCACCCTTCGTGGGTGGTGACGGAGTCGTCGACCTTGTAGGCGGCGAAGCCCTTGGTGTCACCGTTCTGGACGGCGTCCTGGTTGGGGGCGTCGTACGCCTTCTCGTTCTGGAAGAAGATCGTCTTGCCGTTCTCGCCGGACCAGCGCACGTCGTACTTGTTGAAGTGCTCGACGAAGAGTCCGGTCGCCAGGACGTTGTCACCGTTGACCTGGAGTCCGTAGTCGGCCCGGTTGGTGTCCCAGCCGATGCCCTCGCCGTGGTCGGCGCGCCACAGCCAGGTGTGGTCGATGATCGTGTCGTTGCTGTTGATCACCATGCCGGTGGTCGCCTTGCCGGCTCCCGCACCGCCGACGCGCACGAACACGTCCTGCAGCGACGTCGGGTTGTCCGCGTGGCTCGCGGAGGCGCCCTCGGGGCCGACCTCGATCAGCGAGTCCGAGTTGCTGGTACCGGCGTCGACGAGGAGTCCGGCGAGCTTCACGCCGTCCACGTCACCGACCTTGATGGCCGTGACCCCGTTGTCCGGGATGATCGTGGCCAGGCCCAGACCGAGCGCCACCGTGTTGGCGCGGTCGATGTTGATCGTCTGGTCCACGTGGTAGACACCGGGCGTGAACAGCAGGTGCAGACCCTGGTCCACGGCCGCGTTGATCGTCTCGGCGGTCGCGCCGGGCTTCACCACGTAGAACTGGTCCAGCGGGATCGACTCGCCCTTAGGCGTGCCGTTGCCCCACGAGGTGCCCCGCGCGTTGGTGCGCTTCGCGGGGACGAAGACCTTGTAGTCGTCGCCGTCCAGGTACAGGAACGGCTTCTCGCGGGAGACCGGGGTGTTCTCCAGCGTGGTGTAGGGCGGCTCCGGGAAGCTCTGGGCGGGCGCGCCCTCGACACCGGAGAACGTCATGTTCCAGACGCCGTTGCCCCAGCCGCCGACCGAGCTGTCACGCGTGTACCACTGCTGCTGCGAGTACGGCCCGACCTCCCCGTCGATCTTGCTGTCGGCGATGTAACCGCCACTCGCCCAGCCGTAACCGTCGGGGGCGAGGTTGAGTCCGCCCTTGACGTGCATCCGGCGGAACGGGGCGGCCTGCGAGACGGCCCAGCGGTCGGTGCCGCTGACCGGGTTGAGCGCCAGGTTCTCCGCCGAGCGCCAGAAGTTCTGGGTGGCGTTCCCGTCGAACCAGCCCGCGTCCACGGTCACATCACCGTTGAACGTGGTGTCGTCCGGGTTCAGCCCGAGGCCCGCGATCGAGGTGTAGAAACCGATCTGCGCGTTGATGTTGTCGTACGTGCCCGGCTTGAACATCAGCGCGTAGCGGCCGTCACCGAACTGCGCCGACTCCTGCTTCTTGAAGACATCGTCGACCTTGGCCTGGATGTCCGGGGTCGAGGGGTCGAAGACCAGGACGTTCGGCCCGAGATCGCCGCCGCCCTCGATGGCCTGGGCGTCCGCGCCGAAGGCGTTCTGCGCCACGGGGACGGCCATGAGGAGCGAGACGGCGAACGCGGCGAACCCGAACGTCCGGGTACGGCGCCGACGGTGGGGCCGGGTGGGGGGTGCGGTGGACGAATCCGTGGGGGGAGCATGCATAGACGTACGTCTCCTGAGTCGTGGTACGGGTGACACGACGAGCTTCTCGGAGAGCGCTCTGAGAGCGCTCTCCGACGGAAGTTGATGGTTCCGCCGTCACCCGGGAAACGTCAAGAGGTGTGCAACAGGAGCCTCAACCGATTGGCCTGAGCGCAACAATTAACGGCAGTGGAAAGGCAATTGACCCGTTCTGCGCTCAGTTCCGGGCGCTGTTGACTTTAGGAGTTGATGTTCATCGTGGTCGGGATCCCCCGATCCGCACGGGGCGACCGAGGGGCCCGGCAGGACAGCCCTTAGCCTCGGGCGGTGTGACGGACCTTCCCATGCTGACGGCGACCCGGGCCTACTACGACACCGTGGCCGAGGATTATGCCGAGCGCGTGCGGGGCGCCTTCGCGCGGGACGTGTGGGGGCGCGCGATGATCGCGGGTTTCGTCGAGGAGGTGTGCGCCGACGGCGGGCTGCCGGTCGCCGATCTCGGCTGCGGGCCGGGGCATGTGACCGCGCATCTCGAAGGCCTCGGCGTCCGGGCGTTCGGTGTCGACCTGTCGCCGGGGATGGTGGACGTCGCCCGCCGGGAACACCCCGGCCTCCGGTTCGAGGTGGGAGCGATGGCCGCGCTCGATCTCCCGGACGGTGAACTCGGCGGTGTCATCGCCTGGTGGTCGATCCTCCATACGCCCCCGTCCCTGCTCCCGCTCCTCTTCGAGGAGTTCCACCGGGTGCTCTCCCCGGGCGGCCGGCTCCTGCTCGGATTCCACGCGGGCGAGGACGAGCCGTACGCGGGGCGCAGGCGCGACGACGGGGTGTCGTACGACATCCATCTCCACTCGCCCGACCGGGTGGACGCGGTGCTGGGCCGCGCGGGGTTCGTGACCACCGCGCGAATGCTGGGCGAGGGGGAGCGGTGGCCGTGGGCCTGTCTCGCGGGCAGGGTGCCGGAATGACCTGGCCGGCGCCCCCGTCAGGTGGGGTGCCGGCCAGGGGTCTCGGGGGGAGCGGCTCAGGAACTCCCGCTCGGGCCCTTGGTGATGCGGGCGATCGCCTCGACGGTCAGCTCCCGCTCATGCGGTTCGATCTCGAGGGCGCGGTGGATGGAGAGCCCCTCGATCAGCGCGTCGAGCTGTCGGGCCGTCGCCGGGTCGAAGTGCCACTCCAGCGCGCGGCGGCTCCTTCGCATCCACTCCCGGGTCAGTTCGCGGTAGGCGGGTTTCCTCGCCGCGAGGGTGTAGAGCTCGTGTGTGAGGACGAGTTCGCGCTGGTTCCCGCTCGACAGGTGATGCACGAGGTCGGCGACCGCCGTCCGGGCCTCATCGGGCGTCCTCGCGGCACCGAGGCGTTCCTCGAAGACGGCGACGATGCTGCTGGAGAAGCGGAAGAACGCCTCCCGCAGCAGCTCGTCCATGCCACCGAAGTGATACGTCATCGAGCCGAGCGGCACCCCGGCCCTGGCGGCGACCTTTCGGTGCGACGTCCCGGCGACCCCCTCCTCCGCGATCAGGTCGAGCGCGGCGGTGATGATGCGCTCCCGCCGCTCGGGGTCGTTCCTTCCGGTCGCCACGGTGCTTCCCTCTGCTAGATCGAACGGATCACCCGGGCCGGATTGCCCACGGCGACCACATTGGCGGGGACGTCCTTCGTCACGACGGCTCCGGCGCCGATGACGCTGTTGTCCCCGATGGTCACCCCGGCCAGCACGATCGCTCCGCCGCCGAGCCAGACATTGTCCCCGATCGTGATCGGCTTGGCCGCCTCCAGCTTGTCCCGGCGCGGCTGCGGCTCGACGGGGTGGGTGGGGGTGAGCAACTGTACGTTCGGCCCGATCTGGCAGTCGCGCCCGATGGTGATGGGGGCCACGTCGAGGGCGGTGAGGTTGTAGTTGATGAACGTGTCCTCGCCGACCGTGATGTACGTGCCGTAGTCGACGTACAGCGGCGGCCGGATGTGCGCGCCCGCGCCGACACCGCCGAGGAGTTCGGCGACGACGGGCTGCGCCGCTTCGGCGTCCTCCGTGTACGCCGCGAGGTATCGCGCGGCGAGACGCACGGCTCGCTGCTGGGCCTTCGCGATGTCCGGGTCGTCGGAGACGTAGAGGTCTCCGGCCAGCATCCGCTCATGGTTGGTACGGGGGTCTCCCGCGAAGTACTCCGTCATGCGTACGATCGTACACTCAAGGCGTACGATCGTACGCTCCTGTCGTTCACGTTCCTCGAACCGTCTGCTGAGGCCCCGCTGCCATGGATGCCGCTACACGCCGCTGGCGCACCGCACTGTTCCTCTTCATGCTGGCCGCCGGTGCCGGGGTGGCCTCCTGGGTGGCCCGCACCCCGGCCGTCCGGGACGGCCTCGACGTCTCCACCGGCTCGATGGGCCTCATCCTGTTCGGGCTCTCCATAGGCTCGATGGCGGGCGTCACCGCCTCCGGTCCGCTCGTACGCCGTTACGGGGGCCGGGCGACGATCAGCGTGGGTGCGTCACTGATCGTCGCCGGACTCCTGGTCATCGCGGCGGGCACGAGTCTGTCGCTGGCGGGCGGGGTCTTCTGCGGACTGGCCCTGTTCGGCGGCGGGATGGGGCTCGCCGAGGTCGCGTTCAACATCGAGGGGGCGGCCATCGAGGGTGTGACCGGCCGGCCCGTCCTGCCGGTGCTGCACGGCTGCTTCAGCCTCGGCACGGTCGTCGGCGCGCTGCTGGGCATGGGGCTGACCGCGGTCGACCTCCCGGTCGGCGGGCACCTGTCGGCGATCGCGGTGCTCGTCGCCGTCGCCGCGGTCGTGGCCGTCCGCGCCATCCCGCACGGCACGGGCAAGGACGCGGCGGACGCCGCCCCCGGACCGGGTGGCCTGCGGGCCCAGTTGACGGTGTGGCGGGACCGGCGGCTGGTCCTGATCGGCGTCATCGTGCTGGCCATGGCCTTCGCGGAGGGCGCCGCGAACGACTGGCTGCCGCTGCTCATGGTGGACGGTTACGAGGTGAGCGCCACCTCCGGCTCGCTGACCTTCCTGGTCTTCGCCTCCTCGATGACGCTCGGCCGTTTCGCCGGCGGGCCCTTCCTGGAGCGGTTCGGCCGGGTCCGGGTCGTCCGGATGAGCGCCGTCACGGCCGCACTCGGCCTGGCGGTGGTGATCGTCTCGCCGAGCCCGGTGCTGGCGGGCGCCGCCACGGTGCTGTGGGGGCTGGGCGCCTCGCTCGGTTTCCCCGTCACCGTGTCCGCGGCGGGCGACCACCCGCACGACGTGGCGGCACGGGTCGGCGCGGTCTCCACCGCGGGCTATCTCGCCTTCCTCGTCGGCCCGCCCGCACTCGGGTTCCTCGCCGACCACATCGGACTCCGGCTCACCATGACCGTCGTCCTCGTCCTGCTCGTCACCGCCTCCGCACTGGCCGGGGCACTCGACTCCGGCCGCCGCGCCGGTACGGAGGCGGAGCCGGTCACCCCATGAGCGGGTCGTCCCACAGCGCGGTGCTGTGGGAGCCGACCAGTGCGCCGATCCGGGCGAGCGCCTCCCCGGCCGGCAGCGGATCGATCCGGCGGCCGTCGCGCAGCCGCAGGGCGACCCGGTCGTCGGCGGCCTCCGCGGCACCGACGACCGCCTGGTACGGGACGAGGCGGGCCCCCCGGACACGGGCGCCCAGGCTGCCGCGCTCCCGGCCGCTGACCTCGGCGCGCAGCCCGAGCGCGCCACAACGACCGGCGATTTCCACGGCTTTCGGCAGTTCGGCGTCCGAGACCGGGAGGAGCACGACCTGGGTGGGGGAGAGCCAGCCCGGAAAGGCGCCGCCGTGCTGCTCGACGAGGTGGGCGACGGCACGCTCCACACTGCCGATGATGCTGCGGTGCACCATGACCGGCCGGTGCTTCGCCCCGTCCGCGCCGATGTAGTGCAGATCGAACCGCTCCGGCTGGTGGAAGTCGACCTGGACGGTGGACAGGGTCGACTCGCGGCCCGCCGGATCGGCGACCTGGACGTCGATCTTCGGACCGTAGAACGCGGCCTCGCCGTCGGCCGCCTCGTACGGCAGTCCGGACGCGTCGAGGACCTCGGTCAGCAGCGCGGTCGAGCGCTGCCACATCTCCGGCGCCGCGACGTACTTCCCGCCGGCCCCCGGCAGGGAGAGCCGGTAGCGGGCCGGGCGGATGCCGAGTGCCTCGTACGCGCGGCGGATCATGCCGAGTGCGGCCCGCACCTCCTCGGCGACCTGGTCCAGGGTGCAGAAGATGTGCGCGTCGTTCAGCTGGATGGCCCGTACCCGGGTCAGCCCGCCGAGCACCCCGGAGAGCTCGGAGCGGTACATGCCGCCCAGCTCGGCCATCCGCAGCGGCAGTTCGCGGTAGCTGTGCGAACGGGAGCGGTAGATCACCGCGTGGTGCGGGCAGAGGCTCGGCCGCAGCACGACCTGTTCGCCGCCCAGGTCCATCGGCGGGAACATGTGGTCGCCGTAGTGCGACCAGTGCCCCGAGATCTCGTACAGCTCCCGTTTGCCGAGCACCGGCGAGTACACGTGGCGGTAGCCCGCCCGCCGCTCGGCGGTGCGGATGTACTCCTCCAGGGTGTGCCGCAGTGCCGCGCCGTCCGGCAACCAGTAGGGAAGGCCCGCGCCGATCAGCGGGTCGGTGTCGAACAGCTCCAGCTCGCGGCCGAGCCTGCGGTGGTCGTGCATGGCGGTCTCCTCGCGTACGAGGGGCGAGTCACCGCAAGCAGAAGCCCCGGGGCACTCGCCCCGGGGCTTCGGACTGTTCAGCAGTCAGCGCGCCGGGACACTCTCCGGCGTCGTCGTCATGGCAGCGCGCTTCATACGAGGGACGCTAGCAGCGGCCCCCGCCGGCCCGCGCGCGATTTTTCCGTGCGGGCGCGGGCCGCGTGAGGACCTCGGGTCAGGCCTTCCTGGACGAGTCGAGGTGGGCGAACACGACCACGTTGTCCTCGTAGTCCTTGACCTTCCTGTCGTAGTTGCCGCCGCAGGTGATCAGGCGCAACTGGGCGTCCGGCGTATCGGCGTAGACCCGCTTGTCGGGGAACTTCGCCTTGCTGAACGTCTCCACCGTGTCGACCTTGAACGTGGCCACCGTGCCGTCCGTACGCGTGATGTCGACCGTGGCGCCCGGCCGCAGGAACCGAAGCTGGAGGAAGATCGCCGGCCCGGTGGTGGTGTCCACGTGGCCCGCCACGATCGCGGCCCCGCGCTCGCCGGGCGTCGCCCCGTCCTTGAACCAGCCGGCCAGGTTCTTGTCGTTCGGGGGAGGGGCGTCGAGCCGGCCCGAGCTGCCGATCGACAAGGGGGTGAACGGCGCGTCCACCGCGATGGCCGGGATGCGCAGCCGCTTCGGCACCGATCTGGACAGGGACGGCCCGGGGTCCGCCGACTTCGGGGCGGCCGATGCCGATGCCGAGGCGGACGCCGGGGCCGGGACGGCCGGTGCGGCGGCCGCGGGCGGGGCGGGCGCCTTGTCGTCGGCCGGGTCGCCGATGGAGTTGTAGATGAGGAGCATGCCGAGGCCGGCCGCTGCGGCGGGCCAGAGCAGGGCGCGGCCGAGCGTGATGGTGTCGGAGGCAGTCCGGGAGGAGGAGGAACCGGGCGACTGCGGGGCGGCCATGGGGACGAGCCTTTCGTCTGCGCGGGACAGCGGTGGCGTGGAAGCGGTGAGGTGCGGTGTGAGGGGCACGGACGCGGTGGTGCTGTGGGGAAACGAAGGCGCCGCGGCCGCCGTCCGGAGGGACGACGGCCGCGACAGTGGAGCTACCGGCCGACAGTGCGGTCGGGTCAGGCCATCGCGCCGCCCGTCGCCTGACGGCGACGCAGCTTGTACGCGCCGACGCCGACGCCGCCGAGCAGCAGCAGCGAACCGGCCGCCAGACCGCTGCCGGTCATGGCCATCGCGCCGCCACCGGTGTGCACGCCGCCGCTGGGCTTGTCCTTCTTCCAGCCCTCGTCGTCGGACTTCGCCGACGAGCCGCCCTCGTCACTGCCGGGCTGCCACTCCTTGGCGACGGTCGACGACAGGGCGCCGCCGCCGGTGTGGACGCCGCCGCTGGGCTTGTCCTCGTCCTTGTACTTGCCGCCCTCGTCGCCGGGCTGCCACTCCTTGGCGACCGTCGACGACAGGGCGCCGCCGCCGGTGTGGACGCCGCCGCTGGGCTTGTCCTCGTCCTTGTACTTGCCGCCCTCGTCGCCCGGCTGCCACTCCTTGGCGACCGTCATCGACAGCGCGCCGCCGCCGGTGTGCACGCCACCGTGGGGCTTGTCCTTCTTCCAGCCCTCGTCGTCCGACTTGCCGTGCTCGTCGCTGCCGTGGTCCCCGGCCACGGTCTTGGCGAGGGCGCCGCCGCCGGTGTGGACGCCACCGTTGGGCTTGTCCTTGTCCTTGTACTTGCCGCCCTCGTCGGACTTTCCGTGCTCGCTGCTGGAGGACGAGCCGCTGTCGTGCTCCCAGTCACCGGAGACGGTCAGGGCGTAGGCGGAGGGAGCGGTGATCGTGAGGACCGCCGTGACGGCGGCCGAAGCGAACAGTGTGCGGGCAGAGCGCATCTGAACACATTTCCTTTCGTCGCGACTGCGAGGAGTGACGGAGCGTCGACTCGAAGTGGCGCAGTGGCTACGTGATCCACCGTCAGTCGGAACCCCGGGGCGCGCCATCGGAGAACGCCGCATTGGAGCTAAGCCATGGGCTCATCGAGTGGCGGAGAACGGATAATCACCCGTTGGACGGCACGCCACGCCGGGGAGAGGTTTGGACTTTCCCCGGCCGGGCCGTCCGCTGACGGGGATTCACCGCGCCGGAGCCCGGCCCGGAGCCCGGCCCGGAGCCCGCCCCGGGGCCCGGTAAATGCGTTGCACCGGATACCGGCCGGCTGCTGTACTCGCCGCATCAGACGACAGGACCAGGAGCCATCCATGCGCCGATCTCACGTGTTCGTTCAGACGGGAATTCATACCGAAACTGAGAACATGGAGTTCTGTGCACACGCTGAACCTTGGCATTCTGGCGCACGTCGACGCCGGTAAGACGAGCCTGACCGAGCGGCTTCTCCACACCGCCGGAATCATCGACGAAATCGGCCGCGTGGACGACGGGAACACCCAGACCGATTCCCTGGCGCTCGAACGGCGCCGCGGCATCACGATCAAGTCCGCGGTCGTCTCGTTCGCCGTCGACGACGTCACCGTCAACCTCATCGACACCCCCGGCCACCCGGACTTCATCGCCGAGGTGGAGCGGGTGCTGAGCGTGCTCGACGGCGCCGTGCTGGTCGTCTCGGCCGTGGAGGGCGTACAGGCGCAGACCCGCGTCCTGATGCGGACGCTCCAGCGGCTGCGCATCCCGACGCTCGTCTTCGTCAACAAGACCGACCGCGCCGGAGCCCGCTGCGCGCAGGTGCTCAGGGAGATCGCGGAGAAGCTCACGCCGCACGCCGTCGCGATGGGCCCGGCCGTCACCGGTCTCGGTACGCGTGACGCGGACTGCCCGGCCTACGCCACCGACGACCCGGGACTCACCGAACGGCTGACCGACCTGCTCACCGAGCACGACGACGCACTGCTGGCCGCGTACGTCGACGGCGGCGGGGCGCTCGCTCCCGGCCGGCTCCAGGAGGAGCTGACTGCGCAGACCGGGCGGGCGCTCGTCCACCCGGTGTACTTCGGCTCGGCCGTCACGGGCACCGGAACCACCGCGCTGACCGACGGCATCAAGAAGCTGCTGCCCTCGGCGCAGGGCGATGCGGACGGTCCGGTCTCCGGCACCGTCTTCAAGGTCGAACGCGGCGCGGCCGGCGAGAAGCTCGCGTACGTCCGGATGTTCTCGGGGACCGTGCACACCCGCGACCGGCTGCCGTTCGGCCGCGGATCCGCCGCCACCGGCGAGGGCAAGGTGACCGGCATCAGCGTCTTCGCCGACGGTTCGGACACCCGCGCCGCATCGGTCGGGCCGGGACGCATCGCGAAGCTCCGGGGATTCGGCGACATCCGGATCGGCGACGCGGTCGGTGTCGTACGGAAAGCGGCCCAGGAGCACCATTTCGCCCCGCCGACACTGGAATCCGTGGTGGTGCCGGCACCGCCCTCGTCCCGGGGGGAACTCCATTTCGCCCTCGCTCAGCTCGCCGAACAGGACCCGCTGATCGATCTGCGCCAGGACGACATCCGGAAGGAGGTCTCCGTATCGCTCTACGGCGAAGTGCAGAAAGAAGTCATCCAGGCGACGCTCGCGGAGGAATTCGGAATCGACGTCACCTTCCGGGAGACGACGACCATCTGTCTGGAACGGCCGTCCGGCACCGGTGCCGCGTTCGAGATCATCGACAAGGACGACAATCCCTTTCTGGCGACGGTCGGCCTGCGCGTCGACCCCGCCCCGGCCGGCAGCGGGGTGCAGTACCGGCTGGGGGTGGAGCTCGGCTCCATGCCGTACTCCCTGATGCGAGCGGTCGAGGAGACCGTCTTCGAGACGCTCGGACAGGGTCTGTACGGATGGCAGGTGACCGACTGCACCGTCACCATGACGCACTCCGGCTACTGGCCGCGCCAGAGCCACTCGCACGCCGTCTTCGACAAGTCCATGTCGAGCACGGCCGGGGACTTCCGCAGCCTCACCCCGCTGGTCCTGATGGCCGCGCTCCAGCAGGCCGGCACCACGGTGTACGAGCCGATGCACCGCTTCCGGCTGGAACTCCCCGCCGACGCGCTCGGCCCGCTCCTGCCGGTTCTCGCCCATCTGACGGCCGTGCCGGGCACCCCGGCCGTGGACGGGGCGCTCTGCGTGCTGGAGGGCGAGATCCCGGCCGCCAGGGTGCATGAACTGCAGCAGCGGCTCCCGTCGCTGACCCGGGGCGAAGGAGTGCTGGAATCCGCGTTCGCCTCCCACCGGCCGGTGACCGGCGGACCCCCGCGGCGCTCCCGCACCGACCACAACCCGCTCGACCGGAAGGAGTACCTGCTGCACACGGTGCTGCGCGGTCCGGGCCAGCCCGGCGACTGAGGAGGTCCCGCCGGGCCCGGCGGTCCGTCAGTTCAGCCGGGCCCGAGCGGCGCGCGCACTGCGCCGGACCACCTCCGCGGCCTCCGGCTCGACGTCCGCGACCACGTCCGCGTACTCCTCCATCTCCGCGGCCCCGCGCAGGAACTCCCCGCCGCGGACCAGCAGCTGGGCCCGTTCGTACCGCAGCCGGGCCGGGTGCGAGGGAAGGAGCAGGGCCAGCTCCACCGCCCACAGCGCCACATCCGTGCGCTCCGGGCGGGCCGCCGCCCAGGCCCGGATGTTGTTCAGGATCCGCTGCACCGTCTCCAGCGGCTGCGCGGGCACCAGCATCGACGGCTCCAGGGGCTCCCCGGTCGCGCCCGTCACCAGCAGCTCCGCGTCCTGGCCCGTCAGCGGGCGGCCACCGGCGAACGGATCGGCCAGCACCCGCTCCTCCGGATCGCCGAAACCGACCACGAAATGGCCCGGCAGCGCCACCCCGTACACCGGGGCACCCGCCCGTCGCGCCACCTCGATCCACACCACCGACAGCAGGATCGGCAGCCCGCGCCTGCGCCGCAGCACCTCGTGCAGCAGCGACGACTCCAGGCGCTGGTAGTCCGCCGACGAGCCCTCGAACCCGTAGCGCCCACCGAGCAGTTCGGCCAGCGCGGAGGCCCAGGCGCGGCCGCCCCGCAGCCCGTACGGCAGCAGACCCGCGAGCCGGTCCAGCTCGATCTGCGCCGCGTCCGTCCCGTTCGCGTCCAGCGCGGGATCAGCCTCCGCGGCCAGCAGCAGGCAGAGCAGCGCCAGATCGGGCCGCTCGGACCTGGCCTCCTCGGCGAACCGGCGGCGGATCCCGTCCTTGTCGTGCCTCTCGGAAGCCATCGCGCTACGCCGGCCGGAAGTGGTGGTAGCTGTGATGGGTCGAGAAGCCCATTCCGTCGTACAGCGCTCGGGCACCCTCGTTGTCCGCCTCCACCTGGAGCCAGGACGCCGACGCGCCCTCGTCCATCGCCTGCCTGGCCAGCGCCGTCATCACGGTGGTGGCCAGTCCACGGCGGCGGTGCTCGGGAGACACCTCGACGGCCATGAAGCCGGCCCAACGCCCGTCCACCACACACCGCCCGATCGCGGCGGGCGCGTCCTCGCCGTCATCGCCCGGCACGGTCGCGAACCACACCGAAGGACCGCTGCCCAGCACCGCCCGCACCTCCGGGCCCGCCTGCTCGAAGCGCTGGTAGCGGGAGAGCCACGCCGGGTCCGCCGTACGGCTCAGCCGCACCCGGGAGACCTCGGCCGGCAGATCACCGATCGGGGCGAGCGCCCCGATCCGCAGCTGCGCCGTCACCTCGCGCCGCCACCCGTTCTCCTCCAGCGCCGCGCACAGCTCCTCCTGGGTTCCATCGGCGCCGGTCGCGGCCTGGACGTAGGGCGTCAGCCGCCGGTCCGCGTACCACTGCCGAACCCGGGCGAGCGCCGCGTCGAGCGGCACGCCCGGATCGCCGAGCGGCAGCACGGAGTTGGCGCGCCGGGTGAAGCCACCGGCGGCGCGCAGCAGCCAGTCGCCCAGCGGTTCGCTCTCCACCGGCTGCCAGGCACGAGCGCACACCTGGGCGAGTTCGCCGAAAGAGGCCGCCGGGCCACGCCGGCGGGCAGGCGCGGACGGTACGACCTTGCCCGCCACCAGGGCCGATTCCACGATGCGGACGGATTCACCGCTCTTCTGTGTGACGGACACCACACCGCTGTCCCATGATGTGAGAACACCGACCGTGTCAGAGAATTTCGGGCCGTCCGGACCATCATCGAGCAGGCGCCGGACTGATACCCGTTTGCCCACGTCAGCCGGTGTGATCCGGATCTCCAGCCGTCCGCCGATGGTGAATTCCACAGCTCTGTCCGCCCCTCCTGTTCGGATCGTGCCCGGGAACGGAGATACTAGGTGCGGGCATCGACGACGCCGCGCTCCCGCGCGAGAGCCAACGCCCTACCGAGGAGGAACGACAGCGTGACCTACGTCATCGCGCAGCCTTGTGTCGACGTAAAGGACAAGGCCTGCATCGAAGAGTGCCCCGTCGACTGTATCTACGAGGGCCAGCGGTCCTTGTACATCCACCCGGACGAGTGCGTCGACTGTGGAGCCTGCGAGCCGGTCTGCCCGGTCGAGGCGATCTTCTACGAGGACGACACCCCGGAGGAGTGGAAGGACTACTACAAGGCGAACGTCGAGTTCTTCGACGACCTCGGTTCGCCGGGTGGTGCTTCCAAGCTGGGTCTGATCGAGCGCGACCACGCGTTCATCGCAGCGCTGCCGCCGCAGAACCAGTAGCAGCGTCCGGCACGTGCGTCACCCCGGTCCCGTACGGTTCGTCACCGTGCGGGACCGAGGCGTTTCCACGCTTCCGGCGTGTCATGCGCCGAAACCCGTACCAGAAAGCAGAGATCCGTGTCCGCAGCAGTCTCCTCCCGCCTCCCGGTCTTTCCCTGGGACAGGCTCGCGCCCTACAAGACGACGGCCGGGAACCACCCGGACGGCATCGTGGACCTGTCCGTCGGCACCCCCGTCGACCCGGTGCCCGAGCTGATCCAGCAGGCGCTCGTCGCCGCGGCGGACAGCCCCGGCTACCCGACGGTGTGGGGGACCGCCGCACTGCGCGACGCCCTCACCGGCTGGGTGGAGCGCCGGCTCGGCGCGCTCTCGGTGGCGCACGAGAACGTGCTGCCCGTCGTCGGCTCCAAGGAGCTGGTGGCCTGGCTGCCGACCCAGCTCGGCCTGGGCGCGGGTGACAAGGTCGCCTACCCGCGGCTCGCCTACCCGACGTACGAGGTCGGCGCCCGGCTCTGCGGCGCCGAGCCCGTCGCTTACGACGACCCGACCGAGCTGGACCCGGCGGGGCTGAAGCTCCTCTGGCTCAACTCGCCGTCCAACCCCACCGGCCGGGTACTGGCCAAGGAAGAGCTGACCCGGATCGTCGCCTGGGCGCGCGAGCACGACGTGCTGGTCCTCAGCGACGAGTGCTACCTGGAGCTGGGCTGGGAGGCCGAACCGGTCTCGGTGCTCCACCCGGACGTCTGCGGCGGTACTTACGAGGGCGTCGTCGCCGTCCACTCGCTCTCCAAGCGCTCCAACCTCGCCGGGTACCGGGCCGCCTTCATCGCGGGCGACGCGGCGGTCCTGGGCGAGCTGCTCCAGATCCGTAAGCACGGCGGGATGATGACGCCGGCCCCGGTCCAGGCGGCGGCCGTCGCGGCGCTCGGCGACGACGCGCACGTGGCGGAGCAGCGCACCCGCTACGCGGCCCGGCGCGCCGCTCTGCGGACGGCGCTGGAGGCCCACGGCTTCCGGATCGAGCACAGCGAGGCGAGCCTCTACCTGTGGGCGACCCGCGACGAGCCGTGCTGGGACACCGTGGCGTACCTGGCGGAGCTGGGCATCCTGGTGGCGCCGGGGGACTTCTACGGACCGGCGGGCGACCGCTTCGTGCGGGTGGCGTTCACGGCCACGGACGAGCGGGTCGCGGCGGCTGTCAAGCGGCTGGGCTGACCCCCGCGGACTCACGCGCGTCGGTTGGGCTGACCCCGCGGACGCATGCGCGAGGGCCTGAGGAGTGCGCACCCCTCAGGCCCTCGCGCGTCTCTACGGGTGTGCGACGGCTCAGCCGAGCGGCAGGCCCTGGGTGGGCAGGCCGCCGAGGCTGTCGGTGGGCAGACCGCCCTTGGTGATGCCACCGAGCGCGTCGGTCGCGTCGCCGGTCGTCGCCTTGCCGACGGTCCGGACGGCGGCGGGGGCGGCCTTGGCGCCCGTCTCGCCGAGGGTCTTGCTCGCCACCGGCAGCGTGGTCCCGACGACCTTGCCACCGGCCTCGGCGCCCTGCTGGGACGCGCCGTCGACCGCCTTGCCGAGACCGGCGTCGTCGACGGTGGTGAGACCGCCGAGGTCCGGAGCCTGCGGGAGCTCCGCGGCACCTGCGGCGCCGGCCGCACCGACCACGGGGGCCGCACCCGCCGCGATCAGCAGCGCGGTACGGACGATCCGACGGGTCAGGGGGAGGGACATGATGCTCCTTCGACGGGGGGTGAAATCTGTCTGTCCGTGGGTCGGACGCCATGACAACCGTCGTGGGGGCGGGGGAGGTTGCGGTGAACCGACGTAAAGAGTCGGTAATGCGTCACATAATCCGCAACGGAGGAACCCGGGCAAACAATGCATTCCGCGACTGCCCGGTGGACCGTCACTCCCCTTTGTCCGTAAGGGAATTGACCTCCCCCGAAGGGGGCGTGCGAACCGCTGTGCGGAGGTCGCGCGGGGAATGCCCGGACCCCCTCTACGGGGGACCGTCCGCACTAATGCACGAAGCGCATACGGACCTCTGTGGTGCCCGTTTTCTCGCTTTCCGTCCGCCAGCCCGATCCCGCGGTCCACGTCCGGCCCGCGTACGTGACCTCGTCGATGCCCAGCGCCTCGGACTGCGCGACCGCCCAGTGCGCGAGCTCCCAGCCGCGCCGGGGCGCACCACCCTCCCCGGTGGCACCGCTCGAACGCACCGGCACCGAGAGCGAACCCTGGACCGCCGCACCCGCTGTCGCGGACCGCTTCCCGGCCGTGTCCCCGGCCGGCAGTACGTCCTTGCCGAAGGAACGGACCAGCGCGGACCGGGCCTTCGCGGCGTCGCCCGTCCCGGCCGTGGCCCGCGGCGGCGAACACGTCAGCGCGGCAGGCGTCCGGCCGGTCAGTACGGACGCCAGCAGCGCGGCATCCGGCTCGTGCTTCGCGTACGCCTGCGGGAAGCCGCTGCGCTGCACGCGCTGGGCCGCCACCGTCAGCGGCAGCCGCGAGTAGCCCGGGACCTCGGCCAGGTGCTCGTAGAACTTCCCGGCCGCGTACACCGGGTCCAGGATCTGCTTCCCGGTGCCCCAGCCCTGCGAGGGACGCTGCTGGAACAGCCCGAGGGAGTCCCGGTCGCCGTGCTCGATATTGCGCAGTCCGGACTCCTGGAGCGCCGTCGCCAGCGCGATCGTCACCGCGCGCTCGGGCATCCCGCGTGTGGTGCCGACGGCCGAGATCGTCGCGGCGTTCGCGGCCTGCTCCGCGGTCAGCCGGTACGTACGCCCCTCACCGGACGAACCGTCCGCCGACCGTACGGTGCACTGGTCGGAGTCCTTGCCGCCCGTCAGGTACTGAACGGTCAGATATCCGCCCACGGCGACGAGCACGGCGAAGGCCGCCGAGACGCGCAGGCGGCGGCTGCGGCCGGTGCGGGGGCGGGCAGCGGAATCGGTCCGGGGCACGGGGCCACCGTACGCGAGGCATTAGGGTCGTAGCCATGGCCGAAAGCACCCTTGACCTCACCCTGGACGGACCCGCGCTCACCGCCCGGCTCGTCGACTTCCCCTCGGTCAGCGGGGCGGAGAAGGACCTCGCCGACGCCATCGAAACGGCGCTGCGGCCCCTCCCGCACCTGACTGTCGACCGGCACGGGAACAACATCGTCGCGCGGACGAACCTGGGCCGCGGCGAGCGCGTTCTGCTCGCCGGTCACATCGACACGGTGCCGATCGCCGACAACGTGCCCTCCCGGCTCGACGCCGACGGCCTGCTGTGGGGCTGCGGGACCTCCGACATGAAGTCCGGCGTCGCCGTCCAGCTGCGGATCGCCGCGACCGTGCCCGAGCCCAACCGGGACCTCACCTTCGTCTTCTACGACAACGAAGAGGTCGCCGCGCACCTCAACGGCCTCGGACACATCGCCGAAGCCCACCCCGAATGGCTGACGGCCGACTTCGCCGTCCTCCTGGAGGGCTCCAACGGAGAGGTCGAGGGCGGCTGCCAGGGCACGCTGCGCGTCCTCCTCCGTACGGAGGGCGAGCGGGCGCACTCCGCGCGCAGCTGGATGGGGTCCAACGCCATCCACGGTGCCGCCCCGATCCTGGCCAGGCTCGCCGCCTACGAACCGCGCAAGCCGGTCATCGACGGGCTGGAGTTCCACGAGGGCCTCAACGCCGTACGGATCGAGGCCGGCGTCGCCAACAACGTCATCCCCGACGCCTGCACGGTCGTCGTCAACTACCGCTACGCCCCCGATCTGAGCGCCGAGGAGGCCCTGGCCCACGTCCACGAGGTCTTCGACGGCTGCGGCGTCGCCGAATTCGTCGTCGACGACCACTCGGGCGCGGCCATGCCCGGCCTCTCCCATCCGGCGGCCAAGGCGTTCATGGACGCGGTCGGCGGCACCGCCCGGCCCAAGTTCGGCTGGACGGACGTGTCGCGCTTCGGCTCCCTCGGCGTCCCCGCCGTGAACTACGGCCCCGGCGATCCGATCCTCGCGCACAAGCGCAACGAGCACGTGGCCGTCGAGCGGATCACCCACTGCGAGGACCGGCTCCGCTCCTGGCTCACGACCTGACCTCCGGCATTCCCCTGCCCGTAACCTCCGGCGATCTACGCTGGCCTGAGACAGGGCGCCGCAGGGCGGCCTGACGTCGGCGGAGGGAGCAGGTCATGGGCAACCGCGAGGACGCGCGAATCCCTGAGGGTGCGGAGGTTCCCGAGGGCGCGGTCCGGCCCGAGGAACAGCGGCTCGGCCCGGTGCTGCGCCGCAGGGACCAGGTGCAGCCCGGCACCACCGATCAGCGGCTGCTGGACTCCGAGGGTGACTCCGAGTGGGTGCACACCGACCCCTGGCGGGTGATGCGCATCCAGTCGGAGTTCGTCGAGGGATTCGGCGCACTGGCCGAACTGCCGAGTGCCATCAGCGTCTTCGGCTCGGCCCGCACCCCGGCCGACGCGCCGGAGTACGAGGCCGGCGTACGGCTCGGCCGGGCGCTGGTCGAGGCGGGCTTCGCGGTGATCACCGGAGGCGGCCCCGGAGCGATGGAGGCGGCGAACAGGGGGGCGCGGGAGGCGAAGGGTGTCTCGGTCGGGCTCGGCATCGAGCTGCCCTTCGAGTCCGGCCTCAACCCGCACGTGGACATCGGCGTCAACTTCCGCTACTTCTTCGTCCGCAAGACGATGTTCGTGAAGTACGCGCAGGGCTTCGTCGTCCTCCCCGGCGGACTCGGCACCCTGGACGAGCTCTTCGAGGCGCTCACCCTCGTCCAGACGGGCAAGGTCACCCGCTTCCCGATCGTGCTGTTCGGCACGGCGTACTGGGGCGGACTGGTGGACTGGCTGCGCGACACGGTCATCGCCCAGGGCAAGGCATCCGCGAAGGACCTGCTGCTCTTCCACGTCACGGACGACGTGGACGAGGCGGTGGCCCTGGTGACGAAGGAGGTCGGCCGCTGAGGCCTTCGCCCTGATGTTCAGCCTTGCCCGCGTTCGAGGCGCGGGGCCGGGGGCAGAGTCCTGATATTCAGGCTTGCCTGCGTTCGAGGCGCGGGGCCGGGGACGGAGCCCTGATATTCAGCCTCGCCGGCGTTTGAGGCGCGGGGTCCGGGGCGGAGCCCCGGATACGGGAACAGGAACGGGCCCGCCGCAGGCGCCCCGCTCACCCGGATCCGGCGCCCCGCTCACCAACGCCCCCGTCCGCGCGGGCTACGCCAGCCCGCGCCGGGCCACCGCCGGCCCCCGGTGCCCGGCGATGGTCGCCACCATGTCCAGGACATCCCGGGTCTCCGCCACCTCGTGCACCCGGTACACCCGCGCCCCCAGCCACGCGGACACCGCGGTCGTCGCCAGCGTGCCGAGCAGCCGTTCCTTGACCGGCCGGTCGAGCGTCTCGCCCACGAAGTCCTTGTTGGACAGCGAGACCAGCACCGGCCACCCCGTCTCGGCCATCTCGCCGAGACGCCGCGTCGCCTCCAGGGAGTGGCGGGTGTTCTTCCCGAAGTCGTGCCCGGGGTCGATCATGATCCCGTCCGGTCGGACGCCCAGCTCCACCGCCCGCTCGGCCAGCCCCACCGTCACCCGCAGGATGTCGGCCATCACGTCGTCGTACCCGACCCGGTGCGGCCGCGTCCGCGGCTCGGCGCCGCCCGCGTGGGTGCACACCAGCCCCGCCCCGTACCGCGCGGCGACCTCCGCGAGCTTCGGGTCGACACCGCCCCACGCGTCGTTCAGCAGGTCGGCACCGGCCTCGCAGACCGCCTCGCCGACGTCATGGCGCCAGGTGTCGACGCTGATCACCACGTCCGGGTGACGGCGGCGCACCTCGGCGACGAAGCCGACGGTCCGCCGCGCCTCCTCCTCGGCGGTGACCTCTTCGCCCGGACCGGCCTTCACACCGCCGATGTCGATGATCGCGGCACCGTCCGCCACCGCCTGCTCCACCCGGGAGAGCGCCGGCTCGTCATGGAACGTCGCGCCCTGGTCGTAGAAGGAGTCCGGGGTGCGGTTCACGATCGCCATGATCACCGGCTCGTGCGCACCGAACTCGCGCCGCCCCAGCCTGAGCGCACCGCTTCGCATCCCGTGACTCTCCTTGTGAATCCGCCCGGCAGATTCCCTGCCGGAGCCGACTGCGACCCTAACTGTCAGTGGCGCATGGCACGATCGGACCCGGACGAAATTCCGCTCCCGGGGAGATGCGCGTGTTCTGGTTCTTGCTGCTCGCGATGGTGGTGGTGGTCGCCGCGGTCACCCTGGTGGTGGTCGGCGGAGGGAAGAGCGCCATCCTGCAGGACGTGGCGCCCGAGCAGCTGACGGATCCGCTGCCCGCGACGCGCCCGGTCGGCCGCGCCGATGTCGAGGCGCTGCGGCTGCCGGTCGCCGCCCGCGGCTACCGGATGACGGATGTCGACGAGGCGCTGGGCCGGCTCGGCGCGGAGCTCGCCGAACGGGACGCGCGGATCGCGGAGCTGGAGTCGGCGCTCGCCGGCGCGCAGGCCACCAGAACCGGCCGCCCCGACCTCCTCGATGAGCCCGAGGAGGGGCCCGTGGAGCCCTGGCAGACGCAGCAGCTGCCGCCGGATGCCACCCGGCCGGACGAGGAGCACGGCCGGTGAGCGGCGGCGCGGAAGCGGCGGCGGACGGCGGGCTGCGCTGTCCCTGGGGGCTGTCCACCGAGGACTACCTCACGTACCACGACACCGAGTGGGGCCGCCCGGTCCACGGTGACGACGCGCTCTTCGAACGGCTGTGCCTGGAGGCGTTCCAGTCCGGGCTGTCCTGGCTGACGATCCTGCGCCGCCGGGAGGGTTTCCGCAGCGCGTTCGCCGGGTTCAGCATCCCCGCCGTGGCGGAGTTCACCGACACGGACCGGGAGCGGCTGCTCGCCGACGCGGGCATCATCCGTAACCGCGCGAAGATCGACGCCACCCTGGCCAACGCGAAGGTGCTGGCCGGCTGGCGCGCCGACGAGCTGGACGAGCTGATCTGGTCCTACGCCCCCGACCCGGCCACCCGTCCCGCCCCGAGCGTCCTCGGGGACGTCCCGGCGGTCACCCCGGAGTCCACGGCGCTCTCCAAGGACCTCAAGAAGCGTGGACTGCGGTTCATCGGACCCACCACCGCCTACGCCCTGATGCAGGCGTGCGGGCTGGTCGACGACCATCTCGCCGACTGCGTGGCACGCGGCACGGGGGCGTAGGGCCCGTCCGGCGGACGGTGGCCGGTGGCGGCGGCTACCGACCGAGGTACTTGGGCTTCTCCTTGCCGAGGAAGGCCCGCACCGCGATCGAGTGGTCCTGCGACGCGCCCGCCCGTGTCTGGAGTTCGTCCTCCTTCTCCAGCGCCTCGTCCAGGGTGTGACCGGCTCCGTACGCGAGGGACTCCTTGAGCGCCGCGTAGGCCACCGTCGGGCCGTCCGCCAGTGCCCGGGCCACCGCGGCGGCCTCGGTGGCCAGCTCGGCGGCGGGCACCAGCCTGTTCACGATGCCCAGCTCATGGGCGTCCTTCGCGGAGATCGAGCGCGGGAAGAGCAGCAGGTCGGCGGCGCGGCTGTGGCCGATCAGCCGGGGCAGCGTCCAGGAGACGCCCGAGTCGGCCGTGAGCGCGACCCCGGCGAACGAGGTGTTGAACGACGCGGTGTCGGCCACCACCCGGTAGTCGCAGGCGAGGGCGAAACCGAAGCCCGCGCCTGCCGCGACCCCGTTGACCCCGGCGACGACCGGCTTCGGCATCCCGGTGATGGCCCGCACGATGGGGTTGTAGTGCTCCTGCACGGTGCTCAGAGCGTTGCCGCCGCCCGCTTCCCGGGCTTCCGCGAGCTTCGCCACGTGCTCCTTGAGGTCCTGGCCGACGCAGAAGGCCCGGCCCCCCGCGGCGGTCAGCAGGACCGCCCGCACGGCCGGGTCGGCGCCGGCGGACGTCAGCGCGTCACGCAGCGCCACCTTGGTCGCGGTGTTCATCGCGTTCATCGCGTCGGGACGGTTGATCGTGATCGTCGCGAGCCCGTCGCTCACGTCGCAGAGCACGTCGTCGGCCATGTGGGGTCCCCTTTGCGCCTCGTTCAAAGCCTGTCGGGGCAAGCATGTCCGACTTCGGCGAAGGCGAACATGTGACCTGCGTCTAACAATTCCGCCCCGATGAAGGGACAAGGGGGACGGAGTATCGCAGTCGGTTCGCCGAATTGGGTGGTTTTGAGTGAGCGCGTTGCGCAAGCGATGCAGAGCGATGTTGGTCATCGGGGTCTCTGATGCGGGATAATGACCTGGAAGCAATGTGTTCGATGCCGGTGAGGCAGCGCCTGTCATGGGGCCGCCGGTTGCGATGAGCTGGTTTCAGGAAGGGGAACGAGCATGGCGGCCATGAAGCCGCGGACGGGCGACGGCCCGCTCGAGGTGACAAAGGAGGGGCGGGGCATCGTCATGCGCGTTCCGCTCGAAGGCGGCGGTCGGCTTGTCGTGGAGCTGACTCCGGACGAGGCCGATGCGCTCGGCGATGCCCTCAAGAAGGTCGTCGGCTGACGCAGAGGCGCCCACACTTCACTACTGCCCCGGCACGGAGTCCGTGCCGGGGCAGTAGTGCGTTCCGGTGCGGTGCGAAGCGGGCCGCCGCGCCGGGGACGGGCGGGAGTCGTCCGAAGCCGCAGCCCGCAGTCGCGAGCGCACCCCTCAGCCGCGTCGTACGGCGCAGAGCAGGCCGTCGCCCACCGGCAGCAGCGTGGCCATCAGCTCCTGGCTCTCGCGGACCGCGCGCAACAGCTCGCGCAGGCGCAGCACCTCCGCGGGCTGAGGGGCGGAGTCGACCGTACGGCCGTGGGCGAATACGCCCTCGAAGCACACCAGCCCGCCGGGTCGCAGCAGACGCAACGATTCGGCGAGGCAGTCGAGACTCTCCAGCCGGTCGCCGTCGCAGAACACGAGGTCGTATCCGCCGTCGGCCAGCCGGGGGAGCACGTCCAGGGCGCGGCCGGGGATGAAGCGGGCCCGGTTGGCGGCGAAACCCGCGGCCCGGAATGCCTCGCGGGCGAACTGCTGGCGCTCGGGTTCCGGGTCGACCGTGGTGAGCACCCCGTCGGGCCGCATGCCGTGCAGCAGATAGATGCCGGACACGCCCGTGCCCGTGCCGATTTCGGCGACCGCTTTGGCGTCCGTCGTGGCGGCGAGCAGGCGCAGCGCTGCGCCGGTGCCTGGTGACACCGAGCGGAGTCCTGCCTCCCGGGCCCGGTCCCGGGCCCAGCGCAGTGCTTCGTCCTCGGCGACAAAGGCGTCGGCGAACGCCCAGCTCGTCTGCCGGTTGGCGGTGATGGCCCTCTCCTGTCCCCGTAGTTGGCGCAACGGTGACTGTATCCGCTGCACCCGGGAACCCGCAGATGGGACCGGGCGTTATGAAAGGACAGGGGAAAGCCTGTGGAACGGGCCCGCGGATCGGGCCGCAGTCCACGGGCAGGCGTTTACCGGGGACGACCCCGGCCCCAGCAGGAAAAAGGCTTATCCGGAGCTAACGGGCGAGGTGGCTATGGTAGGGGCTCCACTGGACACCACCAGAGCCGACAGGGGAGGTGCGGCTGCGCCTGTGGATCGGGGAGGAGTGCTGTGGCGCTTTCTCAGGTCGGCGGGTGAGCCGAAATCCGTGACCAACATTGCTGACCGTTCTTCCAACGACTCCGCAACGACCGCGACCTTCGCCTCGGATGCGGAATCCCAGGCGTGGACGCCGCCCTCATGGGAAGAGATCGTCAGCACGCACAGCGGTCGTGTCTACCGCCTTGCCTACCGACTGACGGGAAACCAGCACGACGCCGAGGACCTCACCCAGGAGGTCTTCGTCCGGGTGTTCCGTTCGCTGTCGACCTATACGCCCGGCACCTTCGAGGGCTGGCTGCACCGCATCACGACCAACCTGTTCCTGGACATGGTGCGTCGTAAGCAGCGGATCCGTTTCGACTCCCTCGGCGACGACGCCGCCGAGCGGCTGCCGAGCCGTGAGCCGTCACCGCAGCAGGTCTTCAACGACACCCACTTCGACGCGGACGTCCAGCAGGCGCTGGACACCCTGGCCCCCGAGTTCCGGGCCGCGGTCGTGCTCTGTGACATCGAAGGACTTTCCTACGAGGAGATCGCCGCGACACTCGGCGTGAAGCTCGGCACCGTGCGCAGCCGGATCCACCGCGGTCGCTCGCACCTGCGCAAGGCGCTCCAGCACCGTTCGCCCGAGGCCCGTGCGGAGCAGCGCTCGCTGACCGGTGCCCTCGTGGCAGGGGAGGGCGGAGCGGCGTGAGTGGCACAGGTCCGACCTCCGCGGAACAACACCTGGGGGACCGGCTCGCCGCGCTTGTCGACGGGGAGCTCAAACACGACGCCCGTGACCGGGTGCTCGCCCACCTCGCGACCTGCGCCAAGTGCAAGGCCGAGGCTGCCGCCCAGCGGCGCCTGAAGAGTGTCTTCGCGCAGTCGGCCCCGCCCTCTCCCTCCGAGGGCTTCCTTGCCCGCTTGCAGGGCCTTCCCGGTGGACCGGGTGGTGACGACGACGGTCGGGGAAGACCGCCGGGCGGTTCAGGCCGCTTCGGCGACGGGGTGTTCCCCGTGATGCAGCCCTCCGGCAGCCGGCCCGACGCACCCTCCGGCGGCTCCCCGCTGGACGGCTTCGGCTACCTCCCGACCGTGCACGGTTCGACCGCCGTCCTGCCGACCGGCCCGGACCGCCCCGCCTTCCGGATCCACGAGGTCAGCCGCGAGGCCGACCGCTCGCCGTGGCGCGGCCGCCGGTTCGCGTTCGCAGCGGCCAGCGCAGTCTCACTGGCCGCCATCGCCCTGGGCGGCGCCCTCCCGACGGACGCGGGGCCCGACGGACCCGCCCGTGCCGACGGCTCCGGCAGCAGCGTGACCCCGCTGGACGCCGACGCCCGTGCGGAGAGCGGCACCGTCAGCCGCCGCGGTGGAAGCGGCCACGGCACGCTCGCCGCGACCGGCTACGGCGACCGCCCGGTCTCCCTCACCTCGAACGCCGCGCCGTTGGCGTTCTCCTCGGCCTCACCCCTGCTGGGCACCGGCGGTCTGAGCGCGAGCCGGTACGCACTGCCCGTCCAGAGCAATGTGTCCGCGCCGTCGCTGATACGTCCCGGCGGCAACAGCCCGCTGTTCGCCCAGGCTCTCGGCAGCGGACTCTCCCAGGCCTCCCCTGAGCCGTCCCGCACCCCCACGTCGGCCGCCGGACTGCCGGTTCCCGCCAACCACGGACTGCCGCTCCTTCCCCGTCGCTGACACCGGTCAGCGCAGGGCCTGGGTAAACCTGGTTGAATTCCGGCAGGATTTCCGGGAGGGACGCCCCCCTGGGGCGTGCAGAGGCCAGTTGCGGCAGTTGCGGGGAGAGCATGGACGACGGGAAGCCCACCGAGCCGAAGGCGAAGTGGTGGAGCCGGCCCACATCGGGGCGCGTGACGAGCACAGCGCCTCAGGAGCCGTCGCCCGTCGAGGACGCGGTGCCTCCGGTGGAGGCGACCGGAGTGAACGACGTGGCGGACGCGGAGCCGAACGAGGCCGGGCCGGCCGAGGCCCCCGGGCCCGCGCCGGCGGAGGTCCCCCAGCCCGTGCCGGCCGAGGCTCCGGCGGCCGTACCGCTGCATGAGCCCGACCAGTACAGCACTCCGCCCTACGGCGGCCCCGGTCCCTGGGCCCCCGCACCCCCCGTGCAGCGGCCGGTCCCGACACCGGCGCACGGCACCCCCGTGCCCCCGCCCTACTCGGGGACGAACGCGGCCGGCGTCACGACGGCATCCGCGCCGGCTCCCACCCCGCCGGCGCCCGCCCCGTCGGCCGCGTTCCCGCCCCCGTCCCCGCCGCAGCAGCCACAGGGGCCCCCGCAGCCGCCCCAGCACTCCCACCAGCAGCCGCCATCGCCGCAGTGGCTCCAGTACGACCCGTGGGGCGCGCCCCGGCAGCCCCTGATCACCAACCCCGGCCCTCCGCTCGGCCCCGGCGGCGGCCGGCGCGGGAACCGGCGCGGTTCGCTGCTCGTGGGTGCGCTGCTCCTCGCGCTGCTGGCGGGTGGCATCGGCGGCGGGATAGGCGCCTACGTAGAGCGCAACGGCGGACTCACCCAGGTCGAACTGCCCCAGGACGAACGCAACGGCGGCGGCCGCGCCCCCGACAGCGTCGCGGGCATCGCCGCCAGCGCCCTGCCCAGCGTGGTCACCCTGCATGTCAGCGGCACCACCGAGTCCGGCACCGGCACCGGCTTCGTCCTCGACAACCAGGGGCACATCCTCACCAACAACCACGTCGTCGCCCCGGCCGGTTCGTCCGGCGACATCACCGTGACGTTCAGCGGTGGCGAGACCGCGAGTGCCCGGGTCGTCGGCAAGGACAGCGGCTACGACCTGGCCGTGGTCAAGGTCAGCGGGGTCTCCGGGCTCAAGCCGCTGCCCCTCGGTAACTCCGACAACGTGCAGGTCGGTGATCCGGTGGTGGCCATCGGGGCGCCCTTCGACCTGTCCAACACCGTCACCTCCGGCATCATCAGCGCCAAGGACCGGCCGATCACGGCGGGCGGCGAGAAGGGCGACGGCAGCGACATCAGCTATGTCGACGCGCTGCAGACCGACGCCCCGATCAACCCGGGGAACTCCGGCGGCCCGCTGGTCGACACCGACGCGCACGTCATCGGGATCAACAGCGCCATCCGCGGCGCGGACAACGGCTCGTCCACCGAGGGCGGCCAGGCCGGTTCCATAGGCCTCGGCTTCGCCATCCCGATCAACCAGGGCAAGCGCGTCGCCGAGGAGCTGATCAACACCGGGAAGGCCACGCACCCCGTGATCGGCGTCACGCTGGACATGAAGTACACCGGTGACGGCGCCAAGGTCGGCCAGAAGGGCGCCGACGGCAAGTCGTCCGTCACGGCGGACGGACCCGGGGCCGAGGCCGGAATCGAGCCCGGTGACGTCATCACGGAAGTGGACGGCAGGCGCGTGCACAGCGGTGAGGAACTGATAGTCAAGATCCGCTCGCACCGGCCGGGCGACCGGCTGGAGCTCAAGCTGACCCGCGGTGGTAAAGACCTGTCCATGACTTTGACGCTCGGCTCGGCAACAGGCACGTGACGGCCACGGGAAGCTACCGCGGGGAAGGTTTCGCCGGGTACCGTGGGCCGAGTCCGGACCTCATCCGACCTGGTCGCGGAGAACACGAGGAGCCGCAAGGTGTTCAATGACATAGGACCTCTCGAGCTGGTGACGCTCGTGATCATCGGCGTGCTCGTCTTCGGTCCGGATAAGTTGCCCAAGGTCATTCAGGACGCCTCGCGTTTCATCCGCAAGATCCGCGAGTTCTCGGAAAGCGCCAAGGAAGACATCCGTACGGAGCTCGGACCGCAGTTCAAGGACTTCGAGTTCGAGGACCTCAACCCCAAGACGTTCGTCCGCAAGCAGCTCATGGACGGCAACGACGATCTGGGGCTGAAGGAGATCCGGGAGAGCTTCGACCTGCGCAAGGAGGTCGCCGAGGTCACCGATGCGGTCAATGGCCGCGAGACCTCGGCGGTGGAGGCGAAGAGCGCCGTGTCGGGCGGTTCCGCGATCACCGCGGCGAACGGCTCGTCGGACGCCCCCGACCTGCTCAAGAAGCGCGAAAAGCCCGCGAAGGACGATCACCCGCCGTTCGACGCGGACGCCACCTGACCCCCGTCAATCCCGACTCGTCCGGACGGTATGGCTATTCTCCATCTGTCCGGTTGTGAGGACGCCCGAGGGGGGCGGGCCGCTCCGGACCTTGACGATCGAGGAGGCGGCCGGACAGATGGAGACAACGAGTCGGGTGGGCGCGGAAGGTGCGCCGGACACAGGCACGGCAGAGGGGGCGCCGGCGGCCCGGCTCACGGTCGACGGCTATCTGAAGGCGCCCTTCCCCTGGTACGGACTGGACGAGGCCTTCACCGGCCCGCGCTGGCTGATGCAGGTGGGCACCGCCGCGGACGGCACGGTGCAGCACGGCTCCACCGGACACGGCGACGAACCTTCGGTGCGCAGTGACGCCGGTGAGGACAGACACAGATTCGCGGTCGTCGTGACCGTGGCCAGCAGCCCGGTGCGGCGCACCGGCGACGGCACGGGTGTCCTGGACGCGACGACTGTCTCCTCCGCGGCCTGGCTGGCCGGCTCCGGCCTGCTCGCCTACACCTGGCCCGCGCAGATGGACCACACCCTGCGCGACGACTGGCTCGACCAGCAGACGGAGACGGCTTTCGAGCTCGCGGACGATCTGGACGGTCCCGCCTGGTCGGCGCTCTCGCTGCCGGTCGACGGTGTGCCGGTGGACTTCCACTACCGCGAGTCCGAGTTCGGCTGGGTGCTTGCCGGGTCGGCGCACGGTGGAGTGCACATCGGGGCGTACGGGCGGGGGATGAGCGCGTACGGACTGGGGTTCTCGGTGGTCGGGGACATCACGTCGTACGCGTAGCCGGTGGGCCTGTGCGGGTGCGGGACGCGGGGTCCGTCCGGCGGGGCGCGTTGTCCTCAGTCGCCGGACGGGCTTGAAAGGATGCCCTCAATCGCCGGGCGGGCTTGAAAGACGCCCTCAATCGCCGGGCGGGCTGGAATTTGCCCGGGCGACGTTGGAATCGGCCGGGCGACGTTGGAATCGGCCGGACGGGGCTGGAATTTGGCCGAGCGGAGCTGGCATTGGCCGGGCGGGGCTGGAATTTGGCCGAGCGGAGCCGGCATTTGCCGGGCGAGGTTGGAATTTGCCCGGGCGGAGCTGGAGTCAGCCGGAGCTGGAGTCGGCCGGGGCTGAGTGGCTCGGTCGTGGGTGCCGGGGGTTGTCGCCCCCGGCACTTCACGTGTGCGCCGTTGTCAGAACTTGTTGCGCGGGGTGATGCCCAGGGACATGCCGGACAGGCCTCGCTGACGGCCGCCCAGCTTGTCCGCGATGGAGCGCAGGGCCTTGCCCGCCGGGGAGTCGGGGTCGGACAGGACCACCGGCTTGCCCTCGTCGCCGCCTTCGCGCAGCCGCACGTCGATCGGGATGGAGCCGAGCACCGGCACCTCCGCGCCGACGGTCTTCGTCAGCCCCTCGGCGACCCGGGCGCCGCCGCCCGAGCCGAACACGTCGACCATCTCGTCGCAGTGCGGGCACGGCATGCCCGACATGTTCTCG
This sequence comes from Streptomyces sp. NPDC127177, assembly GCF_042672475.1. Classification (NCBI taxonomy): domain Bacteria; kingdom Bacillati; phylum Actinomycetota; class Actinomycetes; order Kitasatosporales; family Streptomycetaceae; genus Streptomyces; species Streptomyces sp. NPDC127177. The sequence continues at coordinate 29,499 of NZ_JBHXUW010000066.1, forward strand.
ACGACTCCGACGATCTTCTGGTGGGTCTGCACGGCGATCGAGCCCGCCCGCTCGGCCACCTCGGCCGCGGCCTGCTGCGGGGTCGTGACGACCAGGATCTCCGCGTTCGGCACCAGCTGGGCCACGGAGATGGCGATGTCACCGGTGCCCGGCGGCAGGTCGAGCAGCAGGACGTCCAGATCGCCCCAGTACACATCGGCCAGGAACTGCTGGAGCGCGCGGTGCAGCATCGGTCCGCGCCACACCACCGGGGCGTTGCCCGGGGTGAACATGCCGATGGAGATGACCTTCACGCCGTGCGCGGACGGCGGCATGATCATGTTCTCGACCTGGGTCGGCTTGCCGTCCGCACCGAGCATCCGGGGCACGCTGTGCCCGTAGATGTCCGCGTCCACGACTCCGACCTTGAGGCCGTCGGCGGCCATCGCGGCCGCCAGGTTCACCGTCACCGACGACTTGCCGACGCCGCCCTTGCCGGAGGCGACCGCGTACACCCGGGTCAGCGAGCCGGGCTGGGCGAACGGCACCTCACGCTCCGCCGTACCGCCGCGCAGCGAGGACGCCAGGTCCTTGCGCTGCTCGTCGCTCATCACGTCGAGCGTGACCTCGACCCGTGACACGCCTTCGACGCGGGCCACCGCGTCGGTCACGTTCTTGGTGATCGTCTCGCGCATCGGACAGCCGGAAACGGTGAGATACACCGTGACAGCGACCACACCGTCAGGATCGATCTCGACCGATTTCACCATGCCCAGCTCGGTGATCGGGCGGTGGATCTCCGGGTCGTTCACTGTCGCCAGTGCCTCAAGCACCGCGTCTTCCGTAGCCATACCTCGATAGTACGGGTGCGCGCAACGCTCCTTGAAAGGGCGGTGGCGGGCGACGGGCGGGAGGGGCGGGGCCTTCCCTACGCGTGGGTAGCCCCGTCAGCGGTCTTCGTCGCTCTCGGCCCCGGCCGCTGCCCGGCGGTCGTCGAGGTCCCTCACCAGGTCCTCCAGCTCGGAACGGATCCAGTCACGGGTGGCGACCTCGCCGAGGCCCATCCGCAGCGCCGCGATCTCCCTGGTCAGGTACTCGGTGTCGGCGATGGAGCGCTCGTTCTGCGCGCGGTCCTGTTCGTGCGTGACCCGGTCGCGGTCGTCCTGCCGGTTCTGCGCGAGCAGGATCAGCGGGGCCGCGTACGAGGCCTGGAGGGACAGCATCAGGGTCAGGAAGATGAACGGGTACTGGTCGAACCGCAGCTCCTCGGGCGCGAAGATGTTCCACACCACCCACACGATGATGATCAGCGTCATCCAGACGATGAACCGTCCGGTCCCCAGGAAGCGCGCGATCCGCTCCGAGAACCTGCCGAACGCCTCGGGGTCGTACTCCGGCAGCAGCCGGCGCCTCGGGTCCTTCGGCTGGTCCAGCCGGGCCCTGGCGGTACGGGTCAGGGCCGACGAACCGTTCGACGCCCTGGCGCGGTCCTCACCGGTCACGGGGCAACCCCCTCGCGGCCGTGGAAATCTGTCTCCCGCCAGTCGTCGGGCAGCAGGTGGTCGAGCACGTCGTCCACGGTCACCGCGCCGAGCAGCGAGCCGCTCTCGTCCACCACGGGCACCGAGACCAGGTTGTAGGCGGCCAGATAGCTCGTCACCACCGACAGCGGGGTGCGGGGCGGCAGGGCGACCAGGTCGCTGTCGACGATCGAACTGACCAGGGTGAACGGCGGGTCCCGCAGCAGCCGCTGGAAGTGCACCGTGCCCAGGTACTTGCCCGTGGGCGTCTCGTCCGGTGACCGGCATACGTACACCTGCGCGGCGAGCGCCGGGGACAGGTCCGACTGGCGGACCCGGGCGAGGGCGTCGGCGACCGTCGCGTCCGGGCGCAGGATGATCGGCTCGGTGGTCATGAGACCACCCGCGGTCCGCTCCTCGTACGACATGAGGCGCCGCACGTCGGCCGCGTCGTCCGGCCGCATCAGCGTCAGCAGCCGCTCCTTGTCCTCCTCGGGCAGTTCGGAGAGCAGGTCGGCCGCGTCGTCGGGGTCCATCGCCTCCAGGACGTCCGCCGCGCGCCTCTCCTGGAGCTTGCCGATGATCTCCACCTGGTCGTCCTCGGGAAGCTCCTCCAGGACGTCCGCGAGCCTGTCGTCGTCGAGCGCGGCCGCGACCTCTGCCCGCCGCTTCGGGGTGAGGTGGTGCAGGGCGTTGGCCACATCGGTCGGGCGCAGCTTCTCGAACGTGGCGACGAGTGACTCCGCGCCCTGCCCGTGCTCGTCCAGCGAGAAGCCGCTGACCGCGGACCACTCGACCGTGAGCGTCTCGCCCTTGCGGCGCAGCGCCCCGCCCCTGCCCTTGCGCACGAAGTACTTGTCGATCTCCCAGTCGCGGCGCGCGGGCAGCTGCTGGATCGCGACGTCCAGGACGGTGACCTCCTCGCCGGTCTCCACCAGGCTGACCCGGCTGTCGAGGAACTCGCCGAGCACCAGGCGTTCCGTGGGCCGCTGTTCGAAGCGCCGCATGTTGACCACGCCTGTGGTGATGACCTGTCCGGACTCGATGCCGGTCACCCGCGTCATCGGGAGGAAGATCCGGCGCCGGCTCACCACCTCGACGACGATGCCGAGCAGCCGGGGCGGCCGGCCGCCGACCCGGAGCATCGCGACCAGGTCGCGGACCCGGCCCACCTGGTCGCCGTTCGGGTCGAAGACCGGCACACCGGAGAGGTGCGAGACGAAGACCCGCGGCGTTCCTGCTGCCACGCCCGCACCTCCTTCTTCTGTGCTGCCGGGCTTACGCGTCCGGTCTGTTCTGACATTTATTGCACCGTTATGACGGGATCAGGCTAGCCCGTACCGCTCCGGGTCGCCCCGGCGAGCTGTCGTTATGACACTCTGCCGGATGGCGTAGGCCGCACAGGTACGCTGCCGTCTGCCACCCCCCACCATGCAGATGAGAGGCAGTGCGCCTGTGACCTCTTTTGTCCCGCCCGTCCGGGCCCGCCGCCGGACCGTCTCCCTCGCCGTCGTGCTCTGCGCCGGGCTGACCGCGGCTCTGACCGCGTGCGCGGGCGAGGACCCGGACGAGGGGACCAACGGGATCGGCAGACTGGACGCGCCGCAGATCGAGAAGAAGGCGCAGGCGGCGGCCGACTCCTCCGGCACGGTCCGGCTGGCCGGCACGCTGGTCAGCAAGGGCGGCACGTACAAGATCGACATGCGGCTCAAGGACAAGGGCGGGACCGGCTCCGTCACGTCGAAGAACAGTACCTTCGAGCTGCTGCGGATCGGCGACGTGCTCTACCTCAAGGCCGACGCCGGCTTCTGGAGCCACGGCGCGAGCGCCGCGGGCAAGAAGACGGGCGACGCGGACGGGACGGCGGCGCACAAGCTGGACGACAAGTACGTCAAGGTTCCCGAGGACGACCCCACGTACAAGCAGCTGCGCGGCTTCACCGACAAGAAGGTCCTGCTCGACGGATTGCTCAAGCTGAACGGCGAGGTCGGCAAGGGGGACCGCGACAAGGTCGGCGGGGTGCGCACCATCCGGGTCACGGGCGGCGAGGGCGAGGGCGGCATGCTGGACGTGTCCCTGGAGGGCAAGCCGTATCCGCTGCGCTTCGCCCGGGCCGGTGGCGGGGGCGTCATCACGCTCGCGGACTGGGGCAAGGACTTCTCGCTGAAGGCCCCGGCCCAGGACGACACCGTCGACTACGGGCAGCAGCTTCCCAAGTCCACTTCCTAGCCCCTGGTCCGCTTCCCGGGACCGCTCCCCGATCAGGACTTCCTGAGCGAGCGCTTCAGCAGCCGGGGCAGCCCGGCCGGCACCGGCAGCCGGGTGGTCGCGGTGGTGGGCAGCGGCGCCGCCGCCCCCGAGGTCCGCGGCAGCTCCGTACGGGAGTCGAGGGGCGTGAGCCGTACGATCCGGCACTCGCGCGCCCAGCGCTCCGTCATCTGCTCGGCGTCCGGTGCGTTGAGCCGCTTGCCCTTGAGCTCGGCGACCGCCGCCTCCCACTCCTCGGAGTGCGGCGCGAGCAGGGACACCGAGGCGGCCCAGGCGACCAGCCGGCCGCCCTTGTCCTTGCTGCGGACGGTCACCTCGGCGGTGGCACCGTCCGTGAGGCCCTCCGGGAGGGGCTGCTCGCCGGGGCCGTCCCCGACGAAGAGCGCCGCGCCCTCGTGCCACACGTGCCACAGGGCCCGCGCGGGCCCGGTGCCGCGCACCCAGACCAGGCCCGACTTCTTGGTGGCCTCCTCGACGAGGGCCGGTCCGAGCAGCGCGTCAGCAGCAGTCATGCGGCAGAGCTTAGACGGACGGGACCGGGCCGGGGCCGGCCGGGCCGGAGTCCGGCCCGACGGCCGTCAGAGCCAGCCGTTGCGCTTGAGCATCCGGTGGATGGAGAAGCAGACCACTCCGATGAAGCCCATCACCAGCGGGTAGCCGTACCGCCAGTGCACCTCCGGCATGTGCTTGAAGTTCATGCCGTAGACGCCGCAGATCATCGTCGGGACGGCGATGATGGCCGCCCATGAGGTGATCTTGCGCATGTCCTCGTTCTGCGCGACGGTCGCCTGCGCCAGGTTGGCCTGGAGGATGGAGTTGAGGAGCTCGTCGAAGCCGATGACCTCCTCCTGCACCCGCACGAGGTGGTCGGCGACGTCCCGGAAGTACTTCTGGATGTCCGGGTCGATCAGCCGCATCGGCCGCTCGCTGAGCAGCTGCATCGGGCGCAGCAGGGGTGAGACGGCCCGCTTGAACTCCAGCACCTCACGCTTCAGCTGGTAGATCCGGCCGGCGTCCGAACCGCGTGGGCTGCCCTTGTCGGGGGTGGAGAAGACCTCGATCTCCACCTCGTCGATGTCCTCCTGGACCGCGCCCGCCACCGCGATGTACCCGTCGACGACATGGTCGGCGATGGAGTGCAGGACCGATGAGGGCCCTTTGGTGAGCAGCTCGGGGTCCTCCTCGAGCCGGTGGCGCAGGGCGCGCAGGGAGCCGTGGCCGCCGTGCCGCACGGTGATGACGAAGTCCCGGCCGGTGAAGCACATCACCTCGCCGGTCTCCACGACCTCGCTGGTCGCGGTCAGCTCGGCGTGCTCGACGTAGTGGATCGTCTTGAAGACGGTGAACAGGGTGTCGTCGTACCGTTCCAGCTTCGGCCGCTGGTGGGCGTGGACGGCGTCCTCGACGGCCAGCGGGTGCAGCCCGAACTCCCGGGCGATGCCCGCGAATTCCTCCTCGGTCGGCTCGTGGAGGCCGATCCAGGCGAAGCCGCCCTCCTCCCGCACCCGGAGCATCGCCTCGTGCGGCGTACGGCAGGTGCCGTCCACCTCCGCGAGGCGACGGCCGTCGCGGTAGACCGCGCAGTCGACGACCGCGCTGGAGGCCGAGGGGTCACGTGTGGCGTCGTAACCACTGTGCAGGGTGTTGGTCTTGCGCAGGGACGGGCGCACCACAGCGCGCAGGTCACGGATCATCGACATGGCTGGCTCCTTCACGGAGGGCCGTCGGCGAGGGCGTGGAACAGCCCGGAATGGGGACGTGGGCTCACGTCCGCAAAGCGGGCGGCACCGCGGCGGCGCGATGACGGCGTTCGCTACAGACAGGCAAAAAAGGAGTGCTCTTCCGTCGTGCGAAATGCCATGGGCCTAGACCGCGAAGGCGTCAGATCACAGAAGAAAGGTGTCGAGCGGAAGAGCGATTGGTACTGCACGGTCGACTTGGATCCACCGCAGCCCCACCTCCTCCGGTCGGTCCCCCGTAGGGGATGACGTTTCGTCGGGACTTGAGAGCGACGCTTCTGCGTGCTGTCCCGACCGGCGGCCTCAGGCTATCAGCCGTCAACGGGCCAATCTCTTACTTTGCCCGTTCGATACGCGTCCTATGCTCGCCGCATGGCAGAAATTCTGGCTCCGGTCGAGGCCCGTCTCAGGACGGCCCTGGGCGAACCGGACGCACGCGCGGCAGTGACGTTTCTCGGGACGGACCGGATCGAGGTGCTCCGGTTCATCGACGGCGACGTGGTGAGGTACGCCACGCTCGGTATGTCCGCGCAGCCGATGTCCGATCCGACCGAGGCACTCGCCGACCCGGTGAAGGGACCGCGGGCCGAGCTGGTCCTCTCGGTGCGGGGCGGTCTCGCCGACACCGACCAGGTGTTGCGCAAGCTCGCCGTTCTGGCGGCCTCGCCGCAGGTGGAGGGGTTGATCGTGGCCCCCGGCGCCTCGCTGGACCTCGGTGAGCCGCTGTGGCCGGGAGCGCCGTTCAGCTCGGTGCTCGTCGCCGAGTCCGGGGGCCTGGTCGGGGATCTGGAGCTGGAGGCGCCCATGGAGGCGGTGCGGTTCCTTCCGCTGCTGCCGATGACGCACAACGAGGCCGCCTGGAAGCGGGTCCGGGGCGCGCAGGAGCTCCAGGAGCGGTGGCTGTCCCAGGGGACGGACCTGCGCGATCCGCTGCGCGCCTCGGTGGCCCTGGACTGAAGCGGGACGCGCGGAGCCCCGCCGCGCGGCGTGGAGGTGGCCGCGGGGCGGGGCGGGTCCTCAGCTGGCGAAGACCGTGACGCCGTCCTCGGTGGCGTGCTTCGGTTCCAGCTCCCGCGCGTCGTGCGTCAGTGCCGAGCGCCGGATCCAGATGACGATCGCGCCCACGACCGCGGCGACGGCGGCGACCACGAACGGGATGTGGATGTTGCTCCACTCCTCGATCTTCGGGGCCAGGTAGGGCGCGGCGGCCGCGGCGAACCAGCGGACGAAGTTGTAGCCGGCGCTGGCCACCGGGCGCGGTGCGTCGGAGACGCCGAGCGCGAGTTCCGTGTAGACGGTGTTGTTCATGCCGATGAAGGCGCCGGAGACGATGGTGCACACGACGGCCGCGGTGTGGTTGCCGTAACCGAGGATCACCAGGTCCGCGGCGAGCAGCACCAGTGAGGCGCCGACCACCTTGAGAGAGCCGAAGCGCCGCTGCAGCCTCGGGGCGACGAGTACCGAGAAGACCGCGAGCAGCAGGCCCCAGGCGAAGAAGACGGCACCGGACTTGTACGGGGACATGTTCAGCACGAACGGCGTGAACGCCAGGATCGTGAAGAACGCGTAGTTGTAGAAGAACGCCGAGGTGGCGACGGAGGCGAGCCCGCCGTGGCCGAGCGCCTTGACCGGGTCGAGCAGCGAGGTCTTCCGCGCGGGCCTCGGCTGTTCCTTGAGGAAGGCCGTGATGCAGACGAAGCCGATGGCCATCAGGGCGGCCGTCCCGAAGAACGGGTAGCGCCAGCTGGCGTCACCGAGCAGCGCGCCGAGCAGTGGTCCGCAGGCCATGCCGAGGCCGAGCGCCGACTCGTACAGCAGGATCGCGGCCGAGCTGCCGCCCGCCGCCGCGCCGACGATCACGGCGAGCGCGGTCGAGACGAAGAGCGCGTTGCCCAGGCCCCAGCCGGCCCGGAAGCCGACGAGTTCCGCCACGGAGGACGAGGTGCCCGAGAGCGCGGCGAAGACCACGACGAGCGCCAGTCCGGCCAGCAGCGTCTTGCGGCCGCCGATCCGGCTGGAGACGAAGCCGGTGACCAGCATCGCGACGGCGGTGATCAGGAAGTACGAGGTGAAGAGCAGGGACACCTGGCTCGGCGTCGCCTCCAGGCCCTTGGCGATGGACGGCAGAATCGGGTCCACCAGGCCGATTCCCATGAACGCGACAACAGAGGCGCCGGCCGTGGCCCAGACGGCCTTCGGCTGGCGCAGGATGCTGACCGTCTCCTGGTCGAACGGATCCTCTCCCTGCATGGTCTCCTCGCTCTCCACTAGATCGTTGTGTTATGCACAGAATAAGTTAGAGGAGCTAATGAATGCAAGCTACATCTAAATCTGCTGATGGGAGCCGCGCTCCGGAAGGGTGATCGTCCTTGACGGGGCGACGGCCGGGGAGGACCGTTGGTGGCTATGAGGGGCGAACCCAGTTGCCCGAAGTGCGGAGGCCGGGTCAAGGCGCCCGGTTTCTTCGACGACACCTGGCAGTGCGATGTGCACGGCAGCGTGCACCCGATGCAGCCGGTCGTCCCGCCCAGCGTCGAGGCACTCGGTGTGGCGGTGCACCGCGCCCAGGTGCCGGTGTGGATGCCCTGGCCCCTGCCGGTCGGCTGGCTCTTCACGGGCGTGGCCTGCGCGGGTGACGACCGCAGCGGCGGCCGGGCCACCGCCGTCGCCTGCTCCGGACCGGGGCCGCTCGGCGGCATCGGTGAGCTGCTGCTCGTCGCCGAGGAGCTCGGTGTCGGACTGGGTGCGCGGTACGCGGGGATCGACGGCCCCGACCCGGGCCCCCACCTGCGGGTGGACGGACCGCCGGACGTCAAGGTGCTCGCCGCCGGACGCCCCACCCCGCTCTGGCACGTGAAGGACGCCCCGGACGACCGTGCGGTCTTCGCGGGCGAGGCGCGCGGCCTGTGGCTCTGGGCGATCGTCTGGCCCGAGCAGTCGGGACTCCTGATGTACGACGAGCTGGTGCTGACCGATCTGCGCGACGCCGGAGCGGAGGTCGATCTCGTGCCCTGCGGTGCGCTGACGCCCCGCCTGCTGGGCGGGGCCTGAGCAGGGCCGGAAGCTGCGCGTTCGCCGGTTATCCTTGGGTGTCCCCCTTTCGGCCGCGAGCAACGGAGTACGTGTCGTGCGCATCGACCTGCACACCCACTCCACCGCGTCCGACGGCACGGACACCCCGGCCGAGCTGGTGCTGGGCGCCGCCGCCGCGGGTCTCGACGTCGTCGCCCTCACCGATCACGACACGGTCCGCGGGCACGCCGAGGCGATAGCCGCCCTCCCCGAGGGGCTCACCCTCGTCACCGGTGCCGAGCTGTCCTGCCGGCTCGACGGCGTGGGCCTGCACATGCTGGCGTACCTCTTCGACGCCGACGAGCCCGAGCTGGCGCGCGAGCGCGAGCTGGTGCGCGACGACCGGGTACCGCGTGCCCGCACGATGGTGCGCAAGCTCCAGGAGCTGGGCGTACCGGTCGAGTGGGAGCAGGTCGCACGGATCGCCGGGGACGGATCGGTCGGACGGCCGCACATCGCCACCGCGCTGGTCGAGCTCGGCGTCGTACCGACCGTCTCCGACGCCTTCACGCCGCAGTGGCTCGCCGACGGCGGTCGCGCGCACGCCGAGAAGCACGAGCTCGACCCCTTCGAGGCCGTCCGGCTGGTCAAGGCCGCCGGCGGTGTCACCGTCTTCGCCCACCCGGGCGCCGCCAAACGCGGCGAGGTGGTCGCCGACTCCGCGATCGCGGAGCTGGCCGCCGCGGGCCTCGACGGCATCGAGGTCGACCACATGGACCACGACGAGCCGACCAGGGCCAGGCTGCGCGGGCTCGCCCGCGAGCTGGGGCTGCTGACCACCGGGTCGAGCGACTACCACGGCAGCCGCAAGACCGTGCGGCTCGGCGAGAACGTCACCGACCCCGAGATCTACGGCGAGATCACCCGGCGCGCCACGGGAGCCTTCCCGGTGCCGGGAGCCGGCGGACCGCTCGTCCCGTAACGGCCCCCGCGCAACACCCTTCCGCCCGCGCCGCCCCGTTCCCCTCCCCGCGCACCGGCCCGCCGATGCTGCCGTCAGGACGCCCCGACCGCCGCCCGGCATGTCCGCGGTGCACACCCTCCAGCCGAATTCCCGCTCTCTCCCGCAAGGCTCACTGTGTTCGACGTCGCTGTCTTCGGATCCCTTTTTCTCACGCTTTTTGTGATTATGGATCCGCCCGGAATCACCCCGATCTTCCTGGCCCTCACCGCCGGCCGCCCCGCCAAGATGCAGCGCAGGATGGCGCTCCAGGCGGTCTCCGTCGCCTTCGGCGTGATCGCCGTGTTCGGCGTGCTCGGCCAGCAGATCCTGGACTACCTGCACGTCTCGGTACCCGCGCTGATGATCGCGGGCGGACTGCTCCTGCTGCTGATCGCGCTGGACCTGCTGACCGGCAAGACCGACGAGCCGACGCAGACCAAGGACGTCAACGTGGCGCTCGTACCGCTGGGCATGCCGCTGCTCGCCGGACCCGGCGCGATCGTGTCGGTGATCCTCGCCGTGCAGCACGCGGACGGCGTGGGCAGCCAGATCTCGGTCTGGGCGGCGATCGTGGCCATGCACATCGTGCTCTGGCTGACCATGCGCTACTCGCTGCTGATCATCCGCGTCATCAAGGACGGCGGCGTCGTACTGGTCACCAGGCTCGCCGGGATGATGCTGTCGGCCATCGCCGTGCAGCAGATCATCAACGGTGTCACCCAGGTCATCCAGAACGCCTGACCGTTCCGCCGCGCACCACAGCGCCCCCGCACGATCGATCCGTGCGGGGGCGCCTCGTCTTTAGGTCGTCAAATGCGTTACGAAGCCGAAGTGTCGGCCGGGCGGATGTAGATGCGCTGGCCCACTGCGGCGGCCTGCTGCACGATCCGGTTGACGGAGGCGGCGTCCACGACGGTGCTGTCCACGGCGGTACCGTCGACATCGTCGAGTCGCGTGATCTCGAAGCGCATATGGCTTCCCTTCGTCTGATCCTCCTGCTGGAGAACTACTGGGAGGACGGGTGACCGTCCGCAAGGATGAGGAGCGCCAGGCTGGTTTCGTCTTGCGCCCCACGAGGGGTACAACGGCTTGCCCCCTGCAATGATTCCCTACGCTAAGGAAATTTTTTGGATGTCTAAGTACCAGCGGGTAACCGGGCATGCGCGGATGACTACATCCGCGACGAGGCAGCTATGAACGAGGCAGAGATCGGCGAGCGTCTGGACCGCGCCAACGAGCTGCTCCAGCGCATGCTCGCCGAGGTGTCGAAGACCCCCTCGACCCACGCGATCTTCGTGGACGCGGGCTATGTGTACGCCGCGGCCGGGCTGCTCGTCACCGGTACCGAGGACCGGCGTTCCTTCGACCTCGACGCGGAGGGACTGATCGAGGCCTTCATCGACAAGGCCCGCACGATCTTCGCGGACAGCAGACTCCTGCGCGTGTACTGGTACGACGGAGCCAGGCGCCGGATCCACACCGTCGAGCAGCAGTCCATCGCGGAACTCCCCGACGTCAAGGTCAGACTCGGCAACCTCAACGCCAACAACCAGCAGAAGGGCGTCGACTCACTCATCCGCACCGACCTCGAATCCCTCGCCCGGCACCGCGCCATCAGCGACGCCGCACTCGTCGGCGGTGACGAGGACCTCGTCTCGGCCGTCGAGGCCGCACAGGGGTACGGGGCCCGTGTGCACCTGTGGGGCATCGAGGCCGGCGAGGGCCGCAACCAGGCCGAACCGCTGCTCTGGGAGGTCGACAGCCAGCGCACCTTCGACCTCGACTTCTGCCGCCCGTACGTGACCAGACGCCCCGTCACCACCTACGAGGACGACTCGCCGGCTCCCTCGCGCGACGACGTGCGCTTCGTCGGTGCGCAGATCGCCGCCACCTGGCTCTCGGCCCGCGGCCGCGAATCGCTGGCCGATCTGCTGCCCGGACACCCGTATCTGCCCGGCTCCGTCGACCAGGACCTGCTGGTCGAGGCCGAACGTCTGCTCCAGCACTCGCTGCGCGGCCACGCGCATCTGCGCCGGGCGCTGCGCGACGGCTTCTGGCAGCACCTCCAGGCGCAGTACTGACCCGACCGGTCTACAGGCTCTCCCAGAAGGAGACGAGTGCGGCAGCCGTCGCCTCCGGCCGGTCCGTGTTGGGGGAGTGCTCGGCGCCCTCGATGCGGGTCCGGTGGGCGCCCAGCCTGCTCGCCATCCCGTCGAGCTCCGGCACCGGCCAGGCGTCGTCGCGTTCGCCGGAGATCACATGGACCGGCAGTCCGGTCGCGGCGACCTCGGCCACCCGGTCGGGTTCGGCCGCCAGCTGGCGGCCGGTGGCGATCAGCTGGGCGGGGCTGTGCCGCATCCAGCGCCGCCGCATGTCCGCGCCGTCCGTCTCGGCCTCCGCGGGCGGGTCGAACGCGCGCATGGCCTCCCAGACCCGGTCCATGGGCATGGTCGCCAGCGCTTCATCGAGGATCTTCAGCCTGACCTGCTGGGGCTCGACGACCGCGCCGGGCCCGGAGGACATCAGGGTCAGTGAGCTGAACGGGGTGGGATCGAGGATCGCCGCGGCGCGGGCGATGAGTCCGCCGAGCGAGTGCCCGAGCAGCTGGAGCCGGCCGTCCCCGAGACCGAGCGCGGCCGACTGCGCGAGTACGTCACGAGCCAACTCGGCCTGGGCGTAGGGCTCCTGGCCTTCCGGGCCGTCCGTCTCGTACTGCCCCCGCCCGTCGACCGCGACGGCACGGTAACCGGCGTCGGTGAGCGGCTCCAGCATCGCGATGAAGTCCTCCTTGCTGCCGGTGAAGCCGGGCAGCAGGAGGGCGGTGCCGCGGGGCGCACCACTCGGCGACGCGTCCAGCACGGCGAAGTCCCCCCGCGAGGTGTGCAGCACACGGGCTCGGGCGCTGGGCGGCGGAGTGAAGGTCGGTGGCCGGCTCATGGAACGAGGTTAGAGCCTGTCCGGCGGATCGGGGCCGGGGGCCCGGCCGTGCTCCGCCGGACGGACCCGGCCGTGATCCGCCGGACGGACCCCCGGCCGTGGAACGCCCGACGGGCCCGAGGGAATCCCGCCGGCCCCGCGGGCCCCCCCCCAAACCCCCGGGGCCCGGCGCAGCGCTCGGTCTTGGGGGCGGCCGCGGGCGGCGCGCGCCCCCCGCCC
>NZ_JBHXUW010000067.1:0-17763 GCF_042672475.1 Streptomyces sp. NPDC127177
TCGCCACCATGCACAACCTCGCCATGACAGGCTGACCAGCAGGTCAAACGCCATCCCGGCCTGCCCACACCCACCCTTCTGCAACAACCTTTAGGGCGTGTTTTGAAAGTAGCGTCGTCCGCCCGGAGGGCGGGACCGGCGGCGTCTGGTGCGTGCGATCGCAAGGCGCGGAAATGTTCTCGTAGCGGAGCTACTAGGGCATTTCTGCAACGCCGCGAGCGGGCGTGCCAGGCGTCGCCGGGCAGGCGGGACTTTCAAAATACGCCCTGAGGGCTGCCCCGTGATCCCCGGCGGGCCAGGGATCACGGGACAGCCCTCAGATGTCCCGGAAGATCTCGATCTGAGCCCCGACCGAGTTCAGCCGCTCCGCCAGTTCCTCGTAACCGCGGTTGATCACATACACGTTGCGCAGTACGGAGGTGCCCTCGGCCGCCATCATGGCGAGCAGGACCACCACGGCGGGGCGCAGCGCGGGCGGGCACATCATCTCGGCCGCGCGCCACCGGGTCGGGCCCTCGACCAGGACGCGGTGCGGGTCCAGGAGCTGGAGCCGGCCGCCGAGGCGGTTGAGGTCGGTGAGGTAGATGGCGCGGTTGTCGTAGACCCAGTCGTGGATCAGGGTCTGGCCGTGCGCCGAGGCGGCGATGGCCGCGAAGAACGGCACGTTGTCGATGTTGAGGCCGGGGAACGGCATCGGGTGGATCTTGTCGATCGGCGCCTCCAGCTTGGAGGGGCGGACCGTCAGGTCGACCAGCCGGGTACGCCCGTTGTCGGCCGCGTACTCCGCTGTGCGGGCGCAGTCGACGCCCATCTCCTCCAGTACCGCGAGTTCGATCTCCAGGAACTCGATCGGCACCCTGCGGATCGTCAGCTCGGACTCCGTCACGACGGCGGCGGCGAGCAGGCTCATCGCCTCGACCGGGTCCTCGGAGGGCGAGTAGTCGACGTCGACGTCGATGGTCGGCACGCCGTGCACGGTCAGTGTGGTCGTGCCGACCCCGTCCACACGTACACCGAGCGCCTCGAGGAAGAAGCAGAGGTCCTGGACCATGTAGTTGGAGGACGCGTTGCGGATGACGGTGGTGCCGTCGTGCCGGGCGGCGGCCAGCAGCGCGTTCTCGGTCACGGTGTCGCCGCGCTCGGTCAGCACGATGGGACGGCCGGGCGTGACGGCGTGGTCGACCTGGGCGTGGTAGATGCCCTCGGTGGCGGCGATCTCCAGACCGAACCGGCGCAGCGCGATCATGTGCGGCTCGATGGTCCGGGTGCCGAGGTCGCAACCGCCCGCGTACGGCAGCTTGAAGTGGTCCATCCGGTGCAGCAGCGGACCGAGGAACATGATGATCGACCGGGTCCGGCGGGCGGCGTCCGCGTCGATCGCGTCCATGTCGAGGCGGACGGGCGGGACGATCTCAAGATCGGTGCCGTCGTTGATCCACCGGGTGCGGACCCCGATGGAGTTCAGCACTTCGAGGAGCCGGTAGACCTCCTCGATGCGCGCCACTCTGCGCAGCACCGTGCGGCCCTTGTTGAGCAGGGAGGCGCAGAGCAGCGCCACGCAGGCGTTCTTGCTGGTCTTGACGTCGATGGCGCCGGACAGCCGGCGCCCGCCGACCACCCGCAGGTGCATGGGTCCGGCGTAGCCGAGCGACACGATCTCACTGTCGAGTGCTTCACCGATACGGGCAATCATCTCAAGGCTGATGTTTTGATTGCCGCGCTCGATGCGGTTCACGGCGCTCTGGCTGGTGGCGAGCGCCTCGGCGAGCTGGCTCTGTGTCCAGCCCCGGTGCTGGCGGGCGTCACGGATGAGCTTGCCGATACGTACGAGGTAGTCATCTGACATACCGAAAGGCTATCTCAGATATGAGATGAGGCCGTTGTCGGGGTGTGGTGTTCGGGTGACGGGCGGGTGGAGACGGCAGGTGGAAACGGCAGGTGCAGACGGCAGCAGCGGTCGGCTCGCCACGCGCGGGCACACCGGTCCGCTTCCATGGTCCGCCCGTCGCCCGGATCCGGCACGTGGAGGGCGTCCATCGGGGTGGGGGCGCCGGGGAGCGGCGGGAAATAATGTGTCGCTCCGGTGCGGGCGCGATCGTATGGTCCCCGGCATGAAGCTGCTCTCCGTCAATATCGGCCACCCCCGTCCCAACCCCTGGAAGGGGCTGAGCGCGACCGGTATCGACAAGCGGCCCGTCGACGGACCGGTCGCCGTGACGGCCCCCGGCCCCAAGGGCACCGGTGCGGTCGGCCTGGCCGGTGACCGGGCCTTCGACGTGAAGCATCACGGCGGCTCCGACCAGGCCGTCTACGCCTTCGGCCGGGAGGATCTCGACGGGTGGGAGGCCGAGCTGGGCCGCTCGCTCCCCAACGGGTCCTTCGGGGAGAACCTCACGACGCTGGGCGTGGACGTCAACGGCGCCCTGATCGGCGAACGTTGGCGGATCGGGCCCGACGTGCTCCTGGAGGTGTCCTGCCCGCGGGTGCCGTGCGCGACGTTCCAGGGGTGGCTGGAGAGGGAGGGCTGGATCAAGCGGTTCACGCAGGCCGCGAGGCCCGGCGCGTATCTGCGGGTGATCGAGCCGGGCGACATCCGCGCCGCCGACCCGGTCCGGATCGTGCACCGGCCCGCCCACGACGTGACGGTCGAGCTGGCCTTCCGGGCCGTGACGGTGGACGGTGGTCTGCTGCCGCGGCTGCTGGCCGCCGACGCGTTGCCGGCGCAGGACATGGAGCTCGTCCGCCGGCGGATCGGTGGACCAGGACGTGAGCGCCGGTGACGCGGCCTCCCGGGCGAAGCCGTCCGGGCCCGTGCGGGGAGGCGCACGGCGACGCTACGGCGACCCGCCCTACGCCGGCCGGAACCGGCGGCTGAGCTGCTCGGCGGGCACGTTCGCGCCGCGGGCGAGCGCCTCGACGTTCAACGGCCGCGCGCACTCCCGGTCGATGCGGTCGGGGGCCCGGCGCAGTACCGCCGGATCACGCAGCCGCTGGTCGGCGGCGAGCGCCCGCCCCCAGGAGGGATGGCACACCTCAGCGCAGTTCCTGGATGCGGACCATGTTGCCCGCGGGGTCGCGGAAGGCGCAGTCGCGGATGCCGTACGGCTGCTCGGTCGGCTCCTGGACGACCTCGGTGTCGCCCGCCTGCACCTTCTCGAAGGTGTCGTCGAGGTTCCTGGTGGCCAGCAGGATCCAGCCGTAGGTGCCCTTGGCCATCATCTCGGCGACGGTGCGGCGCTCGTCCTCGGTGACGCCCGGGTCGACGGCGGGCGGCGCCAGGAGGATGGAGGTGTCCGGCTGGTCGGCGGGTCCGACCGTGATCCAGCGCATTCTGCCCTGGCCGACGTCGCTGCGGACCTCGAATCCGAGGGCGTCACGGTAGAAGGCCACGGACGCGTCCGGGTCGTCGTGCGGGAGAACGCTGGTGTGAATGGTGATGTCCATGGCGGTCAGATTAAGCGCGGTCCCGTACCCGCCGCTTCTCGAATCCTGACCGGTTCGGCTACGCGCGGCGGCCCCAGGCGGAGATCATCGGGGCCGTCGCCAGATCGAGCTCGCCGGTGGCGACGTTCGACAGGTGGCGGTCGATGTCCTCGTCGGTGGCGATGCCCGCAGCCACCAGCCGGCCGCGGATCTGGCGGACGGTCGCCGCCTCGAGAACCGTGCAGGCGGGCGAGGTGATGGGGAAGTAGGCGTCCGCCCGTACGCCGAGCAGTCCGGCCTCGCGCAGCAGCCGGGGCAGTGTCCGGCCGTACGAGAGGTCGGCGCCGCGCGATGCCATGAGTTCCCGGAAACCGGACCGCAGCCGGTTGGCCAGCCGTTGTTCGGGGCCCGACTCGTCCGGGCACAGCAGGGGCTGCAGCCCCGGATCGGCGTCCTCCAGCAGGAGCACACCCCCGGGGCGCAGGGCCTGGACCATGCGGCGCAGAGCCTCGGCCCGGTCGACGACGTGCACCAGGACCAGCCGGGCGTGCACCAGGTCGAAACCGCCCGGCGGCGGCGGGTCGGCCGCCACGTCGTGGCGCAGGACTTCGACGACATCGGAGGCGGCGCCCCGCGCCCAGGACACGTCGATGTCCGTGCAGACCACCTGCCCGGCCGATCCGACCCGTTCGGCCAGACCCGCGGGAACGGAGGGGCCGCCGGCCCCGACCTCCCAGCACCGCATGCCCTCGGTGATGCCGATCCGGTCGACGTGCCGGAAGGTCACCGGGTCGAACAGCTCGGCCAGTGCGCCGAACCGGATGCCCGCCTCCGACTGCTGGTTGTCCAGCAGATATCCGCGATCCCCGTCGTGCTCGGCCATGCCCTGCCCACCGCCCGTCTCCGTGTCCGTTCGCCCGCGGACCCGAGTCGCCTCCGGACCCGGATCGCCCACTGACCGAAGTCCACCACACCCCGCGGGCCGAACCCGCACCCGTCGAGGCAGGGCCGGCCCTCAGTGCGAGGCGCCGGGGCACCGTGTGCCCGGTACACGGGGGCGGCCGCGCCCCCGACCGACTCAGCGGGCCGACCGTGGCCCGCAGTTCGTCGAGCGCGTGCGCGAACACCGTCGCCGTGATCGCGGCCTCCCGCCGTCACGCTCCGCGCGGTCGCAGGCCACCGCCGCCTGTGTCCGTCGCCACCCGCCACCTGCCGCTCGCCACCCGTCGGGCCCCCGGGGCTTCTTCTCCTCGATAGGGTTCCGTCCGGGCCCCGGTCGCACGGACCGGGCCAACGAGCGTCGATTCACACGGGGTTGCGACCGGTCACGCCGGCGTGGCAGTAAACCGGAACGGCGACCGGACAACTGAGTGAGAGGAGCGCCAGTCATGCGTGGAGGCAGCATCGCCGTGGTCGGCGGCAGCATAGCGGGGTGTGCCGCGGCGCTGGCCGTGTCGCGCGGCGGAGCCGAGAAGATCACCGTCCTGGAACGTGCCGACGCCCGGCTCCGTGACAGGGGAGTGGGAATCGCCCTGCACAGCGACCGGTTCGACGAACTGAGGGACGCCGGGTACGTGGCTCCGGAGATGCCCTGGGCGCCACTGAGCCGGCGGGTGTGGAGCGAGCGGGACGGCGACGCGGAACACGGGCGCGTCGTCGGTGAGCAGCCGTTCCCCTTCCGCGCGTACAGCTGGGGCTCCTTGTGGAGCGAGCTGCGCCGCCGGGTGCCCGAGAACGTCTCCTACCGGTCAGGCGCAGTGGTGACCGGTGTGGAGCCGGATGCCGACGGTGTGACGCTGCGGCTGGAGGACGGACACCAGGAGCACTTCGACGTGGTGATCGGGGCGGACGGGTACCGTTCCGTCGTCCGGGAGGCCATGTTCCCCGGTGCCAACGCCGCGTACGCCGGGTACATCGGCTGGCGCGGGACGTCGGCCGACGTCGAGGGCCTCCCCTCGGACGGGTACGACGCGCACAACATCGTGTTCCCGGGCGGCCACTGCATGATCTATCGCATCCCGGACGGCGCCGGGGGGCACCTGCTCAACTGGGTGCTCTACACCAGGCCTCCGCGGACGGACGGCTTCCACCCCGACCTGCGGACCCCGACCTCCCTGCCCCCGGGCCGGCTGAACTCGGAGCTCACGGCGCATCTGCGCGCCCTGGTAGCGGAGAACTTCCCGCCGTACTGGGCAGCCAGGGTGCTCCGCACCCCGGCCGAGACGACCTTCATCCAGCCCATCTACGACCTGGAGGTTCCGCACTACACCTCGGGCCGGATGGTGCTCGTCGGTGATGCCGCCAGTGTCGCCAGGCCGCACATCGGCGGCGGGAGCGTGAAGGCGCTCCAGGACGCCAACGCGCTGGAGGCCGCGTGGGTGGCCGGAACCAGCTGGAAGGAGGTTCTGGAGACCTACGACGCCGGGCGCGGCGGAGTCGGAACGGCCATGGTCGCGCTCGCCCGCAGGATGGGCAGTGCACAGGTCGAGAACACCCCGGACTGGTCGGCCATGGGCCAGCCGGAGTTCGATGTGTGGTGGCAGGACCAGAACAGCGGCTCCGACCGGCGCAGCGGTTTCGGCGGCCACAGCATCAAGGCCCGGTAGACCCCGGAAGGGGACGGGGGTGGTGACCGTGTGCCGGTCACCGCCTGCCGTCCGTACCGCCCCCGTCCCGTACGGCGGCCGGGGAGAGTTCGAGTGCGGCGTGCAGGGCGGTCGCATCGGCGCGCGCGTCCGCGCCGTCCAGCCGCAGCGCCAGCCGCCCCGAGGTGAGGACCGTGAGCGTACGGGCGCACTCGGCCGCCCTGGCCGGGCTGGGGGACACCAGCAGTACGGCGATACCCTCGCCCGCCAGCGTGCTGACCAGCTCGTGAACCTGCTGGACGAGCACGGGCGCGAGGCCCTCGGTCGGCTCGTCGAGCAGCAGCACGCTCGGCGAGCCCAGCAGCGCCCGTGCCAGGGCCAGCATCTGCTGTTCGCCACCGGACAGCGCCGAACCCCGGTTGTTGCGGCGTTCGCCCAGCCGGGGCAGCAGCTCCAGGACCCGTGCGGGAGTCCACACGCTGGGGCGCGAGGTGTCGCCGCGCCGCGGCGGACGGTAGGACAGCCGCAGGTGTTCGGCGACGGTCAGCCCTGCGAACACTCGGCGGCCCTGCGGGACGAGGCCGATCCCGGCACGGGCGATCCGGTGCGCCGGCTGCCCCGTCACGTCCCGGCCGTCGAGGCGCACGGTGCCCGCGTAGGGGCTCATGAGTCCGGCGACGGTGTGGACGAGGGTGGTCTTGCCGGCGCCGTTGTGGCCGACGACGGCGTGGACCGTGCCGGCGGGCACCGACAGGTCGAGCCCGTGGAGGACGGTGCCACCGTGATAGCCGGCGGTCAGGCCGCTCAGTTCGAGCATGGGGCCGGTCATCCTCTCGCTTCGGTGCCGGACGTCAGGACGTCCGTGACGGGGGCGTCCGGGGCGTCGCCCGCGTGGCCGTGGTAGGCCTCGCGGACCTCGGGGTGCGTGAGCACCTCCTGGGCCGGACCGGTGACGAGCACTCCTCCGGCCGCCAGCACGGTGACGGTCGTGGCGAGTTGGGCGACGACCTCGACATGGTGCTCGACCAGGATGATCGCGACGCTCTCCGGCAGACCGCCGAGGATGCCGAGCAGCCGTCCGATGCCACCGTCGGTCAGCCCGGCCGCGGGCTCGTCCAGGAGCAGCAGGCGCGGATTGCCGGCCAGCGCCGCCGCGAGGTCGAGCATGCGGCGCTGCCCGTGGGAGAGCGTTGAGGCCGGCCGGTGGGCGAGGTCCGCCAGCCCGACGGTCTCCAGATGAACGCCCGCGGACTCCGTGTGCAGCCGGTGACGGGACCGGCTGCGCCAGGCGCCGCGGCGCTTCGGGTGGTGCGGCCAGCCGGCCAGTACGACGTTGTCCAGCACCGTCAACTCGGATATCACCGAAGGCTGCTGGAAGCTGCGGGCGATACCCAGACGGCTGCGCCTGGCCGTGGCCGTACGGGTGATGTCGGTGCCGTCAAGGGTGATCGTGCCGTGGTCGGGCCGTTCGGTACCCGCGACGAGGTTGAGCAGGGTGGTCTTGCCGGCGCCGTTGGGCCCGATGACGGCGTGCCGGGCGCCCGGGGGCAGCCGCAGACTTACGTCGTCCACGGCGGTGAGGCTGCCGTACCTGCGGGTGAGACGGCTCAGGTCCAGGACCGGTGGTACCGGTGCGGCCGTCGGGGCGGGCGTCATGAGTAGACCTTCCCGGCGTGGCTCGGGGCGGGTGGGGACGGGGGCCGCTCGTCCGCCCGCGGCCCGCCGGGTTCCGGCCGGCTCCGGCCGGAACCGCGCAGACCGGCCAGTCCGCGGGGGAGCAGGTACACGGCGGCGACGAACAGTCCGCCGAGCAGCAAGGGGCCGTGACCGGGCCACGAACTGGCTACCCAGTCGCGGGTGGTGACGATGAGTCCGGCGCCCAGCAGCGCGCCGATCACGGACGTCGTACCGCCGATGACGGCCGCCAGCAGCGCGAACGCGGCGATTTCGAAGCCGACGTCGGCGGGGGAGAGGTATTGCTGGACGGTGACCATCAGCGAGCCGCCGACGCCTGCCAGCGCGCCGGCGCAGACGTGCGCCACCAGCAGGTAGCGCCCCACCGGGTGGCCCGAGGCGCGCATCCGGGCCTCTGCGCCGCGGGTGCCGGTCAGCAGCTTCCCGGCCGGGGAGCGCAGCACGAGCAGGGTGACGGCGACGGCTATGGCGGCGACGACGAGTGCGTACGTGTAGAGGTCGCCCTCCTCGGACATGCCCTCCCCACCCCACAGCGCCTGCGTGGCCGGGAAGCCGACGAGACCGTCGGCGCCGCCGGTGGCGGACTTGAACTGGTTGATGACGGCACCGGTCAGCTCGCCGATGGCAAGTGTGATCATCAGGACGGTCGTGCCGCGGGCCCTGATGACGGCAGGAGAGGTGATGGCGGAGAAGGCCGCGGCCGCGAGCGCCGAGAGGACGATCTGGACCGGGCCCATGGTCCACCCGGCTTCCGCGAGGTTGGCGGTGGCGTACGCGCCGACGGCGAACGGTGCGGTCTGGCCGAGGGTTGGCAGTCCGGCGTATCCGGTGAGGACCGTGACACTGACCGCGAGCAGCCCAAGAGCCAGCGCGGACCCCGCCAGCGAGATGCTGTACGGGTCGAGCACCCCCGGCAGCGCGACCAGAACCACGAGCAGCAGGAGCAATGGGGTGGCCTGCCGCCAGGCGTTGCCGCGCGGAAGGCGCGCGAGACCCGCGAGTGCGCTCCGGCCTCCCGCCGTGGGCTTCACGTCCAACGACGCCCCTGGTGCGGCGCCCGTACCCGGCGCACCACCCGTGGCCGCCGCCCCGCGGGGCCGCAGCCGCGCGGAGAGGTGGCGGCGGAGCCTGGCGACCGGGTCCGGTGAGGGGCCCGGTGTCCCCTGTCCGGTCGCCGGCTCCACGAAGCGGGAGCGGAGCGCCAGCACCGCTGCCATCGCGGCGAAGAGCAGGTACGGCGCCAGTTCCGGCGCCACCGAGACTCCCAGTGTCTGCACCTCGCCCACGGCGACGGCCGCCGCGAGCGTCGCCCACAGCGAGCGCAGTCCGCCGAGCACGACCACCACGAGCGACAGCATCAGCACGTTCTCGGACGTCCCGGGCCCGGGGCCGATGATCGGGGCCCCGAGCACGCCTGCCGCACCGGCCAGCGCACCGGCCGCCGCGAGCACGCCGGTGTGCACGGCCCGGGGGCTGTGGCCGGTGGTCGCGAGCATCTGCGGATCGTCGGCGGCTGCCCGTACCGCCGTACCCATGCGGGTCCGGGTCAGCACCCACGTGCCGAACGCCGCGAGCAGCACGGCCATCACGATGAACCCGAGCCGGTAGGCGGGGTACCGGTGGCCCAGCAGCGTCACGGAGGTGTCGAGCGCCTCGGGGACACGTACCGGGAGCTCGTCCGCCCCGAAGAGCTGGATGAGCAGATCACCGCCGATCAGAGCGAGTCCGAACGTCAGCAGTGCTTGAGCGAGATGCCCACGCCCGGCGAGCGGTGCCGTCGCGGCGGACAGCCCCGCCCCGGCGGCACACGCCGCCGCGGTTCCGGCGGCCAGCCCCAGAGCGAGACCGCCCCAGGTGCCGTCGCTCAGTTCCGCCCCCGTGTAGGCGCCGATGGCGTACAGCGTGCCGTGCGAGAGGTTCAGCACGCCGGCGGTGCCGAAGGCGAGGCTCAGGCCGGCGGCGACCACGAACAGCAGCAGCCCGTAGGCCACGCCGTCCACCGCCGGGATGAGGTGGGCATCAAGGAGTCCCATTTCAGCTGCCGAGCGTCGCCAGGTCCTGGACCATGACGTTGGCAAGCTGGGCACCGTCCGGCCGCACCTGTCGCAGGTACCAGGTCTGCACCGGCGAGTGCGCCTTGTCGCCGAACTCCCAGGCCCCGCGCGGGCTGTCGATCTGGCCCAGGTCCGCGATGGCCTTGTTGATGGTCTTCGGTGTCACGTCGCCGCTCTTCACGGCGTTGGCGATCGCCTTGTCCAGCACGGCGGCCGCGTCGTACGACGCCATCGCGTACGTGGTGGGCTGCGTGTCGTGCTCGGCGGTCCAGTCGGCGGCGAACTTGCGGTTGGCCTCGTTGTCGAGGTCGGCCGCGTAGTTCAGGACCGAGTAGATGTTCTTCGCCGCGGCGCCCTGCGCCTGGAGCACACTGCCCTCGGTCACAAAGGCCGTGTACAGCGGCAGATCAGCGATGTCGGACTGGGCGTACTGCTTGGCGAAGTCGATCGCCGCCTTGCCGGCGTAGAAGCAGTACACGGCCTTGGCGTCCGTCTTCGCGATGTCGGCGAAGTACGGCATGAAGTTCGTGGTCTTCGGGAACGGCGTCCAGGTGGTCTTGCCGCCGGGGTTGGCGAGCTTCCCGTTGATGCGCTCGAACTCCTTGGTGAAACCGCGGAGTTCGTCGTAGCCGCCCTGGTAGTCCGGGCCGATCGCGTAGACCGGTCCGTCGACGTTCTTCTTGACGTACGGGGCGATGGCCTTGCCCGGCTCGTCGGACAGGAAGCTCGTCGTCCACACGTACTCGAGGTCCTTGACGGGCGGCCGGCCGTTCGACCCCAGGAAGGGGATCTTCGCCTGGTTGACCAGGGGAAGCACCGCGTTGACCGAGCCACCGCTGACGAGGCCCGTCAGCACATCGACCTTGTCCTTCTTGACCAGTTTGGTCGCCGCGGGAACGGCGGTCGGCGGACCGTCGCCCTCGTCCGCCACGACGAGTTCGACCTTGCGTCCGCCCAGCTTGTGGTCGTGGGTGTTCAGGTACAGCTCGAAGCCGGCCCGCAGTTCGGTGCCGACCGGCTCGTACGTGCCGGACAGGGAGGCCACCAGGCCGACCTTCACGGTGTCCTCGTCGCCGCTGCCACTGCTGCATCCGGTGGCGGCGGCCAGACCGAGGGCGAGGGCGGCGGCCGCGGCCGGCCGGAATCTGCTGCGGCGGGGACTGGATATGTCGAAGAACATGAGGGCTCTCATCGGGAGTATCGGGCGGGACCGGTTCTGGGGGTGGGATCGAGGTACGGGACGACGCGGATCAGCGGGAAGGCGGCAGACTCGCGTCGCGCACCTCGGGGGAGAGCGAGTCGCCGACCTGGTTGATCAGTTCGGACATCATGTAACTGACCTCACCGATGTCCGCGTCCCTGGTGGTGGTCACCAGCAGAGAGGCGCCGCTGGATACGGCCATGGAGAACATGTAGCCGCCCTCCATCGCGGTGAGGCTGTGCTCGACGGGATCGGTGTTCGTCAACTGGGCTGCGGCGGACAGCAGGTTGACGACGCCCGAGGCGATGGCGGCCAGCCGGTCCGCGTCGTCACGTTCCACACCGGTGTAAGCCAGCGCGAGGCCGTCCACGGACACGGCTATCGCCTGGGTGACTTCCGGGATACGTCCGGCGAAACCGCTCAGGATCCAGCTCAGGTCGGTGGGAGAGGTCATTTCTTGGTCCGTTCGGTGTCGTCGTCGGTGGCGGAGCGCCCACGGTGGCTCGTACTCCTGTTGATTCCCTGGGCGTAGGCCGCCAGGACATCAGAGACCTGCCGGGAGTCCCGGCGGCGGGGCGAGGGCCTCGGCGCGGCGCTGCCGGCACGCTGGTCGGTGTCCCGTTTGCCCAGGGTGGGCCACTGCTGGGACGTGCCGCGCCGGCGCACGGGCAGCCCCGAGGAGCTGACCGCGGCGTCGCGCGAAGCCGGTTCGTCGTGCACGGGATGCGGGGCAGGTGTGGTGCTGTCCTCCCGCTCACGCGCGGCTCCGGCCACCGCACCGATCGGGGTGCCGTGGCGGTCGGGCCGCGGGCCCGTCCGGTCCGGCCGGCTGCGACCGGCCGGTCCCGGCGGGGTGACCGGACGAGGCGTCTCGTAGTGCACAGCGCGGTCGTGGCTGTTGTTGCCGCGATCCTCGCCGGCCGTGCTCGGCGGCGGTGTGGCCTCGTCGGGGGCCGCGGTCAGCACCTTCGCGGGCAGGGTGACCTCGGCGATGGTGCCGGGCCCCGAGGAGTCGCGCAGTTCGACAACGATGCCATGACGTGCGGCGAGTCGTGCCACCACGCGCAGACCCATGGACCGGACGTCTCCGATGCCCGCCTTCGGCTCGCGCAGGGCGGCGTTGTGGACGGCGCGGCGTTCCGCGGGGATGCCCACGCCCTCGTCGACGACCTGTACCACGGCCCGGTCCCACAGCCGCCACACGGCGACGCCGACCTGCTTGTCGGGGGGCGAGAACCGGGTCGCGTTGTCCAGGAGTTCCGCCAGGATGTGGGCCACGTCGTGCACGGCACGGGCCGCGATGCCGATCCCCGATTCGACGACACCGAGTGAGACACGGTCGAAACGCTCGATCTGCTGGGCCGCTGCCACGATGACGGTGGAGCAGCCGGCGTCGGCCGTGCGGACCCGCGCGTGACCGTAACCGCCCAGCACCAGGAGGCTGTTCGTGTTGCGTTCCATGCGGATGGCGAGATGGTCGAGAGCGAAGAAGGTCCGCATCCGCACGGGGTCGGCCTCGTCGCGCTGGACCTTGTCCATCTCGGAGACCATGACAGCGGTCAACTGCGCGCCCCGGCGGGCGACACCGACCAGTGTCTCAGCGAACTGCTCATGGATGTACGCCTGCTGAGCGGCCAGTCGGACGGCCTCGTGGTGAACGGCGTTGAACGCCTCACCCACCTCGCCGATCTCGTCCTTGCCCGTGGTCCCGACCGGGTTGCCTGTTCGCCGGGCCACCTCCTCGGGCGTCGCCCCGCTGAGCGCGCCGGGCTGGGACAGCTCGGTCATCACGGCGGGCAGCCCGGTGTGGGCGACCTCGTGCGCGGCGTTGCGCAGATCGCGCAGCCGCCGGATCATGACGCGGCCCAGGCGGATGGCGACGACAAAGGCCCCGACCAGGGTCAGCACCACGAGGGCGACCTCGGCCCCGGCCGTCCACATGAGCGTGGTGCGGGCCTCCGCGACCGTGGCGAAGACGGATTTGTCGATCCGTTGCTCCACCGAACGCAACAGCATCTGACGGTCGTTGAACGCCTTCTGCCACTCCTTGGCGGGGACGGCGATCTCCTTGCCCGTCCCCGTACGACCGATCTCGTCCTCGAGTCGGCGGGCCGCCAGAGCCTTCGGGCCGGAGAGGGTGCGCTCCAGCCAGGTCCGCCACTGGCCGGGGCCGAGGTCGTACAGGACGCCGACCGATTCGGTGTAGCCCAGCCGGCCGGCGTCGAACGTCCGCTGCGAGGCGGTCGTGAACCCGCCCGCGGCCTGCGCCCTCATCACGGTGACCTGTTGCTGGGCCGTGTGCTCGGCCGCCTCGGAAAGGGCGGCGGCGGCGCGGATCCGGTCCGCGATACCGGCGTCGACCCCGTCCGCCTGTGCGATGCCGTCGCGGTAGCTGTTGAGGTCGGCGATCACGATCCGGTAGCCGAAGGCGAGCGCGGAGATGGTGCTGCTGCCCGAGCGCACCTGGGCGCGCAGTGCGGGCATTTCGTCGATGAAGCGCTCGATGCGGTCCAGTGCGCCCTGCGCACTGTCGGGCACCTCGGACAGATGCCCGATCCGGCTCTTGAACCCGGCGACGCTTGCATCGGTCGAATCGGAGGTCGAGCGAAACGCGTCCGCGTCCCCCTGTTTGGAGACGAGTGCGGTGGCTGCCGCCCGCTCACGCTGTAGTTGGTGGGCCAGCTCACCCGCACTGGAGGCGGCGTCGACCATCGACGCCAGCCGATTTGCCTGGAGTGCGTGGTTGGCCGCGGGTGCGAGGGCCAGCACCGAGAAGGTGACGGCCACGGTGAGCGGCGCGGTGACGAGAAGTACGAGGCGACGATTGATCTTCACTGCGCGGCTCCATCGCCGGAACCGGTGCTGAGCATCGATGACACGCAGATACCTGTTAACGGGTTGTGGGGGGCTCGGGAGGGACGTCGGCACATCATCTGCACCGTTGTTGATGGGGCAGAAGGGGCGGGCGGGGCCCCGGTGGCGCGGAATGATCCTATGCGCAGGGTGTGGCTATGGATGGGTACATTGCCGAAAGATCCCCGCACTGAACAGCGCACGAGCGGTCCAATTCGGTCGTACTCGATCGGGAAACCGGGCTTTCCGGGCCGGGCGGATCGCCACCGGCGACCCGTGGAACCCCGCCTGACCAGCGGCCCGTTGCTTCACGGCGGTCTACTGGGTGTCGGCGGACCGAGTCCGAAACCATCCCGCGCGCCGACTTGACGGTCGGCCCCATCTCCGAATGTCGTTGCGAAAAGGTTAGATCCACCTGAGGGGTGGCCCCTTGAGAGAATGTGATGGTTCAACCTTCACAACTGCCTTGGATTGCAAGGTGCGTCGCTCGCGAGGGGCTGTGGCGGGCGTCGGCGGCAGGTGCACCGGTGCACCCGGACACTCAGGGCGGGGCGTCGCGCGGTTCGGCGACCGGTCTGGACGCAGGCGAAGGATCCGGCTCCGGGGCCGTGCCGACCGGCGGGCCCGCGCCGAGATTCGGCGTCGCAGCCGGAACCGCGAAATAGCTCTGCGCAATCGGTGGGCGACGACGCGTCGTCGGGTGTCCGCGATGCGCTCGTCCGTGCCGGAGGCCGGGGCTTCATGGCGCACGCGGTCGCGCCGGAGGCCGGGGCTTCGTGGCGCACGCGGTCGCGCCGGAGCCCGGACGCGTGGCCCGGCCCTCGGGATCCGCCGACAAGGAAGCCGTAACGACCGGGTTCGCTGCCGAACGCCCCGATCGGAGCGCGGTGGACGCGCGCCCCGACATGACCTCTCCGCGGTCATGTACTAGAGTTATCTCGACATCGAGATATATGCCGAAGGCGCACGGCGGGCCGCCGCACGGTAAGGGCTACCTAACTAAGCCTTACCTTAGCGGATGGTCGGGTGGCTGACGGCGGCACCACGCGGCGCCCGCCCGAGTGAGGCGCAAGCGCGGAGTTACGCGCACATTGATGAAGGAGACTGTCGTGTCGGCGAACAGCTTCGACGCCCGCAGCACGCTGCGCGTGGGCGACGAGTCGTACGAGATCTTCAAGCTGGACAAGGTCGAGGGCTCCGCGCGCCTCCCTTACAGCCTGAAGGTGCTGCTGGAGAACCTGCTCCGCACGGAGGACGGCGCGAACATCACCGCCGACCACATCCGGGCGCTCGGTGGCTGGGACTCCCAGGCTCAGCCCAGCCAGGAGATCCAGTTCACGCCGGCCCGCGTGATCATGCAGGACTTCACCGGTGTGCCCTGTGTCGTGGACCTCGCCACCATGCGTGAGGCCGTGAAGGAGCTCGGCGGCGACCCGGCGAAGATCAACCCGCTGGCCCCGGCCGAGCTGGTCATCGACCACTCCGTCATCGCCGACAAGTTCGGCACCAGCGACGCGTTCTCCCAGAACGTCGAGCTGGAGTACGGCCGCAACAAGGAGCGCTACCAGTTCCTGCGCTGGGGCCAGACCGCCTTCGACGAGTTCAAGGTCGTCCCCCCGGGCACCGGCATCGTCCACCAGGTCAACATCGAGCACCTGGCCCGCACGGTCATGGTCCGTAACGGCCAGGCGTACCCCGACACCCTCGTCGGCACCGACTCGCACACCACCATGGTCAACGGCCTCGGTGTGCTGGGCTGGGGCGTCGGCGGCATCGAGGCCGAGGCCGCGATGCTCGGCCAGCCGGTCTCCATGCTCATCCCGCGCGTCGTCGGCTTCAAGCTGACCGGCGAGCTCCCGGCCGGCACCACCGCCACCGACCTCGTGCTGACCATCACCGAGATGCTCCGCAAGCACGGCGTCGTCGGCAAGTTCGTCGAGTTCTACGGCGAGGGCGTCGCCGCCACCTCGCTGGCCAACCGCGCCACCATCGGCAACATGTCGCCGGAGTTCGGCTCCACCGCCGCGATCTTCCCCGTGGACGACGAGACGCTGAAGTACCTGCGTCTGACCGGCCGTGACGAGCAGCAGGTCGCTCTCGTCGAGGCGTACGCCAAGGAGCAGGGCCTCTGGCTCGACCCGGCCGCCGAGCCGGACTTCTCCGAGAAGCTGGAGCTCGACCTCTCCACGGTCGTCCCCTCCATCGCCGGCCCGAAGCGCCCGCAGGACCGCATCGTCCTGGCGAACGCCAAGGCGCAGTTCGCCCAGGACGTGCGCAACTACGTCTCGGACGACGAGGAGGCGGGCAAGGAGTCCTTCCCGGCCTCCGACTCGCCGGCCGCCACCAACGGCGTCCCGTCGAACCCGGTCACCGTCACCGCCCCCGACGGCACCACGTACGAGCTCGACCACGGCGCCGTCACCGTCGCCGCGATCACCTCCTGCACCAATACCTCGAACCCGTACGTCATGGTCGCCGCGGCGCTCGTGGCGAAGAAGGCCGTGGAGAAGGGCCTGACCCGCAAGCCGTGGGTCAAGACCACCCTCGCCCCGGGCTCGAAGGTCGTCACCGACTACTTCGACAAGGCGGGCCTGACCCCGTACCTCGACAAGGTCGGCTTCAACCTCGTCGGCTACGGCTGCACCACCTGCATCGGCAACTCCGGCCCGCTGCCGGACGAGGTCTCCAAGGCGGTCAACGAGCACGACCTGGCCGTCACCTCGGTGCTCTCCGGCAACCGTAACTTCGAGGGCCGGATCAACCCCGACGTCAAGATGAACTACCTGGCGTCCCCGCCGCTGGTCGTCGCGTACGCCATCGCCGGTTCGATGAAGGTCGACATCACCAAGGACGCCCTCGGCGTCGACCAGGACGGCAAGCCCGTCCACCTCGCGGACATCTGGCCCACCGAGGCCGAGGTCAACGACGTCGTGGCGAACACCATCGGCGAGGACATGTTCAACAAGTCCTACCAGGACGTCTTCGCGGGCGACGCCCAGTGGCAGGCGCTCTCGATCCCGACCGGCAACACCTTCGAGTGGGACTCCGAGTCCACCTACGTGCGCAAGCCCCCGTACTTCGAGGGCATGACCATGGAGACGAGCCCGGTCCAGGACATCGCCGGCGCCCGGGTCCTGGCCAAGCTGGGCGACTCGGTCACCACCGACCACATCTCCCCGGCCGGTGCGATCAAGGCCGACACCCCGGCCGGCAAGTACCTCACGGAGCACGGCATCGAGCGCCGTGACTTCAACTCCTACGGCTCGCGCCGCGGTAACCACGAAGTCATGATCCGCGGCACGTTCGCCAACATCCGCCTGCGCAACCAGATCGCACCGGGTACCGAGGGCGGCTTCACCCGCGACTTCACCCAGGCCGAGAGCGCCGACGCGGCCCCGGTGTCGTTCATCTACGACGCCTCGCAGAACTACCAGGCCGCGGGCACCCCGCTCGTCATCCTGGCGGGCAAGGAGTACGGCTCCGGCTCGTCCCGTGACTGGGCGGCCAAGGGCACCGCGCTCCTGGGCGTCAAGGCCGTCATCGCCGAGTCCTACGAGCGCATCCACCGCTCGAACCTCATCGGCATGGGCGTCCTCCCGCTCCAGTTCCCCGAGGGCCAGACCGCCCAGACCCTCGGTCTGACCGGCGAGGAGACCTTCTCCTTCACCGGCGTGACCGAGCTCAACGACGGCACGATCCCGAGCACCGTCAAGGTCACCACCGACACCGGTGTGGAGTTCGACGGCGTCGTCCGCATCGACACCCCCGGTGAGGCGGACTACTACCGCAACGGCGGCATCCTGCAGTACGTGCTCCGCAACCTGATCCGCAAGTAGGGATCAGCGGCAGTACGGCGAGAGGGGCGGCCCCCCCCCCCCCGGGGGGGGGGCCGCGCCCCGGGGGGCAGCAGATGGACAATTTTGTTGTTGAACCCCGGGGGACGCAAATTAAC
>NZ_JBHXUW010000067.1:17773-41691 GCF_042672475.1 Streptomyces sp. NPDC127177
ACCTCATCCTAAAGTTGGGAACCCCGGCTGGAGGGCGACCGGGCCGACCCCCCGGCGCGGGGGGTGCGGCCCTCTCGCGTGTCCTCAGAAGAGGAACTTGTAGCTGTTCCAGCCGGTCGTACCGATCTTCACCTTGGCCTTGTACGGGGCCGCGGCGTTGCCGGTGCCCTTGTACAGGTAGAGCGCACCGGCCTTGTCGCGGGCGACGAGGTCGGTCCGGCCGTCCAGGTCGAGGTCACCCGTGGAGACCAGCTTGTTGTACTGGTTCCAGCCGCTGCCGATCTCGGTGCGCTTGGCGAACGGGGCCTTCTGGTCGCCCGTGCCCTTGTAGAGCCACAGGACGCCGGACTTGTCGCGGGCGACGACATCGTTCTTGCCGTCGCCGTTCAGGTCGCCGTTGCCGGCGATCTCGCTGTAGATGTTCCAGCCGTAGCCGACCTTGATACGGCCCGTCACCTTGCCGGTGCCGTAGCCGAGGTAGGCGTACAGGTCACCACTGGGGGTGCGGGCGAGCAGGTCGCCCGCGGCGGCGCCGCCGATGTTGCCGGGCGAGACGAGCTTGTCGTAGATGTTCCAGCCGTAGCCGATCTTGACCGACGACGAGTCGAACTTCAGGTAGCCCATGTCCCCGTTGGTCTGGCGGAACCAGAGGCCGTCGCTCGTGCCGTCGCCCTGGTGGTCGACCTGGAACATGGCGGAGACGCCGGTCCAGCCCGAACCGGAGACGTCACGAGCGGTGAGTCCGCCCTTGCCGTCCGGTGCGTAGGAGTACGCGGTACCCGACGAGTTCACGCCGTACAGGGCGAACGCCGGGGTGACGGGCGCGGCCG
Source organism: Streptomyces sp. NPDC127177 (assembly GCF_042672475.1). NCBI lineage: Bacteria > Bacillati > Actinomycetota > Actinomycetes > Kitasatosporales > Streptomycetaceae > Streptomyces > Streptomyces sp. NPDC127177. Next base: position 18,604 of record NZ_JBHXUW010000067.1, read on the forward strand.
CGACGGAGGCCGCCGAGGACGGCAGGCCCGCTGCCGCGCCGAGCGAGGGCTGCGGGGCGTCCGCTGCCACGGCGGAGGTGCCGGTGGCGACGAGGGCGGCGGTGAGTGCCGCGGCTGCTGCGCGAGCAACTGTGCGTCTGTGGTTACGGCCAGAGGTTTCGGCCACGAAGTGCTCCATGGATCGTGATGGGTCGTGGCTCGCCGCGGGTCGGCGGCGAGCCACGGATTCAGCTGAATCGTGTCACGATTTGGGGCTCGAAACCTGGCTTTTTGATCAGAAGAACAGGCGGTAGGTGTTCCAGCCCGATGTCCCGATGATCGCCTTGGGCTTGTAGGGGGCCGAGGCCTTGCCGGTGCCCTTGTACAGGTAGAGCTCGCCGGCGGGGTTCCGGGCGATCAGGTCCGTGATGCCGTCCAGGTCGATGTCACCGGGGGCGAAGATGGCGTTGTACTGGTTCCAGCCGCTGCCGATCTCGGTGCGCTTGGCGTACGGGGCCTTCTGGTCGCCGGTGCCTTTGTAGAGCCACAGGACGCCGGACTTGTCGCGTGCGACGAGGTCGTTCCTGCCGTCGCCGTTCAGGTCTCCGTTGCCGGCGATCTCGGTGTAGATGTCCCAGCCGTAGCCGACCTTGATGCGCTTGGTGACCGTGCCGTCGCCGTAGCCCAGGTACAGGTAGAGGTCGCCCTTGCCGTCACGGCCGAGCAGGTCACCGCCCTCGGCGCCGCCGAACTGGCCGGGGGACACCAGCTTGTTGTAGATGTCCCAGCCGTAGCCGACCTTCTTCGCCGCGGAGTTGTCGTTGGCGTAGTACTGGATGTCGCCGTTGGTGCTGAGCTGCCAGCGGCCGTCCGCGACGTTGTCGGCGTTGTTGTCCACCCGGCCGAGGAACTTGACGTCCTTCCAGCCGGTGTCGAGCTGCACGCGCTGCTCGATGGTGCCGTCGCCGGACGGGGTGTAGTAGTACGAGGTGCCGGCGCTGTCCAGGCCGGCGATGCCGAACATGGGGGCGTCGCCCGGCTCGGCGGCGAAGGCGGCGGCACCGGTGCCGACCAGGGCCGCGGTTATCGCGGCGGCGGTGAGACGGGCGGCAGTCCGTCCGGGCCGACGGCCAGAGTTCTTGGCCACGTGTGTTCTCCATGGGTGGTGGGACGAGGCGTGACGCGCCGCGGGATACGGGGACACGCCACGGAATTGAGGGTGATCCTTTCACGACTCCCTCACGTGTCCAAGGGTTTGGCGAAATGATGCCACCACGACATCTTCGCCCGGATATGCGGGTGTTACGGGATTCGCTGAGGTCAGGACGGTGGTGCCGGGCAGGCCGCCGAAGGACCGGGGAGTCCGGTCGTGGTCAGCCGGTGAATACCGTGCAACTGGGTCATCACATCGCGCAGCGAACGGCAGTTGCCCGGCCCGGCGCCCGGCGCGGGACGCAGGGTGCGGTGGCCGTCCTCCAGCGACGCCGCCTGGAGGGAAAGCGCCGTCGTCACCCGCTCCACGTCGTCCCGTGAGGGGCGCGGGACCCCGTGTTCGACCCGCAGGGCGCACGTGGTCGCCGCGTCGACGACGAGCTCGGCCGCCACCGTCACCGCCGACCAGTCCTGACGCCGCCCGCCGAACGGCCCCGGCAACTCGGCCGCCGCCGTCTCCGCGGCCGCCCTCGCCTCGGCCAGCGCGCGGTACGCGGCGCCGCGCAGGGCCAGACCCCGGGCGTCGGCCCGGTGCACCGCCCCGCCCGGTTCCGGCGCGTCCAGCACATGGCGCAGATAGCGCTCGGTGCAGCGCAGCGTGACGGCGAACCGGTGGCCGACCCGCACCCGGGGATCGGCCAGTAGCGGCAGATGACCGACGAGCAGCACGATGACGCAGGCCAGGAACGTCTCCAGCAGCCGGGAAGCCGCGGCCTCGGTGTCGCCCGCGGTGTGCACGAACGACAGCACCAGCACGGTGATCACCGCCGTCTGGAACGCGAAGTGCCTGGTGGAGAGGGGCAGCAGGGCGCCGGCCACGACGACGGCCGGCACGACGAGCGGCCGGCCCGGCACGCCCGGCACGGCCATGAGAGCCACGAAGGCGAGGACTCCGGCGACGGTCCCGGCGAACCGGTTCACCACCCGTGAGAACAGCGGACCCATGTCCGGCTTCACCAGGAACGCGGCGGTGGCCGGCAGCCAGTACCAGTGGTCCTCGTGCAGGAGCAGCGCGACGGCCGCGGTGACCGAGACGCAGAGCGCCACCCGCAGCCCGTACTCCCGTCCGGCCGGGGTGAACGGGCCCGGGCGGAGTCCGGAGTGCGCCCCGCCCGTGCCGCGTCCGGCCTTCGCCGTCCCCGGCACCGGAGCGGGCGCCCCGGCCGTCGTCCGGTCGAAGGTCACCGCCGCGGCCAGTACCGCGCGGTCGAAGGCGAGGCGGGCGACGGTGTCCGACCGCGGGCTCGGCAGCGCTCCCGCCGGTCCGCCGGTCCGGACCGCGGCGGCCAGCCGGCGCGGGCCCTCGGCCACCTCCTCCGGAACCGCCCGGCCCTCCCACAGCAGCGCGATGCTCGCCTCGCACAGCGCGACGGCGGCGCCGAAGCGCTCGGCGAGGCGGTGCCCGGGGCCGTCGGCCCGGCCGGGCCAGGGCAGCAACCGCATCAGCCGCAGCGCCTCGTCCGCCTGCTGCTGCGCGGCCACGAGCCTGCGTCGGGCGGTCTCCGCCCGAGGCCCGCCGAGCGCCTCAAGCGCGTCCGCGAGCGCGTCGAACACCGCCGCCACGGTCTCGCGTTCACCGCTCCACCGCGTCGCGCCCCGGGAGCGCGGTGAGCGCAGCGACAGGCGAAGCAGGACGAGCCAGCCGGCCCCGGACAGGAAGCACAGGGCCTTCAGCCAGGCCGGTCCCGCCAGTGGCATCCCCATCCCGATGGTGGTGGTGACCAGCATCTGGAGGGCGGCCGCCGACCACACGGCGCCCCTCGTGCTGAGGGTCCCGGAGACCCAGCCCACCAGGAAGAGGACGGGGACCGCCGCCCATCGGTCCGTGCCGTCCGCGACCAGGGCGCCGACGAGCAGCCCGAGCGCGCCGGCCACGGCCGGAAGGCCGATGTGGACCAGGCCCTTGCGGCGGGTCCCCGGACGGTCGTTGACCCCGGCGAGCATCGCGCCCAGCGCGGCGAGTACCCCCGGCCCCGGATGCCCCGCGGCGATCCCGGCGCCGAGCAGGGGCCCCGCTCCCAGCGCGCCGCGCACCATCGCCGTCCGGGGGACGGGGGCCCGGCGCAGCCGGGTCACATGGGTGAGCCAGTCGGGCGCGTGGCGCCGCGGCCCGGCCGTGCGCAGGGCGCCCCGCAGCCTCGTGCCGACGGCTCGCCGTACCGGAAAGTGCACCGCTGGTCCTCCTCGTTCACCGGCCGGACCACGGGGTCCGGGACGGGCGGAGCGGGCGACGGCGGCCGCGTACGACGAACGTAACAGGGTGTTCTGTCGGGCGGGCTGCGCTGGTGTTTCAGGCGTGTGATCACCGGGGCCCGCCCCTTGCCGCATCGTCCCGGCGGCACGAAACCCGCAGGTCGTCGCAGGATGCGCGCGCGCCGTCGGCGGGCGAGGGCCTACGCTCGAAGGCCTGATGACGATCCATGCCACCCGAGCCGGCACCAGGGCCGGAACCGAGTCCGTGCGCCGCCACAACCTCGGCCTCGTCCTGCGCGCCGTACTGGAGGAGGGCGAGGCGACCCGGGCCCGGGTGGCGAGCCGGGTCGGGCTGACCCGGGCCGCCGTCTCCTCGCTCGTCGAGGAGCTGCTGTCCCTGGACCAGCTCACCGAGTCAGGCAAGACGTTCAGCGGCAGCGCGGGCCGGCCGGGCACCGTGCTGAAGGTGTCGGACACCGGCCCGGCGGGGCTCGGCGTCGAGATCAACATCGACTACGTCTCGGTCTGCGCGGTCGGGCTGACCGGCACCGACCGGGTCCGGGTCACCGAGCACGTGGACAACCGGAGCACCCCGCCCGCCGAGGTGCTCGCCCACGCGGCGCGGCTCACCAACCGGGTCATCACCTCCACCGGCGAGCAGGGCCTGCGGGCCGTCGGGGTCGAGCTCGCGCTGCCCGGACTGGTCTCCGGCGGAATGGTGCGCCAGGCACCCAACCTGGGCTGGTACCGGGTCGCGGCGGAGGGCATCTTCGGCCAGGCACTCAGCACGCTGCGCCCGGCGGGCCGGGCGCTGGCCGTCAGCTCCGACAACGAGGCCAATCTCGCGGCGCTGGCCGAGCTGTGGTTCGGCGGCCTCGGGACGAGCGGCTGCTTCCTCTACCTCACCGGCGAGATCGGCGTCGGCGGCGCACTGGTGCTCCACGGCGAACTGCTGCGCGGCGCCCACGGCTTCGCCGGTGAGGTGGGGCACGTGGTGGTCGACCCGGAGGGACCGCTCTGCGGGTGCGGGGCACGCGGCTGCCTTGAGCAGTACGCCGGTCAGGCGGCGCTGCTGCGGGCCGCCGGGATCGATCCGCAGGCGGGTCCGCGCGGGCTCGGCGAGCTGGAGAAGCGGGCCGCGGCGGGCGACACGAGGACGCTGGAGGCGTTCCGGGTGGCGGGGGACCGGATGGGCCTGGTGCTGTCCGGCGCGGTGAACCTCTTCGACCTGGACACCGTCGTACTGGGCGGCATCTACCGCGATCTGATGCCGTGGCTCGCGGACGCCGCTCAGGCACAGCTCGCCGACCGGGTGGTCTCGGGGCGGTGGCACGGCAACGGCAGCCGGCTGCGGGCCTCCTCGCTCTCCGGCGACGCGGCGAGGGGGGCCGCGGCCCGGGTGGTGCACGGTGTCCTGGCGGACCCGGCGGCGTACGCGGCGCGCTGACGGCCGGGGTGCACGGCGCACCCCGGCCGCTCCCGCGCACCCCGGCCGCTCCGGCTACTTCCGGTGGGCCGCGATCAGCTCCTGGTACCAGCGGTAGCTGTCCTTGGGGGTGCGCTCCTGGGTGTCGTAGTCGACCCGGATGATCCCGAACCGCTTCGCGTACCCGAGCGCCCACTCGAAGTTGTCCAGCAGCGACCAGACGTAGTAGCCCCGGACATCCACGCCCGCGTCCATCGCCGTCCGCAGCGCGGTCAGATGGGTGCGCAGGTACTCGACCCGGTCCGCGTCGTGCACCGAGCCGTCCGCGTCCACCGAGTCGGACTCCGCCGAGCCGTTCTCCGTGATGTGCACCGGCGGCAGCGCGTCGCCGTACGTCTGCTTCAGCGCGGTCAGCAGGTCGGTGAAGGACTCCGGCACGACCGGCCAGCCCATCGCCGTCTTCCGCACGCCCCGGTACTCGCCCTCGCTGTAGCGGTTGTCGGTGGCGACCCGCAGCGCCGGGTCGGGCTCGCGGTGCGGGGCCGCGGCGACCACGATCGGGCGGTAGTAGTTGATGCCCAGGAAGTCCATCGGCTGGGAGATCAGCTCCAGATCGCCCTCGCGCCGGAAGTCCTGCGCGGTGATCAGCTCGCCCCAGGTCTCCTCCTCGGTGACCGGGTAGCGGCCCGCGAGGACCGGCTCGGTCCACACCAGGTTGTGCTGGGTGTCCGCGCGGACGACTGCGGCCAGGTCGGCGTCCGACTCGGTGGCCGGGACGTTGCGGTCGAGGTTGAGCGTGATGCCCGCCTCGCGGACCCCGGCCGCACGCAGTTCCCGCATCGCCAGGCCGTGACCGACCAGCAGGTGGTGAGCGGCGGCCAGGGCCCCGCGCCCCTCCTTCGCACCCGGCGCGTGCCGGCCCACGGAGTAGCCGAGGAAGGCGCTGCACCACGGCTCGTTGAGCGTGATCCAGCGGGGTACCCGGTCGCCCAGGTGCTCCGCCATGATCGCGGTGTACTCCCCGAAGCGCTCCGCGGTCTCGCGCACCCGCCAGCCGCCGCGGTCCTCGAGCGCCTGGGGCAGGTCCCAGTGGTAGAGCGTGGCGGCCGGTTCGATGCCCGCTTCGAGGAGCGAGTCGACGAGCCGGGAGTAGAAGTCGAGCCCCTTCGGGTTGACCGCGCCGCTGCCCTCCGGCTGGATCCGCGACCAGGCGATGGAGAAGCGGTACGAGTCCACGCCCAGCTCGCGCAGGAGCGCCACGTCCTGGGGGTAGCGGTGGTAGTGGTCGCAGGCGATGTCACCGGTGTCACCGCCGTCGGTCTTCCCCGGCGTGTGACTGTAGATGTCCCAGATCGACGGACCGCGGTCGTCCTCCCGCGCGGCGCCCTCGATCTGGTACGAGGCCGTGGCCGCGCCGAAGACGAAGCCGGGCGGGAAGACGGGGAACTCAGGCATGGAAATCCTCACTTGACCGAGCCGCCGGTGATCCCGGCGGCGATGTACTTCTGCGAGAGGACGAGCAGGACCGCCGCGGGAACGGCCGACAGCACGGAAGCCGCCATGACGGAGCCCCAGTCGCCGACGTGCGCGCCGATGTACTGGTAGATGCCCAGCGTGATCGGCTTCACGTCATCCGTGGTGTTGAGAGTCAGCGCGAACATGAAGTCGCTCCACGCGTACAGGAACGAGAACAGCCCAGCCGTGATCAGGGAGTTGCGGCTCATCGGCAGCACGACCTGCACGAAGGTGCGCAGACGCCCCGCGCCGTCCACCTCGGCCGCCTCGATGACCTCGCGCGGGATGGCGACCATGAACGAGCGCATCAGCACGATCGCGAACGGGATGCCGAGCGAGGCGTCGGCCAGCATCAGCCCGGCGTAGGAGTTGACCAGGCCGAGGTCCACGTACGCGCTGTACAGGGCGTTGGCGATGACGATGCCCGGCACCATCTGGGTGATCAGGGTGCCGAAGACGATGGTCCTGGTGCCGCGCAGCTTGAACTGGGCGAGACAGTAGGCGGCGGGTGCCGAGACGGCCAGACAGATGGCCACCGCGCCGAGCGCCACGGCCAGCGACGTCAGCAGGTTGCGGCCCTGGTCGGTGATGGCCGAGCGGAAGCCCGACAGATCCAGGCTGTGCGGGAAGGAGTTGACCTCCAGCAGTCCGGACGACGGCTGGAGCGCGGTGTTCACCATCCAGTACAGCGGGAACAGCATCACGCACAGCACCACGACGCCGAAGACCGTGGCGCCCCAGCGCCGCTTCGGCCGGCCGGTGGGATGGGCGGGGGCGGCGGGGGTACGCACTGTGCTCGCCATGCCGGTCACTTCCCCTCGTTGCGGTTGGCCCGCAGGTAGAACACCGCGAAGACGGCGGAGATCAGGATCAGGATGTTGCCGACCACGGCACCCGCTCCGAAGTCCAGCTGGACGAAGGAGTTCTGGTACGTGAGGGTGCCCAGCGTCTGCGTGGAGTCGGCGGGCCCGCCGTCGGTGAGCGCCAGGATCAGGTCGAGGACCTTCACCGTGGACATGAAGCCGAGCACCAGCACCACGGTGATGACGGGCCTCAGCATCGGCAGGGTGATGGAGCGGAACGTCCGCCAGGCGGAGGCGCCGTCGAGCGAGGCGGCTTCGTACAGCTCCTTGGGGACCTCCTGGAGGCCGCCGTAGAGGATCACCATGTTGAACGGGATGCCGATCCAGATGTTCACCAGGACCACCGAGATCAGCGCCATGCTCGTGCTGGTCAGCCACGGGGTGTCGCCGCCGACGCCGATCGTGCCCAGGAACGAGTTGAGCACGCCGGTGTCCTGGTCGAGGATGCGCCGCCAGACGACACCGGAGACGACCATCGGGACCAGCCACGGCAGCAGGATCAGCGACCGCAGGATGCCGTTGAGCGGGAAGCGGCGGCTGAAGAAGACCGCGAGGGCCAGACCGATGCAGAACTGCCCGATCAACGAGCCGACGGTGAACAGGATGGTGTGCCACAGGGCCTTGCCGAAGAGCTCGTCGTTGAAGACGTTGCTCCAGTTGTCCGTTCCGTTGAACGGGGACTCGCCCGTGAAGAACGTGGACGGCGAGTAGTCCTGGAAGCTCATCACGATGTTGCGGACGAGCGGGTAGCCGAAGAAGAGCGCCATGAAGATCACGGCGGGGGCGATGAAGCCCCACTGGGCCAGGCGCCTGCGGCGGCGGTTGCGCGCCGGGTTCGGCGGCCTCCTGGCCTCGGTGGTCGAGGGCGCCGGAACGGCGGCTGCGGAAGCGGTGCTGGTCGACATGGTTCGGATACCTCAGTTCCCGCTCGTGGCGCGCTGCTGGGCGCGCTTGAGGGCGGCCTCGCTCGACTCGCCGGTGAGGGCGGACTGGAAGGCGCTCTGCAGCGCGAGGGAGACGGACGACCAGCCCGCGCCGAGCTTCGCGGTGCGCGAGCGGGCGGTGGCGACCTGGCCGGCGAGAGCGGCCAGCTCCGGGACCTTCTTGCGCCACACGGCGGCGGCCTTCTCGTTGGCCGGGACCATCCAGCTGTTGAGCGCGTAGGTGATCTGCTCCTGCTCGCCCGACATACAGCCGATGATCTTCGCCGACATCTTCTCCCGGGCGCTGTCACCGGTGTTGGGCACGGTCAGGATCCCGCCGCCCAGCGGACCGACCGAGTCGTCCCCGGCCTTCGGGACCGGGATCCGGGCCATGCCCCAGTTCAGCCCCTTCCTGGAGTTGAGGGACTCGACCTGCCACGGGCCGTTGATCATCATGGCGGCGTTGCCGGCCATGAACTGGTCGTTCACGTCGGCCTGGGTCCAGTTGACCGTCGACTTGGACAGCGAACGGTCCTTGAGCAGGTCCTTCCAGTAGTCCAGTGCCCCGGCCACCTGCGGGCTGTCGAGCTTCGTCTCGTCGCCGCCGTTGGACCACATGAACGGGGTGAACTGGAAGACGCCGTCCTCCGCGCCGCCGGCGCTCAGCGCCAGCCCGTAACTCCTGCCCCGGGTGAGCTTCTTCGCCGTCGACCGCATCTCGGCCCAGGTGGCGGGCACCTTCAGGCCTGCCTTGTCGAGGGTGTCCTTGTTGTAGAACAGCGCCAGGGTGTTCACCGTGCGCGCGGCGCCGTAGTACGTCCCCTCGTACGAGCCGAAGTCGACGATCCCCTCGGGGATGTCCGTGGTGGTCAGCCCGAGGTCCTTCAGCGGGATCAGGCCGCCGGCCTCGGCGAACGTGGGCATCTCCGAGGCGTCCAGCTGGAGGACGTCGGGCAGCGACTTCGACGACGCCATCCGCAGGGCCTTCGTCATCACCTGCGCGGCCGGGACGCTCTGCTGCTCGATCCTCACCCCGAGCCGCTTGCTGCACCGGTCCAGGGTCTGGGCGTCCCAGCGGTGGTAGGACTCGTCGGTCGACGAGTTCATGACGGTGTACACGTCCGGGTCCCGCTGCTGCCCGCAGCCGGACAGGACGACGCCGCCGGTCAGCGCGCAGACGACGGTGAGCGGGACGATGACCCGCCGGTGGTGACGACGGCGCCGTTGGCGCAGGCCGTCCGGGGAAGGTGCTGTCACGAGGATGCCCTTGCGTGAGAGGGGGTGCGAAAGGGTGCCCGGCGGCGGCGGTGGCCCGGCCCCCCGGGGGCGTCAGCTGACGCCGGGCAGGTGCTCCATGGCGAGCTGGTCGAGCGCCTCGAAGGCCATGGAGCGCCCGGCTGCGCCGTCCACGTCGAACTCCTGGAGACCGCCGGCTACGAGGGCCTGGCGCAGGTCGCCGGCGCCCAAGCGGAAGTGAACCTGTCGGCGGGGGTGAGGGTGAAGCGATTCGACATACTGCTGCCTCTTGTCGACATGCCCGGACAGCTGCACCGCCGCCCGACCGATTTGTTTGCTGGCAGTACTAATACGGCATCCCGCCGTTTGTTTCTAGACCATTCCTGTGACAAAGCCGTCACATAGAGGCAACGTCAGGGCAGCCCGAGGGGCGCCGCCCCCTCGACCTGGGCGGGCCGCAGTATTGATTCCCGAGCCGTCGAAGCGCTTCGAAAATTATTTGTTTTGTGTACGATCAAAATCGGGACTGGACTCCTGACGATGCACCCCGAACACCCCCCGTACCGGCTAAGGAAGACCCCCCATGAAGTTCACCGACGGCTTCTGGCAGATGCGAGACGGTGTGCACGCCTCGTACGCCACCGAGCTTCGTGACCTGCGGCTCGACGCTGACCGACTCACCGCCCACGCGGCCGTCAAGCGCGTGACCCGGCGCGGTGACACGCTCAACGCGCCCCTGATCACGGTGGAGGCGTACGCCCCCGCCGAAGGCGTCATCGGTGTCCGCGTCACCCACCTCGCGGGCAAGCGCCGCCCCGGCCCGGAGTTCGCCCTGCCCGGCGCCACCGAGGAAGCCACGGCCACCACCCGGGACGACGGCCCGACCGCCGAGCTCACCAGCGGCCCGCTCACCCTCCGGCTGCCCACCGGGGGCGACTTCGGCCTGGAGTTCCTCGACGCGGACGGCCGTCTGCTGACCGCCGCCGGGCGCAAGGGCACCGCCTTCGCCACCGTGCAGGACGGCGGCCACCACATGGTCGCCCAGCTCGCCCTCGGCGTCGGCGAGACCATCCACGGCTTCGGCGAGCGGTTCACCCCGTACGTCAAGAACGGCCAGATCGTCGACATGTGGCAGGCCGACGGCGGCACCAGCAGCGAACAGGCCTACAAGAACGTCCCGTTCTACCTCTCCTCGCGCGGCTACGGCGTCTTCGTCAACCACCCCGGCAAGGTCTCCTTCGAGGTCGGCTCCGAGGCCGTCGGACAGGTCCAGTTCAGCGTCGAGGACCAGGTCCTGGAGTACTTCGTCGTCGCGGGCCCCACGCCCAAGGACGTCCTCACCCGGTACACCGCCCTCACCGGCCGCCCGGCCCTCCCGCCGGCCTGGTCCTTCGGGCTCTGGCTGACCACCTCGTTCACCACCTCCTACGACGAGGCGACCGTCACCTCCTTCGTGGACGGGATGTCCGAACGCGGCATCCCGCTCTCGGTGTTCCACTTCGACTGCTTCTGGATGCGCGAGTACCAGTGGTGCGACTTCGAGTGGGACCCGGACACCTTCCCCGACCCGGCCGGCATGCTCGCCCGGCTCAAGGAGAAGGGGCTGAAGATCTGCGTCTGGATCAACCCGTACATCGCGCAGAAGAGCGCCCTGTACGCGGAGGGCGCCGACAAGGGCTACTTCGTGCGCACGCCCGATGGCGACATCTGGCAGTGGGACAAGTGGCAGGCCGGCATGGCGCTGGTCGACTTCACCGACCCCGACGCCACCGCCTGGTTCCAGAGCAAGCTGAAGACCCTCCTCGACCAGGGAGTCGACGGCTTCAAGACGGACTTCGGCGAGCGCATCCCCACCGATGTCGTCTGGCACGACGGCTCCGACCCGGAGCGGATGCACAACTACTACACGCACCTGTACAACAAGGCCGTCTTCGAACTCCTTGAGAAGGAGCGCGGCCAGGGCGAGGCGGTCCTCTTCGCCCGCTCGGCCACCGCGGGCGGCCAGCAGTTCCCCGTCCACTGGGGCGGCGACTGCTGGTCCTCCTTCGGCGCGATGGCCGAGTCCCTGCGCGGCGGGCTCTCCCTCTCGCTCTCCGGCTTCGGCTTCTGGAGCCACGACATCGGAGGCTTCGAGGGCACCCCCGACCCGGCGGTCTTCAAGCGCTGGCTCGCCTTCGGCCTGCTCTCCTCGCACAGCCGCCTGCACGGCTCCTCGTCCTACCGGGTGCCGTGGGAGTTCGGCGACGAGGCGGTCGCGGTCGCCAAGCAGTTCACCGAACTGAAGCACCGGCTGATGCCCTACCTGTACGGAGCGGCCGTCGAGGCCCACCGCACCGGCGTCCCCACCATGCGCCCGATGCTGCTGGAGTTCCCCGACGACCCGGCGACCCGCACGGTGGACCGCCAGTACCTGCTGGGTGCCGACCTGCTGGTGGCGCCCGTCTTCAGCGAGGACGGCCAGGTCGAGTACTACGTCCCCGAGGGCACCTGGACCCACTTCCTGACCGGCGAGACCGTCACCGGACCGGCCTGGCACCACGGCACCCACGGGTTCGACAGCCTTCCGCTGCTGGTCCGCCCCGGTGCCGTCCTGCCGCTGGGCGCGGACGTCTCCCGCCCCGACGGCGACTGGACACGCAACCTGGAGCTGCGTGTGTACGCCCCCGAGGGCACCGGCGACCTCACCCGCACGGTGACCGTCCCCGACCTCACGGGCGCCCCAGCCGCCACCTATGTACTGGTCCGCGAGGGCGGCACGCTGCGGGTCACGGCGGACACGGACCAGCCGTACGAGGTCGTGGTCGTCGGCGACGACTCGCTGGAAGTCCTCCGGGGCTGAGGACGCGGATTCGCCCCTCGGTCCCGTGCGCCGGACGGCCCGGGACCGAAGGGGCCGGGGCCTGGACAGCCCATAGACTCGGCCGGGTGAACCGGACCGATCGCCTCTACGCCCTCGTCGAGGAGCTCCGTGCCGTCTCGCCCCGCCCGCGCAGCGCACACTGGCTGGCCGACCGCTTCGAGGTCAGCTCACGCACGATCGAGCGCGACATCAGCGCACTGCAACAGTCCGGCGTGCCGATCTGGGCCGAACCGGGCCGCACCGGCGGCTACTGCCTCGACCGGACCCGGACGCTCCCGCCGGTCAACCTCACCCCCGGCGAGGCCGTCGCGATGGCGGTGGCCCTGCGGGGGATGGAGGGGACACCGTTCCGGACGACCGCCGGGGCGGCGCTGCGCAAGCTCGTCGCGGCCATGGGGCAGGACGATGCCGCCGCCGCGCACGACATGGCCGGCCGAATCCACCTGCTCGGCCCGGTGGACGCGCCCCCGCCCGCGCGGGGGCCGCGAGGCGTGACGGACGCGCTGTCCACCGGGCGGGTCCTGCGCATCGAGTACGGCGACCGCGAGGGCGCCGCGACGACGCGCGACATCGAGCCGCTCGGCTACATCGGCAAGGCGGACCACTGGTATCTGCTGGGCTGGTGCCGGCTGCGTGACGCCCTGCGCGCCTTCCGTACTGACCGGATCGTCTCCGTCCACGTCACCGCCGAGGTGCCCGAGCCGAGAGAGCTCCGGCGCGAGGACCTCGACATCCCCTACGGCGTCATCCACCAGCTGTCCCTGAGCTGACGGGCCGCCGGGGGCGGCCGGGCGGTTCAGGCCCGGACGGACGGCGGCGTGAAGACGGCGAAGTGGTTGCCGGCCGGATCGAGGAGGTGCGCGAACGTCACCCCGACCGGATTGACCTGCGGCGCGCGCTGGACCCTGCCGCCCGCCTCCTCGACCTGGCGGCACGTCGCCTCGACATCCTCGACGAGCACGGTGAAGACCGCGTAGTTGGGCAGCTTGCCCCCGGTCGCGAACAACCCGCCGGGCAGCCCCTCGCCGTCACCGGTGGTGACGATCCGGTACGCCTGGTCGGTGCTCTTCGTGCTGTCGTGCGCGACCGTCCAGCCGAACACCTCACCGTAGAACCGCTCCGCCTCCGCCGGCTTGTCGGTGCCGATCTCGAACCAGGCGACTGTGTTGATCTGAGCCATGACGTTCATCCCTTACGTGATCCGCCGGGCTCGCCCCGGCCCTGCCCACTTTCGGCGCCGTCGGCGACAGCCCCCTGTCGGTGTTTCGACACGGGCCGGAACGGGATTGCCGGACAGCTGGCTGCCGGGTTCGTATGTGCGGTGGCCAGGGCGGAAACTCCTTGATCCGCCGCAAGGCGTGGAGGGTGGTCCGTCTGCGGCTGGCTCGCCGGCGGCAACCCGGTCGTCGGCGACCCCACCGATGCCAGGCCGCTCGCCCGGGACCTCGCGGCCTTCATCACCGCACTCCACCGCGTCGACACCACCGACGGCCCCCCGCCCTACCGCAGCGAACCACTGGCCGACCGGGACGCGGCGACGCGCGCCGCCCTGCGCGCGGAGATCGGCACCGAAGCGGCGGCCGAGATCCGGGAAGCGGCCGTGAGCGCCCCCGCACCGGCCGGCCCGCCGGTCTGGATCCACGCCGAGCCGCAACCGGGCAACATGCTGACGGCCGGCGGACGGCCCACCGCCGTCATCGGGCCGGCCGCACGGCGAGTAGCCGCATCCGGTCACTCCCGGGCGCGCCCGCCCCCGTCGCCACGGCTGGAATGCGATCGTGGACCAGCGGGTTCGCACCATCGACAGCATGTGAGCGGTAACAGCACTGAGAGCGGATGGCCTCCATGGGCGAGTTGATTCTGATCCGGCACGGCGAGACGGAGTGGTCCCGCAACGGACAGCACACGAGCCACACCGACCTGCCCCTGACGCCCCTCGGCGAACGCCAGGCCCGTGCCCTCGCGCCCCTGCTCGTCGACCGCAGCATCGCGCTCACCCTCGTCAGCCCCTCCGTACGGGCCCGGCGCACCGCCGAACTCGCCGGACTCGCCGCGCCCCGGATCACCCCCGAGCTGCGGGAGTGGGATTACGGCGGCTACGAGGGCATCACCACCCACGACATCCACCTCACCCGCCCCGACTGGAACCTCTGGACGGACGGTGTCACCCCGGGTCCCGAGGCGCACCCCGGCGAGACGCCGGCAGAGGTCGGCGAACGGGCCGACCGGGTGCTGGCGGAGGTCCGGGAAGCGGCCGAACGCGCCGGGGACGACGACATCGTGCTCGTCGCCCACTCCCACTTCCTGCGCGTCCTGACCGCCCGCTACCTGGGTCTGACACCCGCCGAGGGCACGCTCTTCCAGCTCGCCACGGGCGCGGTGTCCCGGCTCGGCACGGAACACGGCCAGCCGGTCATCACGGCGTGGAACGTGACCCTGCCGGAGAGCCTGTTCCCCACGGCCGTACCGGAGACGCCGGAACGGACCTGAGGAGCGGGGCCGCGATCATCTCGACCGGGGAACACCGGCTCGAAGGGATCGGCGCCACACGGGCGACCCGGTGGCCCGGATCCGGAGTCGCGGCAAGAAGGCGAAGGGGCTCGTGGACGGGTGCGCGCCGACCGATTTCATCTCATGACGCCGTTCGGAGCGAACCGTCCCCGAGCGCCGCGACGAAGGATGCCCAGCTCGCCACCGCGAACATGAGCGCCGGCCCACCGGGGGCCGCCTTGCTGTCGCGTACGGGGACGGCCCCGGGGATGTTGTCGGCTATCTCGACGCACTCGCCGCCGTCCCCGTTGCTGTACGACGACTTGCGCCAGGCAGCGGTGCTCAGTTCAGGTGTGGTGCTCATGGCGTCGCGAACTCCCTCGCCGCCGAGAGGATCCGGTCAAGGGATGCCTCCGGCGACAGCGCGGCAGCCCTGGCCAGATCGTATGCGGAGCTGTACTGCTCCACCAGCAGTGGCTCTTCGACGAGTTGGCCGGTGTACGCACCCTCCGTGTAGACGGCGGGCGGAGCGTCCGCGAACTGCATGAGGGTCATCGACCCATGCAGGAACGGGTGGGCACCAGCGGAGAAGGGGAGCACCTGCGTGACGAGCCGGGGGCGCGAGGCGGTCTGCTCGGCGAGGTGGGTGAGCTGTTCGGACATCACGGCGTTCCCGCCCACCGGAAGCAGTAGCGCCGCCTCGTGGAGGACCACCCAAAGCACCGGCGCGGTGGGGGAGTCGAGGAGGCTCGTACGTTCCATGCGGGTGCGGACATGGCCCTCGATGACGTCCGTGGCGGCGAACGGATGGGCAGCGCGGGTGAGCGCCCGAGCGTAGGACTCGGTCTGCAGGAGACCGAGGACGAGCATGGACGTATAGCTGCCGATGAACGAGGCCCGCAGCTGGAGCTCGGCCGCGTCCGCGAAGTACCCCGCCACCTTTGACGTCTGGGCCAGTCTGCACAGCCGCTCAAGATGCTTACCGCTCCCCAGCACCTCGTCCAGTGCGCGTGACAGCTCCAACTGCGGGCGCCGCTCGCCCGCTTCGAACAGCCCGATGTACGTACCGGAGCAGAAGGCTCGGGCGCCCAGCTCGGTCTGGGAGAGTCCGGCGGCCTCGCGCAGCCGGCGTAACTCGGCGCCGTAGAAGGCGCGCGGGTCGGTGTACGGGTCCAGGTCCTTCGGCTGTGGCATGAGCGGAATGTAGCGGGAGCCCGACCCGTCCCACCGGCGAACGCACCGGGACCCACCCGCAGGAGTGGCCGCCGGAATGCCGGATCGGATCGCCGGCCCCTTCCAGGGGGTCGCCCCGACCGCCGCGGATCCGGCCCGGTGGCGGAGGGTGCGTGCGGCGGCCGGTCCCTCCGGCCCCGTTTACAGTCCCGCTCCGCCGCGCTAGCCTCCCCGGTCAGTGGGAGCGCTCCCAAGCCGCCGCAGCGAAGGGACGTACATCGTGATCGACCGATTACTGGCCTCCACCCGGCCCAGAGCCCTGCTTCTGACCCTGCTCGCCCTCCTCACGACCCTGCCCGCCCTCGGGCTGGTCGTGCTCACCTCCGCCGGGCCGGTCGAGGCCCACGGCACGCCGATGAAGCCCGCCAGCCGTACCTTCCTGTGCTGGCAGGACGCGCTCACCGACACCGGCGAGATCAAACCCGTCAACCCCGCCTGCCGGGCAGCCGCGCAGGAGAGCGGGACCACGCCGTTCTACAACTGGTTCTCCGTGCTCCGCTCCGACGGGGCGGGCCGCACCCGGGGCTTCGTGCCGGACGGTGAGCTGTGCAGCGGCGGGAACCCCAACTTCACCGGCTTCAACACACCCAGCGCGGACTGGCCGCTGACCCATCTGACCTCGGGCGCGACCGTCGACTTCGCGTACAACGCCTGGGCCGCGCACCCCGGTTCGTTCTACGTCTACATCACCAAGGACGGCTATGACCCGACGCAGCCGCTGACCTGGGACGACATGGAGGAGGCGCCGTTCCTCACCGTCGACCACCCGCCGCTGAACGGGAGTCCGGGCACGGTCGAGGCCAACTACTCCTGGTCCGGGGCGCTTCCGGCCGGCAAGGACGGCCGCAACGTCATCTACATGGTGTGGGAGCGCTCGGACAGCCAGGAGACGTTCTACTCCTGCTCCGACGTGGTCTTCGACGGGGGCGACGGCGAGGTGACCGGGGTCAAGGACACGACGACGCCGACCGAACCGCCGCCCGGCCTGTGCACCGCGACGCTCGCCACGACCGGCAGCTGGAGCGGCGGTTACCAGTCCGAGGTGACCGTCACCAACTCCGGCGACGTGCCGATGCTCGGCTGGATGGTCGGCTGGACCCAGCCGGACGGGCAGAGCGTGGACAGTCTCTGGAGCGGTTCGATGACCGTCCAGGGACAGGAGGTGATGGTCCACAACACGGACTGGAACGGATCCCTGGCCCCGGGTGAGTCCGCGACCTTCGGATACGTCTCCACGGGCGGCGACCCCGATCCCGCCACCGGGCTCGCCTGCACCGTGGGGTGAGAGACGCGGGCGGCCGGTATCTCGTGGGGACGTACCGGCCGTCCGTGCACGTCCCCGCGAGATACCGGTGTCCGCGAGGCGGAGCGGTGTCCGTGGAGTGCAGCGAAGGTGCCCCGTGACCGTCCCCGGCGCCCATTGGCCCGGCCGGTGCGACGCGGTATCAACGGTACGGACCCATCGCTGGAGGCCGTATGCCCGAGCACGAGCAGGAACGCCGCACCACGCGCGCCAACCGTCCGCGACCGCGGGAGCGCGAGGCGGGACGGCCGTCCGGCCCGGGCCCGGCGCGGGGGTCCGCGGAGGAGATGGCGGTGCTGCAGCGAACGGTGGGTAACGCGGCGGTGGCACGTATGCTCGCGGGCCGTCCCGTGCAGAGGTCGGCGGTGCACGACGTGCTGGGCACGGCGGGACGCCCGCTCGAACAACCGGTGCGCGAGGACATGGAGGCCAGGTTCGGCGGCGCGGACTTCTCCGGCGTCCGGTTGCACACGGACGCCACCGCCCAGCGCTCCGCCGCGGAGATCGGTGCCCGGGCGTACACGTCCGGCCAGCACATCGTCCTGGGCGGCGCGAAGACCGACGAGCACACCCTCGCCCACGAACTGACCCATGTCGTCCAGCAGCGTTCGGGGCCGGTGGCGGGGACGGACGACGGGACCGGGCTGAGGGTGTCGGACCCCTCCGACCGCTTCGAGCGGGCGGCGGAGGCCAACGCCCACCGGGTCATGGCCGCATCGCAGGCACCCACCACCCGGGCCGGGGCGCGGTGCGGCGGCGGGGCCGCGACACGGGACCACGGCGCCGTGCAGCGCGCCCCGGCCGCCACCGGACCGGCGCCTGCCCTGGGCGCTGCGGTCCAGAGCGGTGAGAACCAGGAGGGCGTGTGCGGCTACTTCTCCCGGGTGCGGGAGTGGGCGGTCGCCAACCCCGGGCAGGGCGTGATCATCCAGCAGGTGACCAGGAACTTCGCCGTGGAGCGTCATACCGGCCAGGGCTGGTCCCCGATCGCCGCGTCGGCACTGGACGCGTACGTGCAGACCGGCGGGACGGTCAACGGGCACGAGCTCCGGTACTGGGAGTTGTGGGTGGTCAACGCGGACGGCTCCATCAGCGACGGGGGCCATGACACCTTCGGGATGACCTCGCTGATCAGCAACGACAGCCAGCTCCACGACACCACGCGGGGATCCTTCACCATCAGCGGCGAGGCGAGCTTCTACGCCACCACGCAGGATCCGACGGCCATGGGGTTCCAGCGGAACGGGGCGGTCTCGGCGGGTGGCCTCTTCAGCTGCACCAACGACCCGCAGGCGGAGCTCGTCGCCCTCGGACTCACCCCCGCGGGCGCACCGGTCCGGTACTCCGTCCGGGCCCGGTGGGACAGCGCGGATCTGCGGACCGCCTCGGCGAAGGCCAAGCCCAGGAAGACGGCCGCCCCCTACACGCCGAAGGCGGCGTGGAGCGATGTCGAGGAGAGCTGGGCCTGACAGTGGGCCGGGGGATCGGCCCCGCAGGGGCCGCGTGAGGGCGGCCTCGGTGCCGCGGGTCAGTTCTCCCGGATCCGGTCCAGCCACACCACGATCCCGGTGTGCCCCGTCAGCACCGCCGAGGCGCCCGCCCGGATCGCGGCCGCGCAGCGGGCGTCGGTGAACGAGGCGGGGTCGTACGTCGATGACATGCCGAGTCCCTCCCCGCGGAACGAGGCCCCCGTCCAGTCGACCGCCGTCACGTTGTGGGTGGGTTCGGCGAGTTCCGCCCCCACGACCAGGAACTCCTGGGCGAGATGGCTCGGGCTGACCGTCGTCAGCGGATCGATGAGGTCGTTGCCCACGCTGACGACGAGGTCCGGGTGCAGGTCCAGTGCCCGGGTGACGGCGGGCAGGAGGTCGGCGGCGCCGGACGCGGTCACCGTCCGCAGGTCCACGTCCACCTCCTTCGCCCACTCCTTCACCGCCTTCGCCAGCGCCTTCGCCGGACGGTCGCTGCCCGCACGGAGCAGGACGACACGGGTGCCGGGCGAGGGACGGACCCCGGACCACGAACCCGGGCTCGGCGTCACCGTCGACTCCGGTGCGGGCGATCCGTGCGGACCGAGGAACCCCGCGTCCAGCGCGCCGGTGGCAGAGGGGCTGGGGCGCCGCTGTGACCAGTCGTCACCCGAAGCGCATCCGGTCAGCAGGGCGGCGGCCATCACCAGTACGGCGGCCAGGGGCGGGCGGTGCAAGGCGATCGTCCTTAGGGAGGCGAGAGGCGGGCGGCGGGACGCGGGTAGGGGCGGCTTTTCCCACATCCTGCTCGTCCGTTCCACACGATCTCCATCGATCCGACCGCTTTCGAACGTTTGTTTTCTCATGGTTCGCTGACCGGTCGTCGGCGGTTCATCCGCGACCAGCACGGTGCACGGGCAACCCCAAGGAGACTCATGTCGCACCGTGTCCGCCGCCCGCTGCTCGTCCTCGCCGCGGCGGTCTTCCTCTTCCTCGGCCTCGTCGGACCCGCCGCCGCTCATGGCTTCAGCTCCGTCGTGTACGCGCACGTCACCGCCGACGGTGACGGCCCGCTGCGGACCGAACTGAAGCTGGAGTACGACCTGCTCGTCGTCTCGGCCGCCGACGCGGGCTCCGACGACCCTCTCTTCCGCTCCGGGACCGACGCGTTCGAGAACGGGGACGCCCGCACCCGGGCCGCGGCCCTCGACTCCCACCGCAGGACCGTCGTCGACTACGTCACCCGGCGCCTGACGGTCACCGCGGGTGGCACCGCCTGCGAGCCCGCCGCCGCCGGCGGGTTCCGGATGGGCACCGAGGAGGGCGTGCCCTACGCGCTGCTCGCGCTCGACTGGACCTGCGCCGAACACGGCACCGGTGACCACGAGATGCGCAGCGGCCTCTTCCCCGACGCGGAGGGCTACGTCAAGGGCACCAAGACGATCGTCACCTACGCCGTCGACGGCCGTACCGGCAGCGCCGCGCTCGACAGCGGGCACCCGGCCTTCTCGATCGGCCAGTCCTGGACGGAGCGTTTCCGGGAGTTCTTCCGTCTCGGCGCCGAGCACCTGCTCACGGGTACCGACCACATCCTGTTCCTGCTCGCCCTCATCGCCGGATCCCGGCGGCCCCGCGAAGTCGTCCTCGCCGCCACCGCGTTCACCCTCGCCCACTCGGTGACGTTCCTGCTGGCCGCCCTGGGGCTGGTCGACGTGCCCGCCGGCCTCGTGGAGCCCGTCATCGCGCTGTCCATCGCCGTGGTCGCGAGCTGGCACCTGTGGCGCCTGAGAGGGAGCGGCGCGCGCGCCGCGGAACTCCGGACGCCGGACGGGAGCCGGTTCGCCCTGGACCGTGCCGGGTGGACCCGTCTCGGCGTCGTGTTCTGCTTCGGCCTCGTGCACGGCCTCGGCTTCGCCGGCGCACTCGGCATCGAGGCCTCGTGGTCATGGACCCTGCTGTGGTCCCTGGTGGTCTTCAACATCGGCATCGAGGCCGTCCAACTCGGCTTCATCGCGGTGCTGTTCCCGCTGCTCCTGCTGCTCGGGCGCCGCTCGCCGCGGGCCGCCCGGTGGACCACCGGGGCCGTGTCGGCGGGCGTCGCGGTCATAGGTCTCGCCTGGTTCGTGCAGCGCGTGACCGGCTCGTAGCACCCCAGGCCGGCAGCGATGTTCAGCCTCCGCCCGGATCGCATTCGCGCGCCGTTCACCCGGTGCCGAGAGCTTGGTGCCCTCCTTCGTGTGTGCACTTCATGCCCACTGTTTGTACACAAAAGAATCGATACTTCATGAGAACGCACCCTTCCCAGCAGGCTCGAAGGCCCGTGCGGCACCGGGTGGCCACCGGCGCCACCGCCGCCGTCCTCGGGCTGGCGGTGGCCTTCACGGGCGCGCAGGCCACGCCCGTCGCCGCGGCCGAATCCTCCACCCTCTCCGGCATCGTCCTGGGCGTCGGAGCCAACGAGACCCAGCGCACCGTCAGCTGGTACTCCTCGGCCGACACCGCCCAGAAGGTCCAGCTCGCCCCCACCGCGCAGCTCACCGGCGGCCAGTTCCCCGCCGACTCCGTCAACTTCGACGCCCTGGGCGCCAAGAACATCGCCGCCAGCGGTGGTTACAACCGCAGCGCCACCCTCTCCGGCCTCAAGGAGAACACCGCCTACTCCTACCGCGTGGGCACCGAGGGCAACTGGTCCAAGGCGTACTCCTTCGCGACCCAGGACTTCGAGGGCGAGTACGACTTCCTCTTCCTCGGCGACCCGCAGATAGGCTCGTCCGGGGACCTGGCGCAGGACCAGGCCGGCTGGCAGGACACCCTGGACGTGGCCACCAAGGCCAACCCGAAGGCCGAGATCCTGGTCTCCGGCGGCGACCAGGTCGAGAGCGCCAACAACGAGTCCCAGTGGAACTCCTTCCTGGCACCCGACCAGCTGCGCCAGTACCCGTGGGCCGCCACCATCGGCAACCACGACGTCGGCGGCAAGGCGTACGAGCAGCACTTCTCGACGCCGAACACGGACAACTCGGATGCGCTGTACGCCAACGGCGACCCGGCGTCCGACACCTCCGGCGGCAACTACTGGTACATCTACAAGGATGTGCTGTTCATCGACCTCAACAGCAACAGCTACGCCACCTCCCAGGGCGGCGGGGGCGACGAGGCGCACACCCAGTACGTCACCGACGTCATCAACGAGCACGGCTCCGAGGCCAAGTGGAAGGTGCTCGTCTACCACCACTCGATCTACTCGCCGGCCTCGCACGCCAAGGACTCGGACAACAAGGTCCGCCGGGTCGACTTCCCGACGACCTTCTCCAAGCTCGGCGTCGACATGGTCCTCCAGGGCCACGACCACAGCTACTCCCGCAGCTACCTCATCAAGAACGGCAAGAAGGCCGATCCCGATGAGCAGCCCGGCGCGGCCGACGTCTACCCCGGCCCCGGCGGCGTCCTCTACGTCACCGCCAACTCGGCCTCGGGTTCGAAGTACTACGACATCACCCCGCCCGACTCCAGCGGCACCAGCGGCGCGGGCAACGGCGCCGACCCGCTGAACCCGGACAGCTACTGGTACAACTCCGTCCAGAACCAGGAGCACGTCCGCAGCTACGTCAAGGTCCAGGTGCGCGACGAGAAGCTCGTCGTGGAGAACATCCGCAGCGGTAGCTGCGACGCCCCCAACTCCCAGGTGTCCAAGGGCGACTGGTGCAAGAACACCACCGCGGCCCAGCCGGTCGGCTCGGTGGTCGACAAGGTGAGCGTCCACCCGTACAACGGTGACGGCCAGTCCCTCCAGGTGAACGTGCCGAAGCCGGCTCCGGGCGAGTTCGGCTGGACCATCGACGGCTACAACGGCCTGGTGGACCTCGGCACGGCCAAGGAGGCGAACGGCGACCACTTCACCGCCTCCGGCAAGATCAACCCGATCAAGGTGTCGGACACCCGCCGTTCCCTCTCCCCGTGGGCGGTCTCGGCAGGTGTGAGCCAGTTCAAGGACGCCGACAAGACGTTCGCGGGCTCCTACCTCGGCTGGTCGCCGTACGTCCTCGACCAGGGCGCCGGTGCCAAGGCCGGTGCCTCGGTCCCCTCCGGCTACGACGGCAAGGGTGACGGCCTGGCCCTCTCCCGCGGCCTCGGCTCCGCGCCCCAGGGGCACGCCCGTGGCACGGCCCGGCTGGGCGCCGACCTCGACCTGAAGATCCCGGACTCCGTCCAGAAGGGCGGCTACCGCGCCACCCTCACCATCACTGCGCTGAGCAGCTGACCCTCCCCGCTCCACCGGCGTGGGGGGGGGGGCGGGGGGGCCCCCCCCCCCCCCCCCCGGTCCGGAAGGAAACCCCAAACCCAGGGGCGCCCCCAAAACCCCCCCCCCCCCCCCCCCCCCCCCCA
>NZ_JBHXUW010000068.1:0-41612 GCF_042672475.1 Streptomyces sp. NPDC127177
CCTCGTTGCCCGAACCCGCCCCCGGCGGGCTTTTTGTCCTCTTTCGCCGCGCCCCCCCCCCGGGGGGGGCTGGGCGCGGGGCCCCCGCCGGGGCGCGGGGTGTCCGGGCCCGCCCCCCCGGGGCCGGTGGGGCTTCTCCCCTACCCGCCCCTCCCCGGACGCGGGGCCCCGCCCCTCGAACGCCGGCGAGGCCGGATACGACGCCCCGGGAGGCGATCAGTCGTTGCCCCCGAACGCCGCGTCGAACGACGCGCTCGGCGGGTCGAAATCGAACCGCTTCAGCGATGTCAGCGCCTCCGGCGCGCCCGCCAGGCGGTCCATGCCCGCGTCCTCCCACTCCACCGAGACCGGACCCTCGTAGCCGATGGAGCGCAGCATCCGGAACACGTCCTCCCACGGCACATCCCCGTGCCCCGCCGAGACGAAGTCCCAGCCGCGCCGCGGATCGCCCCACGGGAGATGGGAGCCGAGCCGGCCGTTGCGGCCGTCCAGGCGCTTGCGGGCCTCCTTGCAGTCCACGTGGTAGATCCGGTCCCGGAAGTCGTAGAGGAAGCCGACCGGGTCGAGGTCCTGCCAGACGAAGTGGCTGGGGTCGAAGTTGAGCCCGAACGCCGGCCGGTGGCCGACGGCCTCCAGTGCCCGGTGCGTCGTCCAGTAGTCGTACGCGATCTCGCTCGGATGCACCTCGTGGGCGAACCGCACCCCCTGCGCGTCGAACACGTCGAGGATCGGGTTCCAGCGCTCGGCGAAGTCCTCGTAGCCCCGTTCGATCATGTGCGGCGGCACCGGCGGGAACATCGCCACCAGGTGCCAGATCGACGAACCGGTGAACCCGATGACGGTGTCCACCCCGAAGGCGGCGGCCGCCCGCGCGGTGTTCGCGATCTCCTCGGCGGCCCGGCGGCGTACGCCTTCGGGCTCGCCGTCGCCCCAGATCCGGGCGGGCAGGATGCCCTGGTGGCGCTCGTCGATCGGGTTGTCGCAGACGGCCTGGCCGACCAGGTGGTTGGAGATGGCCCAGCACTTCAGCCCGTACTTGTCGAGCAGTTGGTGACGGCTGTCGAGGTACCCGGGGTCGGCAAGGGCCTTGTCCACCTCGAAGTGATCGCCCCAGCAGGCCAGTTCGAGCCCGTCGTAGCCGAAGTCACGCGCGTACCGGCAGACGTCCTCCAGTGGCAGGTCGGCCCACTGACCGGTGAAGAGGGTGAAGGGACGGGGCATGCGCAGGACCTCCTAGAGCTGGGCGGGGGCGTGGACGGGGGTGTGCACGGAGTTCTTCGCGGCGCTCTCCTCCACCGCCGCGAGCACCCGCTGCACCTGGAGCCCGTCCGCGAACGACGGCGTGGGAGCGGCCCCTTCGGCGATCGTGCGGACCACGTCACGGGCCTGGTGGATGAAGGTGTGCTCGTAGCCGAGCGCGTGGCCCGGCGGCCACCACGCCTCCAGGTACGGATGTTCCGGCTCGGTGACCAGGATGCGCCGGAAACCGGCCGTGGTGGCGGGCTCGGTGTGGTCGTGGAAGGAGAGTTCGTTGAGCCGTTCCAGGTCGAAGGCGAGCGAGCCGAGCTCTCCGTTGATCTCAAGCCGCAGCGCGTTCTTGCGGCCGGCCGCCATCCGCGTCGTCTCGAAGGAGGCCAGTGCGCCGGAGGCGAGCCGGCCGGTGAAGAGCGCCGCGTCGTCGACCGTCACCGCCCCTCGCTCCCCGGTGCCCGCCACTGCGCCGAGCCCCCCGGACGGCCCGGCCTGCAAGGGCCGTTCGCGTACGAAGGTCTCGGTCACCGCCGACACCCCGACCAGCAGCTCCCCCGCAAGGTACTGGGCGAGGTCCACGATGTGCGCCCCGAGGTCACCAAGTGCGCCCGAGCCCGCGTGTTCCCGCTCGAGGCGCCAGGTGAGCGGGGACGCGGGATCGACCAGCCAGTCCTGGAGGTAGGTGGCGCGGACGTGCCGCAGGCTGCCGAGCCGTCCCTCCGCGATCAGCTTCCTGGCATAGGTGATCGCGGGCACCTTGCGGTAGTTGAAGCCGACCAGCGCCACCTGGCCGCGGGCGGCGGCCCGCTCCGCCGCCTCGGCCATCGCCTCCGCCTCCGCGACCGTGTTGGCGAGCGGCTTCTCGCACAGCACGTGCTTGCCCGCCTCCAGAGCGGCGATGGCGATCTCCGCATGACTGTCGCCCGGCGTGCAGATGTCGACGAGCTGCACGTCCTCCCGGGCGATCAGGGCGCGCCAGTCCGTCTCGGCGGCCGCCCAGCCGTGCCGGTCGGCGGCGGCCTCGACCGCCCTCCGGTCGCGTCCGCAGATCGCGGCGAGAGCCGGCCTCATCGGCAGCTCGAAGACGTGGCCCGCGGTGCGCCACCCCTGCGAGTGGGCGGCGCCCATGAACGCGTATCCGACCATGCCGACCCCGAGCGTCGGTGCGCTCGCCATCGGCCGGTACGTCGGCGGCGCGGCCGCCTCCTGCTCCGTCTCTTCCCTACGGGCCATCCGGGCTTCCTCCTCATCGGTGGTTCGGTGGGTGCGGCAGGAGGGTCAGCACCCTCCTGCGGGGCTGCTCAGTTGAAGCCCGTCGGCAGGTACTGATCGACGTTGTCCTTGGTGACCACCGCCGAGAAGAGCGTGAGGTTGGTCGGGATCTCCAGCTCGGAGAGTCCGGCGAGCCCCTTGCTCTGGCCGAGGGCGCGGGCCAGGTCCACGGCCGATGCGGCCATGGTCGGCGGGTAGAGAACGGTGGCCTTCAGCACACTGTTGTCGGCCTTGATGGCGTCCATCGCGGACTTGGCCCCGGCCCCGCCGACCATCAGGAACTCGTCCCGGCCGGCCTGCTGGATGGCGCGCAGCGCGCCCACGCCCTGGTCGTCGTCGTGGTTCCACAGAGCGTCGATCTTCTTCTGCGCCTGGAGGAGCTGGGCCATCTTGGCCTGGCCGGACTCGACGGTGAAGTCGGCGGCCTGACGGGCCACCAGCTTGATGTTCGAGTAGTTCTTCAACGCGTCGGCGAAGCCCTGGCTGCGCTGTTTGGTGAGCTCCAGGCTGTCGATGCCGGCCAGCTCGACGACCTTGGCGTTCTGCTTTCCCTTGAGCTGCTCGCCGATGTACGTACCGGCGTTGAGGCCCATGCCGTAGCTGTCGCCGCCGACATAGCAGCGGTAGGCCTGCGGGGAGGCGAAGATGCGGTCCAGGTTGATGACGGGGATGCCCGCCCGCATGGCCTCCAGACCGACCTGGGTGAGCGCCTTGCCGTCGGCCGGCAGGATGATGAGGACATCGACCTTCTTGTTGATGAGGGTCTTGACCTGGCCGATCTGGGCGGCGGTGTCGTTGGAGCCCTCGGTGGTCTCCAGGGTCACCTCGGAGTACTTCTTCGCCCGGGACTTGGCGTTCTCGTTGATCGCGTTGAGCCAGCCGTGGTCGGCCTGCGGACCCGCGAAGCCGATGGTGATGGCCTTGCCCGGCTTGTCGTCGGCAGGGGCCGCGTCGCTCTGTGCCGCGGTGTCCTTCTCCTTGGGGTCGTTGCTGGTGCAGGCGGTCAGGAAGGCGCCCGCGGAGAGTGCTGCGGTACCGAAGAGCAGTCCTCTGCGACTGGTTTCTGGCATGGCTGTCAAACCCTTCATCCGTGCGTGGGCAAGCGGAACAGGCTGGTGTGTGACGGGAGGTGACCTGGGGTCAGGTGTCTGCGCGGGCCGATGTGCGGCCCTGGACCAGGACGGCGGCGACGATGATCGCGCCCTTGGCGATCTGCTGGACGTCGCTCTGCAGGTTGTTGAGCGCGAAGATGTTGGTGATCGTGGTGAAGACGAGGACGCCCAGCACGGAGCCGACGATGGTTCCGCGTCCGCCGGTGAGCAGGGTGCCGCCGATGATCGCGGCGGCGATGGCGTCGAGTTCGTACAGGTTGCCGTTGGTGTTCTGGCCCGAGCCGGACAGGATGATCAGCATGAAGGCGGCGATACCGCAGCACAGCCCGGACAGCAGGTAGAGGTAGAGCCGTTGGCGCCGTACGTCGATCCCCGCCAGCCGGGCCGCCTCCGCGTTGCCGCCGACGGCGACCGTGCGGCGGCCGAAGGTCGTGCGGTTCAGCAACAGCCAGCCGACGACGGAGACCACGGCGAACATCATGACGAGCGGTGGGATGCCGAGGACGTAGGAGCCGGGCAGGCCCAGGTCCAGCACGGATTTGACCGTGACGATCTGCGTCTTGCCGTCGGTGATCAGGAGGGCCACGCCACGGGCGGAGGCGAGCATCGCCAGGGTCGCGATGAAGGGCACCAGCCGGCCGTAGGCGATGAGCACGCCGTTGACCAGTCCGGCCCCGAGGCCGACGAGCATCGCGGTGAACAGGATGCCCGCGAAGCCGTACTCCTGGGTGGCGAGGGTGGTCGCCCAGACCGAGGCGAGGGCGACCATGGCGCCTACGGACAGATCGATGCCGCCGCTGGTGATGACGAACGTGACCCCGACGGTCACCACACCGATGACGGACGCCTGGGTCAGGATCAGCTGAAGGTTCCCGGTGTCCAGGAAGGCGTCGGGTTCGGTGATGGCGCCGACGACGATCAGTGCGGCGAGGACGCCGAGCAGCGAGAGGCTGCGCAGGTCGACACGCATCCCGAAGGCGCGCGGGGATCTGTCCTTCTTCGGGGACGCGGGGACGGACGCGGGCGCGGCGCCCTTGTCCGGCCCGCTCTGCTGTGCCGAGGAGACGGGCTGCGTCATGACGTCGGGCTCCCTTCCATCACGAGGTCGAGTACGCGGTGCTCGTCCAGCTCCCTGGCGTCCGCCGTATGCACGACGTGGCCTTCGCGCAGGACGAGCACCCGGTCGGCGAGGCCCAGGACTTCGGGCACTTCGCTGGAGACGAGCAGAACGGCGAGGCCTTCGTCGGCCAGCCGGCGGATCACGGCGTAGAGCTCGGCGCGGGCGCCGACGTCCACCCCGCGGGTCGGTTCGTCGAGCAGGAGCACCCGGCAGCCGCGCAGCAGCCAGCGGGCCAGGACCGCCTTCTGCTGGTTACCGCCGGAGAGGGTGCGGACAGGGGCGTCCGGGTTGTCGGGGCGCAGCGAGAGTTCCCGGGTGGCGGCGCGGGCCGCCTTGCGCTCGGCGCCCCGGTCGACCCAACCGCCCCTGGAAAAGCGGGACATGGAGGAGACGGAGACATTGCGGGTGACGGATTCGAGCATCAGCAGGGCCTGTGCCTTGCGTTCCTCGGGGGCGAGGCCGATACCGGCTGCGACGGCGGCGCGGACGCTGCCGGTCCGCAGCGGGCGGCCGTCGACGGTGACCCGTCCGGCGGTGGCACGGCGGGCGCCGTAGATGGTCTCCAGGATCTCGGAGCGCCCTGAGCCGACCAGTCCGGCGAGTCCGACGATCTCGCCGGGTCTGAGTTCCAGGTCGACGGGGGCGAACTCGCCCTTCCTGGTGAGGCCTTCGACCTTGAGCACGGGGTCGGCCCCGGAGGGCCCGGGGGCGGCGTCCGGCCTCGGCGGGAAGACGTACTCGACGTTGCGACCGGTCATCATGGCAACGATGTCGCGCGTCGGTGTGGACTCGGCGGGCAGGCCGACCGCGACCGTCCGGCCGTCCTTGATCACGGTCACCCGGTCCCCGATCCGGCGGATCTCCTCCAGGCGGTGGGAGATGTAGACGACGGCGACCCCTCCGGCGGTGAGGGAGGCGACGATACGGAAGAGGTTGGCGACCTCGTCGGGGTCCAGGGCGGCGGACGGCTCGTCCATCACGATGAGCCGTACGTCGTGGGAGAGCGCCCGGGCCATGGAGACGATCTGCTGCTGTGCCGCGGAGAGTTCACCGACGGCGCGGGCCGGGTCGATCTCCGGGTGGCCGAGGCGTTCGAGCAGTGCGGCGGCCGCGGTGCGGCCCTCGCGGGTGCGGACGACGAAGCCGGCGCTGGTGGGTTCGTGGCCGAGGAAGACGTTCTCGGCGACCGACAGCCCCTCCACCAGGTCGAGTTCCTGGTAGATGGTGGCGATGCCGAGCCGCATCGCGGTGATGGGCGATTTGAGCACGGCCGGTGAGCCGCGCCAGATGATCTCGCCGTCGTCGGGCTGATGGGCCCCGGCGAG
The DNA here is from genome assembly GCF_042672475.1 of Streptomyces sp. NPDC127177. Lineage (NCBI taxonomy): Bacteria > Bacillati > Actinomycetota > Actinomycetes > Kitasatosporales > Streptomycetaceae > Streptomyces > Streptomyces sp. NPDC127177. The sequence continues at coordinate 6,081 of NZ_JBHXUW010000068.1, forward strand.
CACCTTGATGAGGGTGGACTTGCCGGCCCCGTTCTGGCCGAGCAGACAGTGGACCTCGCCGGCCTGGACCTCCAGGTCGACGCCGTCGAGTGCGCGCACGCCGGGGAAGGACTTGGTGATGCCGGACATGGTGAGCAGGGGTGGTTCTGGAGCCATGACAAATCCCCTCGGCGAATGGGGTCTCCCAGCCCGGACGGTGCCGAGGACGTGGGAGGGCCGGTGAGCGGGCAGGGCGCGGTGCTGTCCCGGGGTGTCCCCGGACCCCGGCCGGTGGCGCGGGGACGGTGCCGTGTTGCTGACCGGCCGAGGATCGGGCCGGTGGGAAACAGATCGAACCGGTGGGACAGGGGCGGGGCCGGTGGAGTCGGGCGGGCCGTGAGAGGCGATGCGCCCTCGGGCCGGCGGAAGGGTCAGGCGGGTGAGAAGAGGTGGTCGCTGATGAGCCTGGCCGCGCCGATCACTCCGGCGGCGGGTCCCAACTCGCCCAGCACGATGGGGAGGTTGCCGGTGGCCAGCGGCAGTGACTGCCGGTAGACCTGGGTCCGGACGCTGGCCAGCAGCGTGTGACCCAGTCCGGTCACCCCGCCGCCGATCACCACCAGACCGGGGTTGAAGAAGCTGACGAGTCCTGCGATGACCTGACCGACCCGGTTGCCGCCTTCGCGGATCAGGTCGAGCGAGGTGGCGTCGCCGGCGGCCGCCGCGGCGGCCACATCGACGGCGGTGAGTTTCCCGGACGCCTCCAGCCGGGCCGCGAGCTCCGTGGACTCACCGGCACGGGCCGCGTCCTCGGCGTCGCGGGCCAGTGCGGCGCCGCTGAAGTGTGCTTCCAGGCAGCCCCGGTTGCCACAGGCGCAGGGGCGCCCGTCCGGTTCGACCTGGATGTGGCCGATGTCGCCCGCGCTGCCCGTCGTACCGCGGTGTACCTGCCCGCCGACGACGATGCCGCAGCCGATACCGGTCCCGATCTTGACGCAGAGGAAGTCGCCCACGGATCGGGCTACGCCCGCGTGCTGCTCCCCCATCGCCATCAGGTTCACGTCGTTGTCGACCATGACGGGGCAGCCCAGCTCCTGGCTGAGCGCCTCGCGGACCGGGAAGCCGTCCCAGCCGGGCATGATCGGCGGCGCGACCGGGATGCCTTCGGGAAAGCGGACCGGTCCCGGTACGCCGATGCCCGCGCCGTCGAACCCTTCGGCGAGCCCGGAGGCCCGGAGCTTGGCAGCCATGGCCAGCACCTGCTCGAAGATGGCGACGGGCCCCTCGCGTACGTCCATGGGGTGGTTGAGGTGGCCGAGGACCTCCAGCTCCGCGTTGGTGACCGCCACATCGACCGATGTGGCGCCGATGTCGACGCCGAGGAAGCGCAGCGCCGGGGCGAGCCGGATGTTGTGCGAGCGACGCCCGCCGCGGGACGCGGCGAGTCCGTCGGCCACCACAAGGCCGGTCTCCAGCAGTCTGTCCACCTCGACGGCGAGCTTGGAGCGGGAGAGATCGACCTGATCCCCCAGCTGTGCCCGTGAGTTGGGCCCGCCGTCGCGCAACAGCCGGAGCAGTCGCGCCTGATGTGCATTCGCGGGTCGTGCCGTCATACGTCTCACGTGCCCCTCCCCGCCACATCGGCCTGTCCGTCGGGCTTTGGAGGGGAACGTAGCAGCGCTTGCCGGGAGTGGGAAGAAGTTGCGCAGGAATCCACCACAACTTTCTCCACCCTGAGGACAAAGGGAGTGGTGCCGCCCCGCGGAATCAGCTCTCGTCGCGGGCGTGGTAGGTCTTGCGCGTGTGTTCCGTGTGGGACCGCATGATCGCCGTGGCCTTCTGCTCGTCACGCGCGGAGATCGCGGCGATCAGGGAGCGGTGCTCGATCCAGGACCGGGTGCCGCGCCGGCGGGCCACGGGGGTGTAGTACCAGCGGACCCTGCGGTCCACCTGTCCCGCGAGCTCGGCGAGGACCGCATTGCCCGCCAGCTCCATGACCTTGGCGTGGAAGGCCGCGTTGGTCGCGACGGCCAGGTCCACGTCGTCGTCGGCGACAGCCTGCTCACCCTTGGCGCACAGCTCCTCCAGAGCCGCGACGCCCGCCGCACCGGAGTTGGCGGCGGCGAGCCGGGCGGCCTCGGCCTCCAGGAGGGTACGGACCGAGAGCAGCTGGTCGGCCTCCTGCTCCGTGGGTTCGTGGACGAACGCACCCTGGGCGGGCCGCAGATCGACCCAGCCCTCCGTGTTGAGCCGCTGCAACGCCTCGCGCACCGGCTGCCGGGAGACGCCGAGATGACCGGCCAACTCGCTCTCGACCAGGTGCTGTCCCGGGCGGAGCACACGGGTGGTGATGAGTTCGAGCAGCGCGTCGTAGACCCGCTCGCGCAGCGGACCGGGTCGTTCCAGCCTCGGCACAGCCCCTTGCGGCAGCCCTGCGGACAGCATCTCGGCCCCCTCCGAACGATGAGCGATTGCTTATCGTCTACAGTCTACCGAGCACCACTTTCCCTCAGGGACAGCGGATCACCTGGCCCGCGTAACTGAGATTCCCGCCGAAGCCGAAGAGCAGCGCCGGGGCGCCGGTGGCGACCTCCCCGCGCTCCACCAGCTTGGACAGGGCCATCGGGATGGACGCGGCGGAGGTATTGCCGGAATCCACCACGTCCCGGGCGATGACCGCGTTGACCGCGCCGATCTTCCTCGCGACCGGTTCGATGATCCTCAGATTGGCCTGATGCAGTACCACCGCGGCCAGGTCCTCGGGGGTGATCCCGGCCTTCCCGCACACCTTGCGCGCGATCGGCGGCAGCTGGGTGGTGGCCCAGCGGTAGACCGACTGCCCCTCCTGGGCGAAGCGCGGCGGCGTCCCCTCGATCCGTACCGCGTCCCCCATCCCGGGCACGGAACCCCACAGCACCGGGCCGATCCCGGGCCGGCCCGCCGCGCCGGAGTCGGCGACCACCACCGCCGCACCGGCGCCGTCCCCCATCAGCACGCAGCTGGAGCGGTCGGTCCAGTCGACGATGTCACCCATCTTGTCGGCGCCGATGACCAGCGCGCGGGTGGCCGCGCCCGCGCGCACGGCGTGGTCGGCGGTGGCGAGCGCGTGGGTGAAACCGGAACAGACCACGTTGATGTCCATCACCGCGGGCGACTCCATGCCCAGGCGGGCGGCGACCCTCGCCGACATGCTCGGCGACCGGTCGATCGCCGTCGAGGTGGCGACCAGGACCAGGTCGATGTCCGTGGGCTGCAGACCGGCGGCGGCCAGGGCCTTCGCCGCCGCGTGCGCGGCCAGCTCGTCCACCGGCTCGTCGGGGCCCCCGAGGTGGCGGGTCTTGATGCCGACGCGGCTGGTGATCCACTCGTCACTGGTGTCGACCATGGCCGCCAGGTCATGGTTGGTGAGCACCTTGGCGGGCTGATAGTGGCCGAGCGCCACGACACGTGAGCCGGTCATATTCAGGTTCCCCTCGCTACATATGGCAGGAACCATCCAGTCTTGGTCGCTACCGCCCGGTACAGAGGCACGTGATCCCACAGGAATCCCGGCTGACGATTGGAGGCTTGACGACAGCCTTGACCTAACCGAAGGCATACTGTAGACAACCGGCCGACCCACGGTCACCGCATCAGGGACCGCTTCGGCTTCCGACACGCAGAGAATCGGGTCCAACAGGCATGGGACGGGTCACCGAGCGCCGCCGCACCATCCGCATCCGGGACGGGGTCGTCTCCACCCGCCCCGACACCCTCGTCGCCGAGGAGCCCCTGGAGATCCGGCTGAACGGGAAGCCGCTCGCCATCACCATGCGCACCCCGGGTGACGACTTCGCGCTGGCGGCGGGCTTCCTGGTGAGCGAGGGCGTGCTCGGCGAGGGCCACGATGTGCAGTCGATCGCGTACTGCGCCGGGGCGACGGCCGACGGGGTGAACACGTACAACGTGGTGGACGTGCGGCTCGCGCCCGGTGTCGCGATCCCCGACATCACGCTGGAGCGCAACGTCTACACGACGTCGTCCTGCGGCCTGTGCGGCAAGGCCAGCCTGGACGCGGTCCGCACCACGACCCGGCATCCCGTCGCCGACGCTCCCCCGCTCCGGGTGGAGCCGGCGCTGCTTTCCGGCCTCCCCGACCGGTTGCGCGCCTCGCAGCAGGTCTTCGACCGGACCGGGGGCCTGCACGCGGCGGCCCTGTTCTCCGAGACCGGCGAGCTGATCGACACGAAGGAGGACGTGGGCCGGCACAACGCCGTCGACAAGCTGGTCGGCCGGGCCCTCACCGACGGCCGGCTGCCGCTGTCCCGGTCGATCCTGCTGGTCTCGGGGCGGGCGTCGTTCGAGCTGGCGCAGAAAGCGGTGATGGCGGGCATCCCGATGCTGGCGGCCGTTTCGGCGCCGTCCTCCCTCGCCGTCGACCTGGCGGCCGAGACCGGCCTGACCCTGGTCGGTTTCCTGCGGGGTCCTTCCATGAACGTGTACGCGGGTGAGCACCGCATCGCCCTGGAGGCGACGGCCGGCCGGGGCTGAGGCCTCCGCCCCGGCCAGTGGGCGCGCCCCGCGCGTCAGCTCACGGCGACGGGCGCCTCCGTCACCGCCGCGCCGTCATCGCCCGTCTCCCGCGGGTCCCCGGCGCGCCGCTTCGCGATCACCGCGCACACCATGAGCTGCATCTGGTGGAAGAGCATCAGCGGCAGCACGGCGAGGCTCGCCTGCGCGCCGAACAGGACGCTGGCCATCGGCAGGCCGGAGGCCAGACTCTTCTTCGAGCCGGCGAACTGGATGGCGATCCGGTCCTCCCGGCCGAAGCCGAGCCGCTTCGCCCCGTACCAGCTCACCGCGAGCATCAGCGCGAGCAGGACCGCCTCGGCACCGAGCAGCGCCCCGAGCCGGGCCGGGGTGACCTGGTGCCAGACGCCGGCGACCATGCCCTCGCTGAACGCCGTGTAGACGACCAGCAGGATCGAGCCGCGGTCGACGAGGCCGAGGACCTTCTTGTGCCGGGTCGTGAAGCCGCTGATCCAGCGGCGCAGCACCTGTCCGGCGACGAACGGCAGCAGCAACTGGACGCCTATCCTCAGCAGCGCCTCCCCGGAGAAGCCGCCACCGCTGTTGCCGAGCAGCGCGGCAGCGAGCAGCGGGGTGACGAAGATGCCGGCGATCGAGGAGAAGGAACCCGCGCAGATCGCGGCGGGGACGTTGCCGCGGGCCATCGAGGTGAAGGCGATCGACGACTGGATGGTCGAGGGCACCAGGCAGAGGAAGAGGAAGCCGCTCTGGAGCTGGGGTGTCAGTACGTACGGCACGAGTCCCCTGCTCGCCAGCCCCAGCAGCGGGAAGGCGACGAACGTACAGGCAAGGACCGTGAGGTGGAGCCGCCAGTGCCTCAGGCCGTCGAGTGCCTCGGCGGTGGAGAGCCGCACGCCGTAGAGGAAGAAGAGGAACGCGACCGCACCGGTGGAGGCCCCGCCCGCGACCTCGGCGGCCATCCCCGAGGCCGGCAGCAGCGCCGCGATCACGACGGTGCCGAGCAGCGTCAGGATGTACGGGTCGATCGGCAGCCAGGACGGCAGCTGCGGGGTGCGGCGGCTCATGTGCTCCACGTGTTCTCTCGGTCAGGTCGTGCCCGACCCATCCTGTCCCCGGTCGCCCGCATCGGGAATCCCGTATACCGCTCTCACTGTGATCACGGTCCGCGATAACCTGGCACCATGTACGACCCCGCGCAGCTGCGCACCTTTCTCGCCGTGGCCCAGACCCTGAGCTTCACCCGGGCCGCCCGTCGGCTCGGGGTGCGGCAGTCCACGGTGAGCCAGCACGTGCGGCGACTGGAGGAGGCGGCCGGGCGGCAGCTGTTCACCCGTGACACCCACCGGGTCGATCTCACCGTGGACGGCGAGGCGATGCTCGGTTTCGCCCGGACGATCCTCCAGGCACACGAGCGGGCCTCGGCGTTCTTCACCGGTACCCGGCTGCGCGGGCGGCTGCGGTTCGGTGCGTCGGAGGACTTCGTGCTGACCCGGCTGCCCGAGATCCTCCAGTCGTTCCGCCGGGACCATCCGGACGTCGAGCTGGAGCTGACCGTGGAGCTGTCGGGCACGCTGCACCAGCAGCTGGCGGCGGGGCGGCTCGATCTGGTGCTGGCCAAGCGGCGGGCCGGTGACACGCACGGGGAGCTGGTCTGGCAGGACGCGCTGGTCTGGATCGGCGCCCCCGGGCTGCGGATCGACCCGGAACGTCCGGTGCCGCTGATCCTCTTCCCGCCGCCGGGCATCACCCGGGCCCGCGCGCTGGAGGTGCTGGAGGGGCAGGGCCGGTCCTGGCGGGTCGCATGCACCAGCGGCAGCCTCAGCGGGCTGACCGCGGCCGCCCACGCGGGCCTCGGCGTGATGGCGCACACTCGTGGCCTGATTCCGCCCGGCCTGGTCCCGGTTCCGGCCAGGGCGGGTCTGCCGGAGCTCGGCGAGGTGGATTTCGTCCTGCTGCACGGCCGCCGCCGGGACGGTGCGCAGCAGGCAGCGGACGCGCTGGCGGCGTCGATCCTGGCGGGCGGCGACAGGTTGCTCCGCCCGCCCGGCGGGATCGGTGCGATCGGTGGGCGGGACGGCGCATGACGCGTCCGGACAGGGGGGAGAATGGACGGTGACCGTTGCTCCACACCGGGAGCCCAACCCGGTCAGGCCCGGCAGGTACGGACCAATGCCCCGTACCCGTCCGGAACGGCAGTGATCGCGGCGTACAGATTCGGTGGAGATTCCGGCTCCAGCCACTTACTCCTTGGTCGGAAGCGCGCCCGAGCCTTGCCCATCTGGCCGGATTTCAGCCCTTGACCAGTGCAGATGCCACGTTTCGCGCTCGGCTCCGGGCTCTCCCGCGCCGGCCCCCGGTGGGGTAGCGTCACGGCGCTGTGCGGAGCGCCACAAGGAGCAGGTCATTGCGCGAGTTCACTGTCCCACCCATGGCGGCCGCGCCCTACGTGGGCGGGCTCGCGGATGTTGTTTTCGACTACGCCGAGGAGGATCCGAACCGGATCGCCCTCGGTCGCAAGGACGCGCAAGGACGCTGGCTCGATGTCACCTCCGCGACGTTCCGTGACGAGGTGCTGGCTCTGGCCAAGGGGCTGATCGCGCACGGTGTGCGGTTCGGCGACCGGGTCGCGCTGATGTCGCGAACCCGCTACGAGTGGACGCTCTTCGACTTCGCCCTGTGGGCGGTCGGCGCGCAGTCCGTGCCGGTCTATCCGACGTCATCGGCCGAGCAGGTCCTCTGGATGCTGCACGATGCCGAGGTCTCGGCGGTGATGGTCGAGCACGAGGACCACGCGATGACGATCGCGTCGGTCATCGACCAGCTGCCCCTGCTGCAGCGGCTCTGGCAGCTGGACGCCGGCGCGGTGACGGAGCTGGTCGACGCGGGTGTCCACGTCGAGGACGAGGTGGTGCACCGGCACCGGCGTGCCGTGACACCCGACTCGGTGGCGACCGTCATCTACACATCGGGGACGACGGGACGGCCCAAGGGCTGTGTGATCACCCACGCCAACTTCATGTTCGAGACGGACACCATGGCCTCGCGCTGGGAGTCGGTCTTCCACTCCCGGCCGGGCGACGAGGCCTCGACGCTGCTCTTCCTGCCCCTGGCGCATGTTTTCGGCCGGATGGTGGAGGTCACGGCGGTCCGCGGCCGGGTGAAACTCGGCCACCAACCGGAGCTGTCCGCGAAGGCGCTGATGCCGGACCTGGTGACCTTCCGTCCCACGTTCATCCTGGCGGTGCCGTACATCTTCGAGAAGGTCTTCAACGGCGCCCGCCGCAAGGCCGAGGCGGACGGGAAGGTAGGACCGTTCGACAAGGCCGTGGACATCGCGGTGAAGTACGCGGAGGCCATGGAGGCCCGGGCGTTCGGCACCGGCCCCGGCCCGTCCGCCGGGCTGCGGATGCAGCACCAGTTCTTCGAGAAGGTCGTGTACAAGAAGGTCCGTGAGGCGATGGGCGGCCGGATCAGGCACGCCATGTCCGGCGGCTCCGGGATGGAACGGCAGCTGGGGCTGTTCTTCGCGGGCGCCGGTGTCACGGTGTACGAGGGCTACGGGCTGACCGAGTCGACCGCCGCCGCGGCCGCCAACCCCCCGGAGCGCACCCGGTACGGCACGGTCGGACAGCCGATCCCCGGCACCACGGTGCACATCGCCGAGGACGGCGAGATCTGGGTGTACGGCCGCAACGTGTTCTCCGGCTACCTGGGCGACCCGAAGTCCACCGACGCGGTGCTGAACGACGGCTGGCTGGCCACCGGGGACCTCGGTGCGCTGGACGAGGACGGCTATCTGACGATCACCGGGCGGAAGAAGGAGATCCTGGTGACGTCCGGCGGCAAGAGCGTCTCGCCGGCCGCCCTGGAAGAGCGGGTGCGGGCGCACCCGCTGGTGGCCCAGTGCATCGTGGTCGGCAACGACCGGCCGTACATCGCGGCTCTGGTCACCGTGGACCAGGAGGCCGTGGAGCACTGGCTCGCGATGCAGGGGCGGCAGCCGCTCGCGCCGGGTGAACTGGTGCGGGACCCGGATCTGGAGATGGAGGTCCGGCGGGCGGTGGTGGCGGCCAACACCGCGGTTTCGCAGGCCGAATCGATCCGTACGTTCCGGATTCTGGCGCATCAGTTCACCGAGGAGCACGGTCTGCTCACGCCGTCACTGAAGCTGAAGCGCAAGGCGATCGAGACCGCGTACTCGGCCGAGGTGAACGCGCTGTACCGCTGAGGAAGAACGGGTCCGCGAACGGGAATGTGCGGGCCGTCTTGATCGTTCACACTGGGAGTCCCACCCCCCAACGTTAGGATCGACCGCTCGTGAGCCAGGTCCCCTCCCTCACCCTCAACAACGGCGTCGAGATGCCCCAGCTCGGTTTCGGAGTCTGGCAGGTGCCGGACGACGAGGCCGCGAAGGCGGTCGCGACAGCAATCGAGTCCGGGTACCGGAGCATCGACACCGCAGCGATCTACGGCAACGAGGGTGGCACCGGCCGGGCCATCGCCGCCTCCGGTGTCGCCCGCGAAGAGCTCTTCGTGACCACGAAGCTGTGGAATTCCGAGCAGGGTTACGACTCGACGCTGCGCGCCTTCGACGCCTCGCTGGACAAGCTGGGTCTCGACTACGTCGACCTGTACCTGATCCACTGGCCGGTTCCGGCCAAGGACGCGTACGTGGACACGTACCGGGCGTTCGAGAAGATCCACGCCGACGGCCGCGCGAAGGCCATCGGCGTCTCGAACTTCCTTCCCGAGCACCTGGAGCGTCTGCTCGGCGAGACCTCCGTGGTGCCGGTGCTCAACCAGATCGAGCTGCACCCGCAGCTTCAGCAGGCCGAGTCCCGGGCGCTGCACGCCAAGCACGGCATCGCGACCGAGGCCTGGTCCCCGCTGGGTTCGGGCAAGGGCCTCCTGGAGGTCCCGACGGTCGTCGCGGTCGCGCAGAAGCACGGCCGCACACCGGCACAGGCGGTGCTCCGCTGGCACCTCCAGACGGGCAACGTGGTGATCCCCAAGTCCGTGACCCCGTCGCGGATCGCGGAGAACATCGACGTGTTCGGCTTCGAGCTGGACGCGGACGACCTGGCCGCGTTCGCCGCGCTGGACGAGGGCAAGCGGCTTGGCTCGCACCCGGGTGAGTTCAACCTCGGCGCCTGAGGCCTTCGTTCGCCGCTGAGCGACCCCGTGACCGCCGTCCGGCCGTGTGCCGGACGGCGGTTCGTCGTACAGCGCGGTGCCGGAGCGCCCGCCCAGCGCGGCGGTCCGCTCCGCTCCGTCGAAGCGGCGGCGCTCAGGCCTTGCGGCCGAGATGGAACGTACGCGCCATCAGCAGGAAGGTGTCATTGCGCCGGTGCAGTCCCGCCGGGTCCCCGGGATCGAGCAGCCGGTCGAGCGTCGCCCTGTCGTCGGCGTCGAGCCGCTCACCGAGGCCCGCGCGGAAGCGGTCGAACTCGGCCACGACATGGTCCCGTGCCACATCGGTGAGGGGTGCGGGCAGGTCGAGCAGGAAGCTGCGGGTGCCCTGCGGGGCGAGACCGACCGCGGTGAACAGGGCCGCCCAGTCCTCGGTCTCCCGCTTGCTGCCGGGCAGTTCCGCCCGCATCCGCTCGAAGCCCTCGGCCTGGATCACGTCGAGCCTCCCCTCCAGACCGGGCCGGCCGAAGCCGAGGTCGCGCGGGAGCCGGCGCGGTTGCAGGCCGCCCTCGACGAGCGCGACGGTGCCGCCGGGGCGCAGCAGCGCGGCGAATCCGGCCAGCGCGGCACGCTGGTCGCCCATGTGGTGCAGGGCGTTGCCCGCCCAGATCAGATCCGCCTCCCCCGCCCGTTCCAGCTCCGCGGGGAGGTCGGCGTGCAGGGTGGTGACGCGGTCACCGAGTCCGAGCCGTCGCGCACGGTCGCGGGTGCGCTCCAGCAGGGCCGGGGTTCCGTCGACGGCGACGATCTCCGCCTGCGGGAACGCCTCGGCGAGCAGGCAGGCGATGACACCCGGACCGCTGCCGATGTCCAGCACCCGGCGGACCTCCGGGGCGCCGGGCAGGCCGGCGATCCAGCCGGCCGCTTCGGTGTACTGCCCGCTGCTGAGTTCGGCGTTCTGCTCCAGCAGCGGCCCCATGACGTCCCAGTCGAGATCGGCCGGGTCGTGGTGGTGGCCGTGCCCGCTGTCCTGGCGGTGGCCGTGCCCGCTGTCGTGATGATGACCGTGACCGGTGTCGTTGCTCATGGGAACAGCCTCACCACCCATCAGCCCACGGGCAAATCTTCTTGCCGATCCGGCAAGACACCGCCGTTGCGGTAGTCCTGCGGGCCGATACCGCGGACCCGTTTGAAGGCGGTACTGAAGGCGAAGGCCTGGCTGTAGCCGACCTTCCGGGCCACCGCCTCCACCGTCGCGTCCGTCTCCCGCAGCAGATCGGCCGCGACGGCCAGGCGCCAGCCGGTCAGATACGTCATCGGGGGCTCCCCCACCAGCTCGGTGAAACGCCGCGCGAGCCCGGCCCGCGAGACCCCGGCCCGTTCCGCCAGGGCCGCGACCGTCCAGGGGTGGGCCGGCTCGTCCTGGAGGAGCCGCAGCGCCCGGCCGACGACGGGGTCCCCCATGGCCCGGTACCAGGCGGGCGCCTCGGCCCCGGGCCGGGAGAACCAGGTGCGCAGCGCGTCGATCAGCAGGAGATCGAGCAGCCGGTCCAGCACCACGCTCTGCCCCGGCTCGTCCCGGGCGATCTCGCCGTCCAGGAGTGTCAGCAGCGGGCTGGGCCCGCCGCCGGACGGCAGGAGGAGCAGCGGGGGCAGGGCGTCCAGGAGCCGTCTGCTGATCTCGCCGTCCAGCAGATAGGTGCCGACGAGCATGGTCGCCGCGCCGTCCGGGGAGTTGCCCCAGGTGCGCACGCCCAACCGCATGGACCGGGACAGAGGTTCGCCGCGCAGGGTGGTACAGATGCCGCCCGGTCCGATCCGGGTCTGCGGGAGGGTGCCGGGCCGGTCCGCGACGGTGTACGGCTCCGGACCGCGTGCGACGGCGAGGTCGCCTGGGCGCAGCAGCACGGGTTCGGCGCCTTCGGGCGGAACGATCCAGGCCTCCCCCTCGGTCATCGACATCAGGCAGAGCGGCGCCCGGTCCTCGATCCGTACGGACCACGGCGGTTCCATCACCATCCGCAGCAGGAAGGCCCCCCTGGCCCGCGGCCCGTCCAGGAGTCCGGCGAGTGCGTCCATGACCGGCAGCGTAGACGTTCGCGCAGGGAGCTGAGCGGCTCGGGGACGGAACGGGCGGGGCCGTCCGGCGGGCCTTCGACCATGACGGAGGCCATGAGGCTCCGGCCACGCTCGGGCTCGCCGTCGCCCCTGCCCTACTGCGCCCCGTGTCCCGGGGCGACGGCCGCCACCCTCGCTGCGAGGGCCAGGTCCTTCTCGGTGACCTTCCCGCCCGCGTCGTGGGAGTTCACCGAGAGCGCGACGGTGTCGTAGCCGAGTGTCAGGTCGCAGTGGTGGTTCAGCTCGTCCTGGATCTGGGCCACATGGACGGTGAGCCCGGCGGCGGCGAAGTGCGACGGGAGCCGGTAGGTGCAGGTGATCCGGTCCCCCTCCAGCGTCCAGCCGGGCAGTTCGCGCAGCCCGTTCTCGATCTCGTCCGGCGGCAGCGGTGCGGCGGGCATACGTCGGGCTCCCTCGCTCGTGGTCGGTGCCCGTGACGTTACGGTCTCGGTATGACGACTGTCGCGCTTGACACGGGGGTAGGGCCGCTGCTGCGCAGCTGGCGGGAGCGGAGCCGGATCAGCCAGCTGGAACTGGCGCTGCGGGCGGACTCCTCGGCCCGGCACATCTCCTTCATCGAGACGGGCCGCTCGCGCCCCAGCGAGGAGATGGTCCTTCGGCTGGCGGAGCACCTGAACGTGCCGGTGCGGGAGCGCAACGCCCTGCTGGTGGTCGCCGGTTACGCCCCGCGCTACACGGAGACCGCCCTCGACGATCCCGCGATGGGCGCACTGCGTGAGGGGATGGACCGGCTGCTCCAGGGGTACGACCCGTATCCGGCGCTCGTCGTGGACGGCACGTACAACGTGGTGGCGGCCAACCAGGGGATCGTGCGGCTGACGGCCGGGGTCGCGGACCATCTGCTGGCCCCGCCGCTCAACGCGATGCGGCTCACCCTGCACCCGGAGGGGCTGGCCCCCCGGATCCACAATCTGCGGGAGTGGCGGGCAGATCTGCTGGCGCAGATGGAGCGTCAGATCGCGCTGGTCCGTTCGGCGGAGCTGCGGGAGCTGTACGAGGAGGTCGCGGGCTATCCGGTGGGGCCGAGGGCCGACGGCGGGGAGTGGGACGAACCCTCGTCGTCGGTGCCGTTCGCGCTGCCGCTGCTGATCGAGCAGGATGGCCGGCTGCTCTCGTTCATCGCCTCCATCGCCACGTTCAACACTCCGATGGACGTGACGGTCTCGGAGCTCGCCATCGAGACGTTCCTGCCCGCCGACCAGGCCACCGCGACGTATCTGCGCTCACTCGCGCCCTGAGTCCGCCCGCCCCGCCTCTCATTTCTTGACGACGGGCTGGGTCCACGGGCCGTCCGCCCGCGCCAGGACCCGCGCGGCCAGGCACACCAGCGCGAGGATCGCGACGGCCAGGACCAGTGGGAGCGTCGGGTGTCCGTGCAGCACGGCCACGGCGCCGACGAGTGCGCCGATCAGCATGGCGGAGGCCGAAAGGATCCGGCGGCCGGCCCTGCTGCCGCCGCCCCCGGCGAGCCTGCCGTCGGAGGCGATGCCGGTGATCGTCAGGGTCAGCACGGTCGTGGTGAGGTCGGGTACGGCGAGCGCCCGCGAGACCGCGTTCTGCCCGCCCAGGCCGAGGGCGAGCAGAACCACGAGTACGAAGCGCACGCCGCCGTCGTACGGGCTGCCGGAGATCAGCGTGACGATCAGGGCGGCCAGTACGCACAGGGTCTCGACGTACATCGCGTGCAGCAGCATGCGGCCGCGGTGGGCGTGGGAGTGGTGGACGATCAGGCCACCGGCCAGTGCCCCGGCCGCGAACGCGCCGAGTGCGACCAGCGAGGCGGCGAGGGAGAATCCCGGGGCCCCGGCGAACGCGAAGCCGGAGAAGACCACGTTCCCGGTCATGTTCGCCACGAAGACCCTGCCGAGTTCGAGATAGCTGACGGCGTCGACCAGCCCCGTGACGACGGTCAGGGCGAGCATCAGCGGCGGCAGCGGTCCGTGCCGGTCGTTCATGTCCGGTACGAGGGTCGTCCACGCCTCACGCAGCACGACAGGCACGGGCACGCTCCGATCATGGGGTGGTTGACCAGGATTGTGCCGTTGTGACCGGCCCGATTACCACGACCGACGCGTGTCGCCCCCGCTCCGGCCGGCGCGGGGGCGACGTACCGCCGATGGGCTACACGCGGGCCCCGTTGTCGAGCGGGTCCCGGCGCCCGGCCCCCGGCCCGGTGCGCGGGGCGCGTTTACGGACGGGCGGCGGCGCCTTGCTGCCGCGCTCCAGGAGGAGTGCGGCCGGGACCGCCGTCATGACCGACGAGTACGTCCCGACGACGATGCCGATCAGCAGGGCGAGGGCGAAGTCCGCCAGCGAGTCACCGCCCAGTACGGCCAGCGCGGTGAGGATGAACAGTGCGCCCATACCGGTGTTGAGGGTTCTGGGTACGGTCTGCAGGACGGCCCGGTTCGCCACCGCGTCCAGGGGCTCCCTGCGGGCCTTCGCCCAGAGTTCCCTGACACGGTCGAAGACCACCACCGAGTCGTTGACGGAGTATCCGATGACGGTGAGGAGCGCCGCCAGGAAGATCCCGTCCACGGTCCGTCCCAGCCAGGCGAAGGCGCCGACCAGAATGATCACGTCGTGGACCAGCGCCCCGACCGAGGCCACCGCGAACGTCCAGCGGAACCGGATCGCCAGATAGGCCAGTTGGACGAGGACGGCGATGGCCAGCGCGATCAGGGCGTTGCGCCGCAGTTCGTCACCCAGGCTGGGGCCGATGAGCTCGTCCCGGACCTTGGTGGTCTCTCCGCCCTCCTCGGCCAGGGCGGCGCGCAGCGCGTGCTCGCCGGTGTTGTCGAGTTCCCCGGTCCGGACCGAGATGTCGCCCGCGCCGGCCGTGGTGACCTCGGCGTCGGCGAAGCCCGCTCCGGCCAGCGCGGTACGGGCGCTCTCCACGTCGACGGGCCGGCTGGTCGCGTACTCGACGAGGCGGCCGCCGGTGAACTCGACGCCGAGGTTGACTCCGCGTACCAGGATTCCGGAGACCGCCAGGGCGATCAGCACCGCGGAGACCAGCAGCCAGCGGCGGGGGGAGCGCATCAGCTGCGGATCACGGCGGTTGAGCCAGGTCCGCACCCGGCCGGGGCCGGTGACGCCGTTGACGCCCCGGTAGTCGCTGACGAAGCGGGAACCCGCGGCGATCTCGGTGAGGGCGCGGGCGATGACCAGTGCGGAGAACATCGATGCCAGGACGCCGATGCCGAGCGTGACGCCGAAGCCCTTGACCGGGCCCGAGCCGAGGAAGAACAGCAGCCCCGCCGCGATCAGTGTCGTGACGTTGGAGTCGGCGACGGCGCTCCAGGCGTGCCGGAAGCCGGCGGTCAGCGAGGTGCGCAGGGAGCGGCCCGGATGCTGTGTGTGTTCCTCCCTGGCCCGTTCGAACACCAGCACGTTGGCGTCGACCGCCATGCCGATGGCGAGGACGAAGCCCGCGAGTCCGGGCAGGGTGAGAGTGACGCCGAGCGCGACGAGCGCCGCGTACGAGATCACTCCGTAGGCGCCGAGTGCGACGGCGGCGAGCGCGCCGAAGAGCCGGTAGACGACGGTGATGAACAGGGCCGTGGCCGCGGCGCCGATGAGGGCGGCACGGGCGCTGGCATCGATGGCGTCGGCGCCGAGCGTCGGGCCGACGGTCCGCTGTTCGACGATCTCGACCGGCACGGGCAGTGCGCCGCCCTGGATCAGCAGGGCGAGCTCGCGGGCCTCGTCGGCGCTGAAGGAGCCGGTGATCTGGGTGGAGCCGGAGGGCAGTCCGGTGCCGCAGCCGACGGTCGGTGAGACCTGCGGCGAGGAGATCACCTTGTCGTCCAGGACGATCGCTACCCGGCGCCGCTCGTCCTGGACGGGGTGGCAGGCGGCCTCCCCGGTCAGCCGGGTCCAGTCGCGACCGGCGTCCTTGTGGAAGTCGAGGGAGACGGACCAGCCGGCGCCCTGCTGGGCGTCGAACGACGCGGAGGCGTCCTTGACGCCTGCGCCGGAGAGCGCGACGGGGCCGAGCGCCAGGTTGTTGCCCTGCTCGTCGGGGAGCGTCAGCCCGTCCGTGGTGTGCCGGGCAGCGGGGGCGTCCGGGTCAGCGGGGGTACCGGCGCCCTGGACCGCGTGGAAGGTCAGCTGGGCGGTTCGGCCGATGACCTCGGCGGCCTTGCGCGGGTCCTGGACGTCCGGAAGTTCGACGATGATCCGGTCCTCGCCGGAACGGGTCAGGGTCGGTTCCGTGACGCCGAGCGAGTCGATGCGTTTGCGCAGTACCTCCAGGGTGCGGTCGGTGCTCTCGCGGTCCGCCTTCGCGGTGCCGGAGTCCTTGGCCTGCAACACCATTCTGGTGCCGCCCTGGAGATCGAGGCCGAGCCTGGGGGACATGGTCAGCGTGATGAGCACGGCGACGAGCGATACGGCCACAGCCAGAACCGCCCGCACCGTGGTGGCGCGAGTCATGGGTCTCCTCCGAGGGGCGCCGGGCCCCTCGGTCAGGGTGCCGCGGCAGGGGTGCGGGACGGGACCGGCGACCGGAGCGGTGACGGGTCCCACGGCAGGTGAACGGCCGTGTGCGGAGGCCCGCGTACGCCGGGGAGCGCGGCGCGGAAGCGGTCGGCGGCGGCCGTGGGTGCGGCCGGGGCGCAACCGGGGACGGGGTGCGGCGGCAGGATGCCGGGCGGGCGCGGGAGCGGGGCGCCCGGGCCGGGCGGCGGGAGGTGCTGGGGGCTACGGGGATGTTCGGCGGCGGCCCACGGCTCGGGCGCGGTCACGGGGCCCGGTCGCGGATCCTCGGCGGTGGCACGGGTACGCGGGACGTGGTGGGCACCGGGCGCGGAGCGGGCGTTCGCGCGGTGGCTGCGGCCGAGGTCCCGGCCGGGCGGGCGGGCCCCGGCCGGGTCACCGGCGACAGACGTCGCGGCGGCCGTGGACCGTGTGGGCAGCCCCGCCCCGGCCGCCGCGGGCGCGCCGCCTGCGACGGCGAGGACGGCAAGGAGCAGCGCGGCGAGGAACTGGCGTGCCCCGGCCGGGTGTCGGCGGTGCGCCGGGGCGTCCGGCCGCTCGCCCGGGTACGCGTCGACCCGGGGCGCCCCCGGGCGGCCGGTCACCCTGCCCGGCCGGGCAGGGCCGGGGCGGCGGAGGCGTGGCGGAGCACGGAGCTGAGGAGCAGCCCGGCCCCGCGCACGACCGTGGTCGCCGGGTCGTCCGAGAGACGGACCGGCACACCGAGGCGGATCGCTATCCGGTTGGTGACGTCCGGGCGCAACGCACCGCCTCCGGCGAGCAGCGGGCCCTTGCGCAGGGCTCCGAGCACCGCGCCGTGCCGGTCCTGCCGCCACATCGCCATGATCATGTCCAGGACGGCCTGGACGACGGCGGTGGGCGGGTCACCGGGCTCCAGATCACTGAGCCCCGTCTCGGCCAGGCGTGCGTCGCGGACCTGCCCGTCCACCAGGAGCGTGGCCTCGGTCAGTTCGGCGCCGAGGTCGACGACGAGCAGCGGGCCGCCGTCCTGCGGTCCGGCGTATGCGGCGGCGGCCCTGGCGCTGTCCAGGACGATGACGCCCGACGGGCCGAGCGAGGCCAGGATCTCCCGTGCCGCGGCGCGGTGTTCGGGGCCGGCGAGCACGGGGTGGCTGAGGACGATCACCGTGTCGCTGCGGTCGGCGCCCAGCGCCGTATCGGCGATACGGCCGAGCATCCGGCCGCAGGACTCGGTGTCGACGATGCGTCCGCGCCGGACAGGACTGCCCTGGGCGTACTCACCGCCCGGGTCGGTGCCGGTGTCGGCGACGACGCCCTGGCCGGGGATCCAGGCGCGGGTCCGGGAGCTGCCGAGGTCGAGCGCGAGCCCCCGTGTCGCTCCCCTGTGCTGCCGGTGACCGGAGCCGACGTGCCGCCTTCCGTCGCGCAAAGAACGCATCGCCCCTCACCCCCGGCCCGCTGTCGCAGCCGTTCACACACCCATTGACCCGCTGATAGCGAGGCATGGCCGAGCCCTCACTATGCAATAGGAAGGCAAAGAAAGCCACTCCCGCGCAAAATCGAAGGGTCGACGTCTGGGTTCGGCGTCTGGGTCGACGTCGAACCCCTCACACCTCGGACAGCAGGAACCCCTCAACCAGTTCGGCGAACTCCTCGGGGGCGGCGATCCGGACCCCGAGATCCTCCGCCTTGGCCCGCTTCGAACCGGCCTTCTCGCCGGCCACGAGCAGCGTGGTGCGCTTGGAGACGCTGGAGGACGCCTTCCCGCCGGCCCGCTCGATCAGCTCGTTCATCTCGTTGCGCGAGAGCTTCTCCAGTGCGCCCGTCATGGCCCCGGTGACCACGACCGTCATTCCCTCCAGTGGCCGGCCGTCCGCGCCCTCACCGTCGGCGGTCTCGCCGTCGGCCGTCTCGCCCGGCTCCGGGGGCGGCGTCGCTCCCGGCTCCGTCATGTTGACCCCGGCGGCGACCAGCTTCTCGATCAGCGGGGCCAGCTCCACCAGCTCCGCGACGACGCCCGCGGCCTTCTCCTTGCCGATCCCGTCGACCAGTTGGAGCGTCTCGGCGTCGGCGGCCCTGACCCGGTCCATGTCGGCGAAGTACCTGGCTATCCGGCGCGACATCGAGCGCCCGGTGCCACGCACGCCCAGGGCACAGAACACCCGGGAGAGCGGCTGGGTGCGTGCGGCGTCGATCGCGGCCAGCAGATTGTCGGTACTGGTGTCGCCCATCCGTTCCAGTTCGAGCAGCCGGCCGCGCTCCAGGGTGAACAGATCGGCGAAGTCGGCGACCAGCCCGGCGTCGACGAGCTGGACGACCCGGGTCGAACCGAGGCCCTCGATATCGAGCTGGTCGCGCCCCGCCGCGTACGAGATGGAGGCGACGAGGCGGCAGTTCCGGCCCCGGACGCAGCGCCAGCGCTGCTCGCTGGTGTCGATCTCCGAACCGCACTGCGGGCACGCCTCGGGGAAGACGACCGGCTGCTCCTCACCCGTCCGCAGATGGGCGACGGGCGCCTCGATACGGGGAATGATGTCGCCCGCCTTGTAGACCATCACGTGGTCGCCCAGGCGCAGATCGCGGCGGGTGATGTCGGCCGGGTTGTGCAACGTGGCGTAGCCGACCGTCGATCCGTCGATCTCGACCGGCTCCAGGACCGCTCGTGGCGCGATGATGCCCGTCCGGCCCACATTCCACTCGACACCCAGGAGCCGGGTGACCTTCTCGACAGCCGGCAGCTTGTACGCGATGGCCCAACGCGGCGCCCGGGTGCCGGAGCCGGCGTCGCGCTGGTCGGCTGCGAGGTCGGCCTTGATGACGATGCCGTCGATCCCGAAGGGCAACGAGGCGCGCAGCGCGGCGATCTCCTCGACCCGCACCTGGACGTCCTCGACGGCGGTGAGGGTGCGCGGCGCCACGTCCGTGTCCGCCGCGGTGTGTACGCCGAGCTCCGCGACCCGGCGCAGGACGTCGCTGTGGGGCAGTTCGGCCAGGGTGCCGGTCAGCTCGCCCGACTCGGGCAGGGGCAGGGCGCCGTAGGCGAAGAACGTCATCTCCACCGTGTAGGGACGGTCCTTGGCGCGCAGGGTGCCCGCCGCGCCGTTGCGCGCGTTGGCGAAGGGGGCGCCGCCGTGTTCGGTGCGGACCGTGTTGGCCTGCTCGAACTGCTCGGTCGTCATCAGTATCTCGCCGCGCACCTCGATGGTGACCGGCTCGGCGAGCTCTTCGGGAAGCCCGATGACGGTGCCGATCGCGTGCGAGACGTCCTCACCGGCCGTGCCGTCTCCACGGGTGATCAACCGCTCCAGCCGGCCGGCACGGTATCGGGCGGCGACCGCGAGCCCGTCCAGCTTCGGCTCGACGCTCCAGGCGGTGACCGGCCGGCCGATCCGGCGCTCCAGCGAGGCGGTCCAGGTGGCGAACTGCTCCGCCGAGAAGACGTTGTCCAGGGAGAGCATCGGCACGGTGTGCGGCACATCCCCGACGGCGGTGCCGCCCGCCACCTTGCCGGTCGGCGAGTCGGCCAGCACATCCTGCGGATGGGCCTCCTCGTACGCGGCGATCCCGCGCGCCAGCCGGTCGTACGCGTCGTCGTCGAGCGTGCTCTCGCCCGTGGCGTAGTACGCGGCGGCGGCCTGTGACGCCTCCTCGACCGCGGCGGCGTAGGCAGCGGTATCGGCGAGCACAACAGCTGAGTTCGTCATGCCCTCCATCCTGCCGTCCACCACTGACAGCGGCCCCGGACCGAGCCGTACCGCCGCCGCGCGGCACCATCCGGCCGCCGCCCGACCCCATATGTGACGGCTTCCACGGAAACCACACGCGAGAGAGCGCTCTCCCAGCTCAGAGACGTATGAACTACGTTCAAACAGCAGGGAGTTGAGCCCCTGCGCACTCTATTGACATGACCAGGGCACACTTTTACGTTCCTTTGAGAGAGCGCTCTCTCGCACGATCCAGGAACCCCCAATTCCTCCGAACAGGAGTGCCGTGCTCTTCTTCCGTCATCGCACCGGCGACCGCAGCCACCGCAGATCCATGCCGCCCCGGCGGTACCGTACGGCGGGGCTCGTCGCCGCCGCGCTCGCCCTGTCCTTCCTCCAGGCCACCACCGGCAACGCGTCCGCCGGTCCGGACGCGAACGCCGCACCGGCCCCCAGGGCCGCCGCCGACGTCGTCCGGGTGGCCGAGTTCCTCGCCGAATGCCCGTACACCCACCGGGCACCCGACGACCCGATCGTCTTCCCCGGCCTGCCCGGGGCCTCGCACATGCACAGCTTCTTCGGCAACGACTCGACGAACGGCAACTCCGACCTCGCCTCGCTGGAGCAGGCCAGGAGCAGTTGCTCACCCGACATCGACCTGTCGTCCTACTGGGTACCGACGCTGTACGACGGGGACAAGGAGGTCGAACCCACCGGCACCACGTTCTACTACCTGGGCGAAGGCGTCCGGGACGACGTCATCCAGCGGATCCAGCCCTTCCCCCGCGGACTGCGCATCGTCGCGGGGAACGCGAAGGCCACCGGCCCCGACGACAACACCATCTCGCGCTGGTCGTGCCTGCACCACGGCGAGGTCAACCCGTCCCACGACTTCGTGAACTGCCCGGCGGACGGGATGCTGGAGTCGTATCTGGACTTCCCCCAGTGCTGGAACGGCACCGACCTCGACTCGGCCGACCACAAGAGCCACATGGCCTATCCGGTCGGGGGCGAGTGCCCGTCGACCCACCCGGTGCCGGTGCCCAAGCTCCGTCAGGTGCTCCGCTACCCGGTCAACGGCGATCCGTCCCGGTTCCGGCTGGCGTCCGGCCCCGGCTACACCATGCACGGCGACTTCTTCAACGTGTGGCCCGAGGACGAGATGGCCCAGCGGGTCCGCGACTGCATCAACGCCATCGTGAAGTGCGGGGCCGACGGCACCCCCTGACCGGCCACCGCCCTCCGGCAGAACGGCCGTTGTCCGTCCGATGCCCGCCCGGGGCCGCATGCCCCGGGCGGGCCTTCCCCCGAGGACCTCGTCATGAAGGCGGCCCGCAGCACCGCGGCACTGTCCCTGCTCCTCCTCCTGACCGGGTGCGCCGCCCAGGACGGCGCCCGGAGCCCCGCCTCCCCCTCCCGTTCGGCCGCCGCACCCGCCGGCGCCCCGGCATCGGCTCCGGCCGATCCGACGGACGCCGCCTGGGCCCAGCTGATGACCCCGATGAACGAACAGGCCGTGGCGCTGCTTACGCTCGCCGGACAGCGTTCCGGCGACCCCCGGGTGCGGCGCTGGGCGGCCGGGCTCCGTGCCGCGCAGAACGCCGAACTCACCCGGCTGCGACCGCTGCTGGCCCGGATGGGGCTGCCGGACACGAATGTGCACGAGGGCCATGACATGCCGGGGATGGTGACGCGGCGCGATCTCGACCGGGCCCGCACCGTCGGGGGCGGTGCGTTCGACCGCCTCGTCACGGCGCTCATCCGTGACCATCTGCGCCAGTCCGCCCAGGTGTCGCACTCCGAGACCGAGGCCGGGACCAGGCCCGACGCCAAGCGGATCGCCACGGCCCTGGTCACGGCCCGCAAGGCCGAACTCGCCGAGCTCGACCGGCTTCCGGTCCCGCCCGGTGACGCCGGCTGATGCCCCCGGTCGACGTACCACGCGGGTCCGCGCACCTGTTTCCGGACCGGTCGTACCACCCGGTATAAAGACTGCATGACTGCCGATGTACCGCTGCCCGCTCGTCCCGCCACCCTGGAGGACGTGGCCGGTGTGGCGGGAGTGTCACGGGCCACGGTCTCGCGCGTGATCAACGGTGCCACGACCGTGGACCCGGCACTGCGGCGGATGGTCGAAGAGGCGGTC
The DNA here is from genome assembly GCF_042672475.1 of Streptomyces sp. NPDC127177. Taxonomy (NCBI): domain Bacteria; kingdom Bacillati; phylum Actinomycetota; class Actinomycetes; order Kitasatosporales; family Streptomycetaceae; genus Streptomyces; species Streptomyces sp. NPDC127177. The sequence continues at coordinate 28,170 of NZ_JBHXUW010000068.1, forward strand.
GACGCCACGGGTTACGTGCCCAACCGTGCGGCCCGTTCGCTGGTGACCCGGCGCACCGACTCGGTGGCACTGGTCGTCTCCGAGCGGGAGCGGCGCCCCGTCTCCGAGCCGTTCATCGGGCGGATGTTCTCCGATCCGTACTTCGGGCGGGTGGTCAGCGGGCTGCTCGAGGTCCTGCGCCCGGCCGGCATCCAGCTGGTGCTGATGCTGGCCGACGACCGGTCCTCCCGTGACCAGTTGCTCTCCTATCTGCGCCACGGCCACGTCGACGGGGTGGTGCTGATCTCCTCGCACGCCGATGACCCCCTGCCGGGGCTGCTGCACAGCACCCGGCTGCCGGCCGTGCTCGCCGGGCAGCCGCGCCGGCCCACTCCGCTCACCTACGTCGAGGCCGACCAGCGGGCCGGGGCCCAGCTGGCCGCCGACCACCTGGCCGCGATCGGCCGCCGCCGGATCGGCACGGTGTCGGGCCCGCAGGACATGCCGGCCGGACAGGCGCGGCTCGCGGGCTTTCTGGACGCGCTGGCGCTGCACGGCGTGCGGGACGTGGCGACGGCCGAGGGGGACTTCACGCATGCGGGCGGCGCGGCGGCGATGCGGAGGCTGCTGAGCGACCGTCCGGACCTGGACGCGGTGTTCATCGCGTCGGACCTGATGGCGCTGGGAGCGCTTCCGGTGCTGCTGCGGGCCGGCAAGGACATTCCCGGGGACATCGCCCTGGTGGGGTTCGACGACAGCAGCGCCGCCACGGCCTGCGATCCGCCGCTGACCACGGTCCGGCAGCCGGTGGAGGAGATGTCCGCGGCCATGGCCGAGCTGCTGCTGAAGCAGATCGGGCAGCCGGGTGTGCCGGTGCCGTCGGTGATCTTCCACCCGACCCTGGTTCGACGGCAGTCGGCCTGACGCGAGCGCCGCGGGCCCGGGCGGTCAGCCCCGCGCGCCGGATCCCTCGCTCTCCCCGTCCCTCCGCCCCACCGGCACCTGCGGCCCGGAGACCTCGCGCAGCCAGCGTCTCAGGACCCGGTGCACGGTTTCCGCGCCGACCAGTTCGGCCGGCCGCTCCCCGCCCCCGACGGCCGCAGCTTCGAGCGGGTCCGTCATGCCGCGCGGCCAGAGCAGGAAGGGCCGGGACTGTTCGCCGCCCAGGCCCCCGTGCGAACCGATCTGCTCCTCGAAGGCGTGCACGGTGCCGGCCAGCGGGTCGTACATAGAGTTGACCATCACATCGGCCACGTGCGGGAAGGTGTCGGTGCGCCGGACCGCCGCCGCCGCACCCGCGCCGAAGGGGGCCAGCGGTCCTTCTCCGTCGCGCAGTTCGGCCACCGGGATCCGGACGCCGCCGTGCCCCAGCACCACCGATCCGTGGCTCTCGCTGCGCACCAGCAGGAAGCCGATCCCGGGGTGGTTGGCCAGGGTGCTGAGCAGGGCGGGGTGGCGGCGGTCGAGCTGTTCCAGCGAGGCGCGCCCCTTGATGTCGGGGAAGGAGATCAGGCCGAGGTTGCCGGAGGCGAGGACGACCGGGTCGGAGGGTTTCGAGAGGTTCTCCTGCCGGTCCGCGTCGACCGGCCGGTGGAGCGCGATCCGTACCGCGTCACGGGCCTCGGAACCGCTCCGAGTGCGTTGGGCCCGGCGCGGCACCGGCAGCCCGCTGCCCGCCCGCACCAGGTCCTTCAGCGTCAGCCCGTACACGCCCGCGAAGGTCTCCCCCGGGCTCTGGCCGTGGTCGGACAGGAGCACGATCCGGTAGCTGCGCGGGGTGTGCTCGACGACCTTGACGATCAGGGCGAGGGAGCGGTCGAGCCGGGCGAGGACCTTCTCCGCGTCCCGGCTCCGCGGGCCCGAGTGGTGGGCGACCTCGTCGTAGGCGACCAGGTCGGCGTAGACCGCGGTCCGTCCGGCGAACATGTCCCCCATGACGGCGGCGACCACCACATCGCGCTCGACGACGGTCGCGAAGGCCCGGATGAAGGGGTAGAGCCCGCCGCGCTTGATCCGGGGGGTCTCCTTGCGGACGCGGGCCCGGGTCGACTGCCCGATCTCCCGGCCGACCTCGGCGACGAACGACAGCGCGGTACGGACGGCGTTCGCCGGGTCGGAGAAGTAGGCGAAGTAGCCGGCCCGGGAGCGGCGGCCCTTGCCACGTCTGGCGGTCGTCGAAAGGACGAGTGCGAGCTGGTCGGCGCCACCGCTGAAGAGGTTGCCGCGGCTGGCCCCGTCGAGGGTGAGGAGTCCGCCGTCGTGCGTGCGTGCGACGGCGCGGCGCTGCAGTTCGAGGGCGCTGGCGGGTCTGCTGGAGACCATGATGTCGCCGGTCTCCTTCTCGTACCAGCGGAAGGCGGGGACGTCGTGATTGCTGCCGTGCAGGATGCCGAGCTGGCTGGCACCGGTCTGGCTGGACCAGTCGGTGCGCCACGGGGTGAGCCGGTGGCCGGCCTCGTCGGCCAGCCAGCGCGCGACGGTAGGCATCAGGCCGTCGGCCGCGGCCTGCGCGAGGACGTCGTGGCCGACCCCGTCGAGCTGGATGAAGACGGTGCCTGGCGGGCCCCCGTCCGTGCCGTCGGCCCTGCCGCTGCGGCGGCGGCGACGGTCCGCGAGGCGGGAGAGCCTGCGGCGGTAGGCGTTGTCGTCACGGACGGCGAGCGCGGTGGAGGTCGCCGAGGCGACGGCGGACATCACGGCCGCGACGACGACCGCCGTCTGCGGGTCGGCCGCGCCGCGCCCGTCCGGGATGAGCCGCAGCGCGATCAGCAGCAGTGAACCGTTGAGGAAGAAGACCAGCATCCCGAGGACCAGGGCCGGCACGATGAGCAGGGCCCGTACCAGCACCGGCCAGACCAGTGCGGAGAGCAGACCGAACGCGCCCGCGCCCCACGCCGCGGTGAACGCGGTCTTGGTGACGCTGTCGCCGTCGTCGGACTGGAGCTGGAAGTCCGGCAGGATCCCGGCGAGCGCAAGCATCGTGAGCGTCGAGACCGCCCACACCACAATCACTCGCATCAGGGCGCTGCCGGCTGTTCGCCATCGCCCGTCACCCACGCCGCTGCCACCTCACGTCCGGGCCCTGCCGTTCCGGGCCCGGCCCCAGCTTTTCACAGCGGGGCCGCCGGTCCGCCGACGAGCCCGGTCAGCAGCCGTCGTAACCGGCGGTGGGCATGGAGAGCCTGCGGTGCACGCCGGCTTTCGTCCGGGCGCTGTAGTGCGGCTCGTCGAGACCGGCGATCTCCAGACGCACGCCGCGCCGCTCGCACTCCTCGGTGAACCCCGGTACCGAGGCGACGGCCCGTGCGAGCACCCGGTCGTTGGGTGCGACGAAGAGTTCGACCGCGCCACCCTCGATGTCGGCCCAGAGGGCGTGGTGGTCGGGGCGCAGTCCGTACAGCCGCAGCTGCCGGGTGACGACGTACCCCTTGTCGGCGGCCCAGCGGGCGCACATGTCGTGCTGGCTGCGGGTGTCCACGAGGAACGGGTCGCTGTCGAGCTCCTCCAGCGGTGTGAGACTGGCGATGGCCGCCACCCGTACGTCACCCATGGTCATTCCCCCCGTGCTAGGCGTTCCCCGACCCTACTCTCCCGATTCCCGCGCAAGAAGGCGCATGTCAGGACAGGAGGGGGCGCACGGGAGCAGGTGCGACCACCGGGGATCGCGGGACAGCCCTTAGGCTCGACGGCAGGTCCGGGGAACAGGAGGCGGCGCGTGCCGGTGGAAGTCACCTGGTGGGGTCATGCCACCTGCACGATCGAGGACTCCGGGGTCCGGGTCCTGACCGACCCCCTCTTCGTGCGGCGCCTCGCGCATCTGCGCCGCCGCCGCGGCGAGCTGCCGGGCCCAGCGGCGGCTGTCGCCGATGTCGTCCTCATCTCGCACCTGCACTCCGACCATCTGCATCTGCCGTCGCTGGCCCGCATCGCCCCGGGCGGCCGGCTGATCGTGCCGGCGGGGGCGGTCCGGGCGGTCCCGGGACTGCGGCTGCTGCGCCGGATGCGCGGGCTGCGGATCACCGAGGTCGCGGCCGGTGACGAGGTGCGTGTCGGGGACGTGCTGATCCGCGCGGTCCCGGCGCTCCACGACGGCCGGCGGCTGCCGGTGGGCCCGCACCGCTCCCCCGCGCTGGGTTATGTCGTCGAGGGTGCTGCGCGCACCTACTTCGCCGGGGACACCGGGCTGTTCGACGACATGGCGAAGGCGGTCGGCCCGGTGGACGTGGCGCTGCTGCCGGTGGGTGGCTGGGGCCCCTATCTGGGTCACAGCCATCTCGACGCGGGGCGCGCCGCCGAGGCGCTGGCGCTGCTGTCGCCGCGTTCGGCGGTGCCGGTGCACTACGGCACGTACTGGCCGATCGGGATGGACGGGGTCAGGCCGCACGAGTTCCATTCGCCGGGTGTCGAGTTCGTCCGCAAGGCGGCGCTGCTGGCGCCTGAGGTGGCGGTGCACCGGCTGGAGCACGGCGAGCACGTACGGCCGGAGGCCGGCGAGTGATCCACGAGGTGGTGAGCCGGCTGCCCCCGGAGTCGACGCAGCAGGCGGTCGGCTATCCGTCCCTGTTCCTGCTGGTGGCGCTGGGTGCGCTGGTGCCGGTGGTGCCGACGGGTGCGCTGGTGAGCTCGGCGGCGGTGGTGGCGTTCCACCAGTCGTCGCCCTTCGCGCTGCTGTACGTCTTCGCGGTGGCGTCGGGCGCGGCGTTCCTCGGCGACATATCCCTGTACTGGCTGGGGAAGCGCGGGGTGCGGTCGAAGAACGGTTCCAAGTGGCTGCGGACGATCAGCGACCGGGCTGCGCCGGAGCGGCTCGCGCAGGCGCAGCACAAGCTGGACGAGCACGGCGCGATGGTGCTGGTGCTGTCCCGGCTGGTGCCCGCCGGGCGGATCCCGGTGATGCTGGCGTGTCTGCTGGGCCGGATGCCGCTGCGGCGGTTCGCCCGTGGGGATGTACCGGCCTGCCTGGCCTGGGCCGCGACCTATCAGCTGATCGGCGTTCTGGGCGGCTCGCTCTTCCCCGAGCCGTGGCAGGGCGTGGTCGCGGCGGTCGGTCTGACTCTGCTGATCAGCGGGGCGCCTGCGGTGTGGCGCCGGATGCGGGCGCGGTTCGCCGGCTGAGCGGCCGGGGGCGACGATCGCCCGGACCAGGTCAGCGCAGTTCGTCGAGTGCTGCCCGGAAGGTGCCGAGGGCCGCCGCGACGTGCGGCAGTCCGAGGGGTTCCGCGGCGGTCAGTGACTCCGTCTGCTGCTGTGGGGTCGAGCCGAGCAGGGGGCCGGTGCCCAGGCGCACCCGCAGCGCGCCGAGCTCGTCGCCGAAGCGGTGGCCGCCGGGGACCGGGGCTCCGAGCCGCTGTGTGAGGTACTCCTCCAGCTCCAGCGAGTCCGTGACGCCGCGTGCGGCGAGCCTTGACCTGAGGGGGCCGAGGTCCGCGTAGAGGTGGCGGCCGGCCTGCGGGGGCCGGGCCAGCGCGCCGGAGGCGAGTACCGCGTGATGGGCGGCGGCGGCGACCTCGGCCTGTATGGCGGCGGCCCGGCGGACCCGCTCCGTGACGGCGTCCGGTTCGCGCAGCGCGTGCGCGGCGGCCGCCGCCACCGGGCCGGCGACGAAGGCGCCGAGCGCGGTGAGGATGTCGAGCGTACGGGCGTGCCGGACGGCTGCCCGGCCGGTGTCCGGGAAGCGGGCGACCGCCACCGGCCAGGCGGACGGGGTCAGCGCGCCGGCCAGGTCGGCGATCACCGTCACGTCGTCGGGGCACATCTCGGCGGGACTGAGCAGCACCGTGTCGTGCGGCCGGTGCAGGGTGTCGCGCCAGGTCTCGTCGCTGACGATGTGCAGTCCCTCGCCGACGGCGGCCTCGCAGGCCTCGCGTACGAGTTCCGGCGGGGCGACGGTGGCGGTGGGGTCGTCGACGACGGAGATCAGCAGCAGCCGGGGCCTGCCGCCCTCGGCCCGCACTCTGCGCACGGTCTCCAGCAGTGCGTACGGATCGGGCACGCCGCCGCACTCGGCGGGGGTCGGCACGTGGTAGGCGGGCCTGCCCAGCAGCCGGGCCTGCGGGATCCAGGCGGCGGGGCAGGGACGCGGCATCAGCACGTCCCCGCCGTGTGCCGCGATCAGGGCGAGGAGCAGCGAGGAGGTGCCCGGAGCGGCTGCGACGTGTTCGGGACCGCAGTGCAGTCCGCGCCGGTCCCAGTAGGCGCAGGCGGCCTCGCGCAGGGCCGCCGAGCCGCCGGCCGGCTCGGGCACACCGCTTCGGGCCGCGGCCGCCAGCACGTCGGCCAGTTCGGGCAGGACCGGCAGTCCGGGGCCGGGCGCGGGCGGTCCGTACCGTACGGGCCCGCGGTCCTCCCGGATCCCGGGGGCACCACGCCCGGCCCGCCCGCGTCCCTGACGCCCGGTCCGCTCCCGGCCCATCCGGGCCTCCTTCGCCGCCGCTCGGTCACCCGGGCCGTGTCCGTCCCGTTGACGTGTCCGCCCCTTTATACGAGGGAATGGAGCGGGGCGCCCGGCGGGAAGGGGAACCGCACCCGCTGTGACGGCACCATTGACACTCGCCCCGCCGCGTCATTACGGTCACGCCAGGATTTCGAACGAGTGCCGAAATATCGAACAAGTCGAGGGGCAACTGCCGTGCGCATCACCGGAATCAGCACACATGTGGTCGGAACACCCTGGCGCAACCTCACCTATGTGCAGGTGCGCACCGATGAGGGTCTCACCGGTGTGGGTGAGACCCGGATGCTCGGCCGCACCGATGCGCTGATCGGCTATCTGCGCGAGGCGGAGGCCAACCACATCGCGGGTTCGGACCCGTTCGCCGTGGAGGACCTGGTACGCCGGATGAAGTACGGCGACTACGGGCGGGCCGGTGAGATCGTGATGTCGGGCATCGCGGTGATCGAGACGGCCTGCTGGGACATCAAGGGCAAGGCGCTCGGCGTGCCGGTCTGGCAGCTGCTCGGCGGGAAGGTCACCGACCGGGTCAAGGCGTACGCCAATGGCTGGTACACCACCGAACGCACCCCGGAGGCGTACCACAAGGCGGCGTCCGCGGTCGTGGCGCGCGGCTACCGGGCGCTGAAGATCGACCCGTTCGGCACCGGCCACTTCGAGCTGGGCCAGGAGGAGACCCGCTACTCGGTGTCGCTAATCGAGGCGGTCCGGGACGCGATCGGGCCGGACACCGAGCTGATGCTGGAGATGCACGGCAGGTTCAGCCCCTCGACCGCGGTGCGGATCGCGCACGAGATGGCCCCGTTCCGGCCTGCCTGGCTGGAGGAGCCGGTGCCGCCGGAGAACCTCAAGGCGCTCGCCAAGGTGGCGGGCAAGGTCGATATGCCGATCGCGACGGGTGAGCGGATCCACGACCGCATCGAGTTCCGTGAGCTGTTCGAGTCGCAGGCCGCCGACATCATCCAGCCGGACGTCGGCCACATCGGCGGCATCCTGGAGGCACGGAAACTCGCGGCGACCGCCGAGACCCACTACACGCTGATCGCACCGCACAACGTGGGCGGTTCGGTACTGACGGCGGCCAGTCTCCAACTGGCGGGCTGTACACCCAACTTCAAGATTCTTGAGCACTTCAATGACTTCGCGGACGCCGACATCAAGAAGGTCGTCAAGGGCGCCCCGCAGGTCGACCCCGCGACCGGCTGCTTCGAACTCTCCGACGCACCCGGCCTCGGAGTGGAGCTGGATGTGGATGCCGCGGCCGAATTCCCGCAGCAGCAGGCGCGGTTCGACCTCTGGGCCGACGGCTGGGAGAAGAGGCAGCCCAAGTGAACGAGGGACCCGCCCGCTCACGGGCGATCACGATCGACCGGCCGGGTGAGCACCGGCTGACCGGGGGCCCGGTCCCGGAGCCCGGACCCGGGGAGGTCCGGGTGCGGGTCGCCGCGGCCGGGATCTGCATGAGCGACCGGGAGGTCTACGACGGCCACCGCGACCCGCACTACGTGCGCTACCCGGTGGTGCCGGGGCACGAGTGGTCCGGGGTGGTCGAGGCCGTGGGCGCGGGCGTGGATCCGGCCCTGGCCGGCCGCCGTACGGTCGCGGAGGGGTTCCGCTCCTGCGGGAGCTGCGAGCGGTGCCGCGACGGCGAGACCTCGCTCTGCACCGCCGGGTACGACGAGACGGGGTTCACCCGGCCCGGCGCGTTCGCCGACCATGTCGTGGTGCCCGCCAGGCTGTTGCACCCGCTGGCCGACGACGCGGACCTGCGCGCGGCGGCGCTGCTCGAACCCGCGGCCGTGGTCGCGGCCGCGGTACGCGCGGGGACGCCCGAACCCGGGGAAAGAGTCGCGGTGGTGGGCGCCGGCACACTCGGTCTGCTCGCGGTGCAACTGCTCGCCGCGGTGTCGCCCGGCGAGTTGACGGTGATCGACCCGAGGGACGAACGCGCCGCCCAGGCACTGGCGTTCGGGGCGAGCGAGGCCCTGACACCCGGTGAGGCCGCCGAGATGCGCGGCCGGTACGACCTGGTGGTGGAGACGGCGGGGGCCCCGACGACCGCAGCCGACGCCTGCCTGCTCGCACGGCGCGGCGGCCGGGTCGTGCTCACGGGGATGTTCACCCCGGGTGCCGCCGGCATCGACCCCGTGCATCTGTCGCTGAGCCAGCTCACCCTGCGCAGTGTGTTCGGGGCGTCGTCCGCGTCCTGGTCCTACGCGGTACGGGCGTTCACTGCCGGGCTGCTCGATCCGGCCGCGCTGATCACGCACGAGTTCCCGCTGGAACGGTTCGCTGACGCCGTGGCGCTGGTCGGGGGCGGCGGCCGGGGAACGGGCAAGGTGCTGATGCGTCCCTGAGGGCTGTCGCGCGACCCACCGCGGGCGGCCGGCCCCCGCATCCCCTGCTTCCCGAACCTCGTCCGACCCACCGAACACGAAAGGTCGCTCATGACCTCCGCTTCCCCCGCCCCGACCGGCTCCCGCCCCGGCGTCCGGCGACCGGGTGAGCCCGCGCTCACCGCGCTCGGCCTCGGCGCCCCGGCCACGGACCCGGCCGACGCCTCCCCGCACTCCTTCCCCGACGGTGGCAGCTGGCGGACCGAGGTCCCCTCGGTGGAGGGACCCGAGGCGCTCTCCGTCGTCCTGAAGGAGAGCGCGCGGCTCGATGTGCCCGTCCACCGGATCAGCCAGGGCAGCGGCATCTGGATGCTCAGCGACGCCGAGATCACCGAGATGGCCGAAGGCTGCGCCGAACGCGGCATCGAGCTCTGCCTGTTCACCGGCCCGCGCGGCAGCTGGGACACCGGCGCCTCGTTCCGTTCCGATTCGGGCGGGGCCGGGCTGCGGGCCCGCGGTCACGATGCCCTGGCCGGCTGCGTCGAGGATGCCCTGCGCGCCTGCGAACTCGGCGTGAAATGCCTGCTCGTCGCCGACGAAGGGGTGCTCTGGACCCTGCACAGGCTGCGTGTGCGAGGGGTACTGCCCGCCGATACGACGTTCAAGGTGTCGGCCCTGATCGGCCCGGTCAACCCGGCGTCCTACGCCGTCCACGAACAGCTCGGCGCGGACTCGGTCAACATCCCCTCCGACCTGACGCTCGCTCACTTCACGGAGATCCGGCGGGTGTCGGCGGCGCCGATGGACCTGTACATCGAGGCACCGGACGACCTCGGCGGCTATGTGCGGATGTACGAGGCGGCGGAGCTGATCCGGCGCGGCGCCCCGCTCTACCTGAAGTTCGGGCTGTCCAGGGCGCCCGGCATCTACCCGTACGGCGCGCATCTGCGCGATGTCGCCCTGGAGACGGCGCGCGAACGGGTCCGGCGCGGCCGGCTCGTCCTGGACCTGCTGGCCCGGCACGGCGCCGACGGGAACATGTCGCCCCTGGGCTCCCGGCTGCCCGGCACGCTGCGCCGCTTCCCGGTGCGGTGAGCGGTCGCCGGGCGGGCCGTGCGTCAGGACCGCCCGGCGACGCCGGTCCGCTCAGCCCGCGAAGGCCGTACCGGGCACGCCGCGGCCGGCATCCGGCAGGACCAGCAGTGAACCGGCGAGCGGGTGCGGGGCGTCGAGGCCCACGCGCGCCGTGGAGACGTACAGATCGCGCAGGTCCGGGCCGCCGAAGGCGCAGGCGGTGGGCCGCCGGACCGGCAGCGCGACGACGCGGTCCAGCGCGCCGTCCGCCGTGTAGCGGCGCAGCGCGGCCCCGTCCCACAGGACGACCCAGACGGCCCCCTCGGCGTCGACCGTCAGACCGTCGGGGAAGCCGGCACCCTCCTCCACGGTGGCGAACGGGCGGCGGCCCAGGACCTGTTCGCCGTCCACGTCGAAGACGTCGATCCGGCGGGTCGGGGTGTCGACGTAGTACATCCGCCGGCCGTCCGGGCTCCACCCGGTGCCGTTGCTGCAGGCCACCAGGGGGAGCACGCGCGTGGCGGTGCCGTCGGGTGCCACCCTGGTGAGGCTCCCGCCCACCTCCGACTCGTCGTAGCGCATGGTGCCCGCCCACAGCGCGCCGTCCGGCGCCACGGCCGCGTCGTTGCCGCGCCGTCCCGGCTCCGCGTCGTGGACCAGCCAGCGGAAGGTGCCGTCCGGGTCGTAGAGCCCTATTCCGTCGCGCAGATTGACGACCAGACCGCCGCCGGTCCGCGGCTTGGCAGCGCCGACGTGCTGTTCGGTGGCCATGACCGTGCGCCGTCCGGTGGCCGGTTCGTAGGTGTGCACACGGGCGGAGAGTATGTCGACCCAGATCAGCCGCCCGGTGGCCGGGTCCCAGGTCGGGCCCTCGCCGAGGGTGGCGTGCTCGCGCACGGCGACGTCGAGGTGCGGACGGCTCACTGCGGCCTCCGGTGGTGTCCGAGCCGGCCGGAGAGGGCCTCCGCGCCGTCGGCGGCCAGGGTCGCCAGCTCCTGTTCGCGCTCCTCGCTCCAGCGGATCATGGGGACGGAGATGGAGAGCGCGGCGACCACCCGGCCCGCCCGGTCCCGCACGGGCGCGGCCACACAGCTGACATCGGGGTTGGACTCCCGGTGCTCCACCGCGACCCCCCGCTCCCGCACCACGGCGAGCGCGGCACGCAACCGCGCCTCGTCGGTGATGCTGTTCGGTGTCATGCCGGTGAGTTCGAGGCCGTCGAGACGGGCGTCGAGCTCCCGGTCGGGCAGGGCCGCCAGCAGCATCTTGCCGACGGACGTGCAGTGGGCGGGCAGTTTGCGGCCGGCCGCCGAGACCATCCGTACCGCGTGGGTGGAGTCCACCTTGGCGATGTAGATGACGTCGGTGTCCTCCAGGATCGCCACGTGGACGGTCTCGCCGCACGTCTCGGCGACCTGCTGGGCCACCTGCCGGCCCTCGGCCGCGAGGTCGAGCTGCTCGGCGTAGCGGCTGCCGAGCTGGTAGGTGCGGACGCCGAGGCGGTAGCGGCCGGGCTGGTCGGGGGTGGTGACCAGGTACGAGCGGGCGGCCAGCGTGGTGAGCAGCTCGTGGACGGTGGTGCGGGGGAGCTGGAGCTTGCGGGTCACCTCGGGCGCGGAGAGCGTACCGTCGCCGTCGAGGAAGAGTTCGAGTACGTCCAGCGCCCTGGTCACCGCAGGGACAAGTCGCCCCATGGTCGTGCACCACCCTCTCGCGTTCGACATTCCGGCCAGTGACCGGCATCACGAACACAGGCTAAGCGCGGCGGACTTGTCCGGGCAATGACGGAGTGATGTCCGGCACCCGGCCCCGATCAGGTTTCGTTGAGGTTATTGCATTTTGTCCAGGAATGGCGTGTAGGCGGTGACACCCGGCGGCCCGGACATTCCGGCCGCACGGTGCCGCTCGGGCGAGCCTGCTGGTTCGACGCGGCCGGGCAGGGTATTCGCTGTGCCATGTCGTCACCGAGCAACCCTTCACGCCCGCCGGGCTCCGCCGGACTGCGGAACCTGCTGCACCGATGCGATCTCGCCCTGTTCCAGGACCTGGCCGCGAGGCACTGGCCGGCCGCCGGACCCGTGCTGCCCCGGCTCAGCCGCAGCGCCAATCACGGACTGCTGTGGGCCGGCGCCGCGGCGGGCATGGCCGCGTTCGGCGGCAGCGCCCGGGCGCGGCGGGCGGCACTGCGCGGGATCGCGTCGATGGCCGTGGCCTCGGCCGCCATCAACACGGTCGGCAAGGGGGCGGTCCGCAGGGAGCGTCCGATACTGGACGCGGTACCGGTGATACGGCAGCTGAAGCGCCAGCCGCTCACCACGTCCTTTCCGTCCGGGCACGCCGCGTCGGCCGCCGCCTTCGCCACCGGGGTGGCCCTCGAGTCGAAGGGCTGGGGGGCGATCGTCGCTCCCGTAGCACTGTCCGTGGCGGCCTCCCGTGTCTACACGGGCGTCCACTATCCGAGCGATGTGCTGGCCGGGGCGGTCCTGGGCGTAGGCGCGGCGTTCGCCCTGCGCGGCGTCGTACCGACCCGGGGGCAGCTGCCCGCACCGGGCAGACCCCCGGCCCACGCACCCGCGCTGCCCGACGGCCAGGACCTGGTCGTCGTGGTCAACCAGCAGTCCGGGACGGCGACGGCCACGTCCGCGCTGATCCGGGACGCGCTGCCGAACGCCGAGGTGGTGCAGTGTCCTCCCGAGGAGCTCTCCGCCGAGCTGGAGAAGGCGGCGGAACGGGGCCGGGCGCTGGGCGTCTGCGGCGGTGACGGCACGGTCAACCAGGCCGCGGCGGTGGCTTCGGTGCACGGTGTGCCGCTGGCCGTCTTCCCCGGCGGGACGCTGAACCACTTCGCGTACGACCTGGGCATAGAGAGCGTGGCCGACGTCTGCACCGCGCTCGCCGCGGGCGACGCGGTCCGGGTGGACCTGGGCCGCTTCCGGCCGGGGCCCGAGGGGCCCGGGGGCGCGCACGGATACTTCCTGAACGCCTTCAGCCTGGGCGTCTACCCGGAACTGGTGAGGACCAGGGAGCACTGGGCCCCCAGGATCGGCGGCTGGCCGGCCGGGGTACTGGCCGCCGTGAAGGTGTTGCGCGGCGAGCGCCCGCTGGAGGCCGAACTCCAGGGCCGGCGAAGGCCGCTGTGGCTGCTGTTCGTCGGCAACGGCCTCTTCCAGCGGGTCGGGCCGGCGCCCGGCCGGCGCCACAACCTCGCGGACGGGCTGCTGGACATAAGGGTGGTGCACGGCGGACGGACCCCGGGACTGAGGCTGCTCGCGGCCGCGGTCGCCGGTCCGCTGAGCCGCTCCCCCATGCATGCTGCCGTCCGGCGCCACTGGGTGCGGATCTCCGGCCTGAAACCGGGGACGCCGTATGCGTACGACGGCGAAGTGGCGCACAGCCACCGTGAGTTGCTGATCGACAAACTGCCGGAGGCGCTGACGGTGTACTGCCCGATGCAGGTGTGAGATTCGCCCGTGCGGGGCGAACAGGGGGGGGGGGGCGCCCCGGCGGCCCCGCGCGGGGCCGCAGTGCCGCGCGGGGCGGGGGCCCGGCCCGCCGCCGGGGGGGCGGCCCCGCGGCGCGGGGAATCCTGGCACCGCTATGTGC